>CALLAT010000012.1 GCA_938002085.1 uncultured Pseudanabaenaceae cyanobacterium
CTGGTCTCCACTGCCGCTGACAATGGTATTTCCATCGGGGCTAAACGCCACTGAGTTGACGTAAGAGGAATGACCCTGAAAGGGTCGTCCAATGGGTGTTCCATCGAGTTTCCAGAGCCACACCGTATTATCGTCACTGCCACTGACGATGGTCTTTCCATCGGGGCTAAATGCCACTGAGTTGACGGAATTAGAATGACCTTGAAAGGCTAGTCCAATGGGTGTTCCATCCAGGGTCCAGAGCCGCACCGTATTATCGTCACTGCCACTGACGATGGTATTTCCATCGAGGCTAAAGGCCACTGAGTTGACGGGCTCAGAATGACCTTTAAAGGGTTTTCCAATGAGTGTTCCATCGAGGGTCCAGAGCCGCACCGTATTATCGTCACTGCCACTGACGATGATATTTCTGGGGCTAAAGGCTACTGAGTTAACGGAATTAGAATGACCTTGGAAGGGTTTTCCAATGGGTGTTCCATCGAGTTTCCAGAGCCGCACCGTCTGGTCGTCACTGCCACTGACGATGGTATTTCCATCGGGGCTAATGGCCACTGAGGTGACGGACTCAGAATGACCTTGAAAGGGTTTTCCAATAGGAGTTCCATCGAGTTTCCAGAGCCGCACCATCTGATCGTCACTGCCACTGACGATGGTATTTCCATCGGGGCTAAAGGCCACTGAGATGACGGACTCAGAATGTCCTTGAAAGGGTTTTCCAATGGGTATGCCATCGAGGGTCCAGAGCCTCACCGTCTGGTCGTCACTGCCACTGACGATGGTATTTCCATCGGGGCTAAAGGCCACTGAGGTGACGGACTCAGAATGACCTTGAAAGGGTTGTCCAATGGGTATGCCATCGAGGGTCCAGAGCCTCACCGTCTGGTCGTCACTGCCACTGACGATGATATTTCCATCGGGGCTAAAAGCCATTGATGTAACGGAAGCGGAATGGCCATAGGCCGATGGGCTACTGAGCTGGTTTGCTACAGTCTGTCGAACGCAAACCGGCACTGAGCTAATCAGTTTTTCAGGTAACTTGTCCTGGTTCTTGCCCATGGTCTGAACCACAAGGCTCAAAATTTCTGGCGTTGGTCGCTGCGCCTCAATCATTCGCTCCACACGGTTGGCATCGACCTGAAGCTGTAACTCCAACTTTTCAGCTTTTTCAGCCTGATCGCTCAACCGATAAAACGTCTCATCCGCATGCGGCTTCAACGAATACAACCGAATCTGCTCCCAGTCCCTCCGCACTTGCTCCAACAACACCCTCGTAATCAAATACTGTTCCTTCTCTGCCTCCACCGCCCGCTCCCAATCCCGCCGAGCCTCCGCTAACTTTTCCGCCGTCCGCCGTATCTCACGGTCCTCCGTCCGCCATTCATCAAACCGCTTCCATCCCTCAATCAAAGCCTCATGGGCCAGGTCAACGACTTCCCTCGGCCCTCCCTCCTCTAATGCCTGGTCCGCCACCAATAGACGACCCTCAATCAAACTGCCAATCACCCCATCCAGTCGCTGCTGCGCCTCCGGGCTCTCCGCCAGGCTCAACAAATTTTTCCGAGGCTGTCGCTGCCGCGTATCCATCTCCCCCTGAACCATTCGCACCAACCGCAAAAAGATCAGCCGAATCCACTCCCGTTCCTGGTCATTGCGATGCTTCCTGGGCTGATCCTGGACAAAATCCGAAAACTCAAACACCCGGTCCGCATGCCAATTCAGCGCCCGTTTCAGCCCACTCGGGGCAGTTTTACCATTCGACTCAACACCCTCATCCCCTAACTGTTCATAGCTCAATAAATTTTTCCGAGGCTGTCGCTGCCGCGTATCCGTCTCCCCCTGCACCATTCGCACCAACCGCAAAAAGATCAGCCGAATCCACTCCCGTTCCTGGTCATTGCGATGCTTCCTGGGCTGATCCTGGGCAAAATCCGAAAACTCAAACACCCGGTCCGCATGCCAATTCAGCGCCCGCTTCAGCCCATTCGGGGCAGTTTTCCCATTCGACTCAACATCCTCATCCCCTAACTGTTCATAGGCCGTCAGGGAAATACAAAGCTTCGACTCATCCTCTCGCCTACTCCAAAGCTGCTCCAGCGTAAACTCCAACAGAGGCAAATACCCCGGTTCATTCGCCGCATCACGAATAAGCGCTGCCGTCAGCTCTGGATCAACCGAATATCCCTGCACCCTCGCAGGTTCCTCAATGGCCTCCTGCAACTCAGCCCCTAGCAACGGTGCAACATAAACGGCGTTCAGCTCAATCAAGTCCTTCAAAGCTGGATGCTGCAAACAGGGAGCCAAAAAATCTGCCCGTAATGTCACCAAGACTTTGAGAGGAGAGTCTTGAACCTGAGCCACATAGGTAATTAGGTTCAAAAAACAATCACGCTCCTCCAATTGTTCTTGTAACTCTAATTCACCTTCCAATTTTGCAGTAAAAGTAAACACCTCCTCAAATTGATCAATAACCAATAAATAACGTTGTCCTGTTTCTCGCATTGCCTCCAAAATTACGCGAAATATTTCAATCGTCGGCAGTCGCCTAGAACTGCGAGTAAATCTCGTCAATTCTGATAATTCTCCGATTGTTTTACCCAGATCAGAGAATGCAATCCTTAATTCACCCAAGGGTAAATCACCTGGCCTAATAATTGGCAAAATCTGCCAGTTTCCAGCACGTTCCTGACGGAGTTGCTTTCGTAATAGGCCTGCTCGAACCAGAGACGACTTACCACTGCCCGATGCACCAATAACTGGGATAAAAGCACTATCTTCTAGCCGATTTCGTAATTTCTCAATATCTCGCCCTCGACCAAAGAAGAAGATTTGTTGATCAAGCTTATCGTCAAAATATCTCAGCCCTCGAT
>CALLAT010000013.1 GCA_938002085.1 uncultured Pseudanabaenaceae cyanobacterium
GCATCAAATGGTCATTCCGGTGCCGAGGAGCAATGTCATTTCGGAGCCGAAGCAACCATCACTTGGGTGCCGAAGTCGGCTGTGAATCCATGACCGAAGCACTCGGTGAGTCGGGTGCCGAAGTGACGGTCATTTTGCACCCTTGATCACGGTGCGAGGGTTAATCAAGCTATTGCCGCGACTGGTGCCCACGTACAGCTCATCAAAGTTGAGCTGGTCACCTTCTTTGAGCAACAGCATTCCAGGTTTAAGGGTTGGCATATCACCAGTGCTATTGAAGCGACCTACGGGAATAAGTTTGTCGTTAAGGCCCATCGTTGATCTCTCCTGCGTCTAACAAAATCTCGAATGTGTCTGTGATTTGGTCGGGAATACCTTCGATTTGCTCCTGAATCTCAGCCAAGGGTGATTCAGGGCTATCGAGGTAATTCAGAACAACATCAACGGGTGATTCCAGCGTTTCTAACTGGGTCTCGATGTTGCGCAATCGCTCCGACCATTCCCCTGTGAACTGCTTGAGTTCAGCGGTTAGACCAAACACCCATCTAACCGGGGAAAAGAACAGCTCATACTCCTCTCGTTCGGGTGGCAAAAAGATAAAGCTCTGACCCAAAGGCACCCACTGGGAGAAGCAATATTGCTGATAGGAATAGGCCGCAAGCCAGCCCGATTGATTCCACGTGGGCTGCTGATTGTCAGCCCTGGCGGTGAACTCAAACACGCCAGCAGGAACGATTCCAAACGATTGCTTAGGAACGCCCCATCCTGAGCGAGGGACAGAGACCTGTCCCGAAAGCTGCCAGAAGAGGGCGTTAAGAAACTCATCCTGATTGACCGTAATGCGGTCAAAGATGGACTGTTCCACGGCTTATGCCTGGGGCATGGAGACGCTACGAATGGGGAATTCGATGCCGTTCACCGTGACTTTCTTGTCATTGAGTGAACCGTTGAGCACCTGGCCCAACTTGTCAGGGTCACAGAAGCGCAAGCAACTGCGGTTGTTGTCATCACCCAACAGCTCCCGGTCACCATAGTTAATGCGGACTTTAGGGGGCTTGGGGTAGTTAATGCCAAAAGCAACGCCTCGACGGTCAGCGCGTTCCTTAATCGCGGTTACACCGAGCTCATCCGCGATGTCTGTGTAGGCATCCTCTGGAGCATTGAAACCAAACTTGATTTCGCCAATGTCACCAACGGACCCACCAATCTTGCAGAAAAAAGCAGCCATTTATCGAACTCCGAGCAAATGAATTAGAACTTGAATCGAACCGAATTAAGAGCGGTTTAAGCGGTTACCGAGCGAGCATCAAAGCTCTGGGTCTCGGGGTTCAGCTCAACCTGAACTGAAACGGTGTTGTTTCGGCTCAACAAGGAACGCTGGGGCGCATCCGCCGCAGCGATGCCGCTGGTGGGGTCAGTTGCCGCAGTCAAGGCCGCAGGGATGGCGCTAGACGCAGGCGTGGATTTAGCCGCAGTCGTGATGGCACTTTCTACGGTTGCGCTGCGAGTTTCAGAGCTGCTGAGCACCTCAAACAGTGCCGCCAAGACAGAGCGGTTGTCTTGACCGGCTGCCAAGTTCAAGCCAGAAAAGGCGGGAGCACCATAGGAAGCCAGCTCAGCCGCAGGGATGCTGATGCCGTCAGCCGGTGCAGCAGCGCCAGCAGCCAGGGTGGCGGCGTTGGGGTAGAGGTCCGCAACCGCTACGCCACCATTGCCTGCATTCGCGCCAGCAGTCGGCAGGGGAATCATGCCGAGGGAGTTGTCAGAGAGGTTCACCAGCTTCTGCCACTGCATCGTGTAGCCCTGGTTGAACAAGTTGGCACCGGCTCCAGCGGGAGAAGCTTTAGAGACGGTCAAACCGAGGGGGGCAGCAGCAGCCAGGCCCAAAACTAGCGCTTCTACTAGCGCCATGGTTGCCTTGCCTTGCTTGAGTGCGTCAGAGTCTGCGCCGGTCAGCTCAGCAGCATCAACGCCAGGGAGATCAGAAGCCGGGAAAAAGATGCCATCAGCTCCGGCGGCGTCTCCGCTTGCCAAAAATTCAAAAGCCATAGAGGTCTAGGGGGTTTAGTGTGCTTAACCAGCCCCCAAGTTAGCCTCTGAATTCTTGTTTTGTGAAGCCTTTTTCCCAGGATTAGCGCTCTCGGGATATAGCCCAAGTTGCTCATAATATTCAGGGGGCAAAATCCACCATCTACGCCTAAACCAATAGGCAATAATTTTATAAGTTGCGATGTGATAACGCAGTGTAGATTCAGCTAGAAAATTTTCATCTGCATATTGTCGTAAAGGTACGCATAAATCAAAGCCAATCCGCTTTCTTCTCTTCAGTTTTCGGTGTATCCGCTTAGGTGACATAGACTTCGGTTTTTGCGCTCTCGTTATATAGCCCAAGACGATAGACCTTCCAGAGACCTCCTACGGAAAATCAACCTCCCAATCAGGAACCGTATCTTTTTGCCCTGTTGAGTAGAATTGAGCCCGGTAAGGTTTCACTTTAGTCACCTTCAATGATTTGCCTTTTCTAAGGCCCAAATGAATGTCTTGTCCTCCAATAAAGGCAGGGTCAATATAAGGAACGCAAGCCTGAATGAAATCCTCAGCCTCTTCCATTGAAGCGGCATTAATTGTGAGTTTTGTATTGTCTACCAGGGTCAACGTCCCAAAGTATGAACCCTTCGTGAATGGGGGTAGGTTTGGCGCTTCTTCTTCAACACCAACGTAGTGGGGAATCGAGAATGACCACTGTGATCTAAGGACTTTGCCGGTTTGGTCAATCTCTCTGAGCACAACGCAGAGCTGTGGGATGTTAGCGCCTGGCCGAACGGCCCACCACTCCGGCACCGCCAAGGCTCCGCCAGTTTCCGGGTCACATTTGACCCGCTCCCACAAAGCAGACTGGCCCTTAGCGAGCACTTCCACCGCGCCATAGAGCCCAGCAAGGCCCTTTCCCGTCCAAGTGAGGGATTCACCATCAAGGGAAACCGTTGATGTGCCCCTTAAGCTCCTGCGAGACGTTGGGGCAGCTTCTGGGGCGCTGTCTGGTCGAGCAATGGTTATGTCTGTTTGCTCTCCTCCCACGGTGGTAGGGAAAACCGTTTTCGGCTCCACGGTGCGCGGGGTGACGGTGCGCGGCTTGGTCGTTGTCGGTCCGATTTGAGTGGGTCTAATTGTTGGCATCGTTGCTCTGTTCCTCTTCGTCCTCACAGGGTGGCAATGCCACAAGGCCAGATCCTGAGTCACTAAAGGCTTCAATTAGCAGCTCTGTGAGCTGGTCAATCTTGGCGCAAGGGTCACAGCTGGAATCGGGCTGCTCTGGCTCATCGGGCTGCTCTGGCTGCGTCGGTGGGTTGGTGTCTGGTCTGGGGTCGGTTCTAGGGTCTGGGGTCGGTGTTGGCCCTGGGTTTGGCGTGGGATAGGGATAGGGGCCTGGGTTGGGTGCTGGCTCTCCATCGGTGCCGGGTTGGCCATCAGCTCCCGGTTGTGGGTTGGGCTGGGGCGTGGGATAGGGTTGCCCTGGGCGACCGGGCTGGGGTCGAATCGTGGGAGCGAAGGGTGTGCCGGGTCGCTGACGAGTGCCCACTTCTGGCCCAGCTGGTTGAGGCAGACCTGGAGGATTGCCACAATCATCGGGCAATCCATCCCGCCGCGTTGCCTCAAAGCTCAGGAACTGCGGGGGGTCTGCAACGCGACCACTGGCTAAAGCGTAGTAGAGAGAATTGGCACCGTAGGTAAAGCCAATAGCAGTATTTTGTCCCCCGCCACTAGAGCGATAATCGAGCCGAATTGGCCCTGGAACGTTAATTGGTCCAAAGCTTTGGTTAGAAGGCGGGTTAACCCCATTGGCAGGAATACGAATGACGCCAAAGACGCTGTAGCTCACTCCTGGGCATTGACCCCCCTCAAGTTGAGTCGGCGTGATGTTCTGGGGGCTGTTTGGGGCCAAGCTGGGCTGGGGTTGTAGTCCTCGATAGAGGTTGTACAAATCCAGCGCTAGGCCTCCCGCTGCAACCACTGTTCCACCGATGGCGATGGCACCACCCACCACATCAGCAGGGCCTGGCAAAGGACTATCAGCCTGAGAGGTTAAAGCACCTGTTGCGATGGCTCCGCCCGCCTGGCTCGCTCTCGCTGCCGCCGCTGCCTTTGCACCGACCCAACCGCCTGCCCTGCCGGACGTTTGCCGCGTGACTCTGCCAGTCACGCCAGCGGTGACATTCGGGCGAGGCGTGGGGCCTGGGCTGACTCTGGCCGGGGTCGGTGTGCGAGGTGATTGGACTGGGGTGGGGTTGAGCTGGATTGGATTGCCAGGGCTTCCCAGCGGTGGGGGTATGGTGCGAGGTGCAAGTGCTCCGGGTGCCGTTGTGTTGATTTTGGGGCTGACTCGGCTGGTGGTGTTGGCGGTGTCGTATTGGGGGAAATAGGTGCCCATTAGTCAGGGTTGCTGAAGTGGGTAAGCATGGAAGGAAGGGGATTTACGTTAAAAACAGAATCGTTAACGTGCTTCCATCCCTGGCCACCGTCGCGGCTCACAAGCTGGGGAATCCAAGCCTCAACAATCAGCACTGGGTCCCCTTGAAAGGTCCAGGTCGCATTGGTAAAGAACATCGGGCGAGGGTTGCGGAAGGCGAAATTATCCCTGTAGCTGGTGATGATTTGGTCATATTCCTGATAGGCCGCCTTTCCGCCCAGCCCTGCATAGGCGAGCCACTTCAGAAAGTCCCGTGAGTCAGTGGGTGGGAGTTCTGGGTCTGAATTGCTGCCGAAGATAGTCCGCAGCTTGTATTGAGCCAGGTCAAGGTGATTCCACTGCTTACCCAGCTCCCGATCATTGGTCTGTAGCAATGAGAACCGGCAATGATGGATGGGTGAGCCGTTGTCGTCGGTGACGTCTTCACTAATCCAAGGCTGGTCGCCAACATCTAATTCAACTTCGTAGCGGTTGCCATAGTGGGCTTTTGCGCCCTTACTGGCATAGATAAGCAGCTCCGCAAACTCGGTCACATTTGCACAGGGATAGTTCAGCGCCATCGATCGGTACAGTCGTTCTACAGTGTCGATTATTACACGTGAATTACTGCGTAGTATGGCGCTAAGCATTTTAGGCGTGGGGAATGCTTAGTCATATGTATTTGATATTGTGTATAAAAAAGGACTTCGGGCCTCCCAAATATTTACGATTCGACACCTGAATCGGTCGAGGCTCCTCAACACAAGTCTCGACCGATTTTGTTTTTATTTCGCAAGTGCCATTGAATGCATCGCCAGGACTTCAAGCCTTCCTGCGCGTCTAAAAAGACTTCTCTTTTTTGTTAAGGCTGAGGCCTGACCCTGACAGCGTGACGTCGCTTTCAATGGGCCGTGAATTAACTTTGTGTGGGTGGCGGATTCAGGAGATTTTTTATTGTCAGGCTGTTGGATAAGGCTGGTTATCCTACATGCCAGTAATGCAAGAAAAGGCAACGACTGGTCTCAGTCGTTGCCTTGCAAAAACGTTCGAGTTTGGTCTTCAGTCCCTCAGGCGAGGTTTATCCGTTAGGCGATCGCCAAGTCTCGCTCAATCGCGAAGTTAGCTGAATTTGCCAGCGTGGCTAGCGTCTCGCCCCGGAAGCTCAAGTCTCCGCTCACCGCGTCGAAGCCAAACTCAGACCGGCTAGAGGCCCCGAGCGTTGATTCGATGACGATGCGATCGCCCTGCGACCCATCAAAGTCCAGAATCTCGTTGTCGCCCAAGCTCGTGGAGAAAACAAACTCATCCGCCCCAGTGCCACCGCTGAGCGTATTCGTCTTACCAAAGGCAACGAGGCGGTCATCGCCATCACCACCATACAGACTGCTTTCCGAGCCGAACGAGGAGAGATAATCGTCCCCAGCACCACCGAATAGGATGTTCTCCTTACCAAAACTTAGGAGCGTATCGTTGCCTGCATCGCCAATCAGCAAGTTGTTCCGGCCAATGCCTAGTAGCGTATCTTCGCCCTCACCACCACTGGCAATATTGCCTTGGCTGACAGCGGTGGTGGCCATGGCAGCGACCATGCTAGCCGATTCATCGAGCTGGCGTAGACGACTCTGAGGTTGACCGTCCTTTTTGCTTTTACTGCTCTTTTTGCCCTTACCTTTACTCAGAAGAACAATGGTATCGTCGCCATCTCCGCCCAGGTTGAAGTTGCCGACACCTGCACCCAGCATCAAGTCATTGCCCGCGCCGCCAAAAACAACGTTGTACTTACCGGCGCTGAGCACCAAATCATTCCCTTCGCCTGCAAAGAGTAGATTCCCTTTCAGGCCACCGCTGAGCACCAAGTCATCCCCGAGCCCCGCATGGGCAATGTTGCCCTTTCCGCCGGTGACCAAAATGTCACCGTTATCCTTGAGGAAATCGAACTGAAAGTCGCCTAAGCTCGGAAAATCAATGTCGGGTAACTTGGGCAGCGAAATATTGGGTAGGTCAAAGTTGAACGAGGGTAGATCTGGCAGCTTAAAGCCATCAAAGTTGAAGTCGCCGAGGCTGAACTTCGGTAAGTCGAAGTCAGGTAGTGTCAGCTTGGGTAGCTCAATGCTGGGAAAATCTAACGAGAAGGAGGGCAAGTCTGGAAGCCCAAATTCAGGAAGCCCAAAGTCTGGCAGCTCAAATTGAGGCAGGGAGAAGTCGAAATCAAAGTCGAGGCCGAAGTTGAGATCGAGCCCTGGAAGGTCGAAGTCTGGAATCAGGCGTCCCAAGTCGAAGTCCAGCGACAGCGCTGGGAATAGGTCTTGTAAGGAGGGCAGATCTGGGAAGGAGAGATCCGGTAGAACTGGCAAGGAAAGGTCATCTAGGCTGACATCGGTGAAGCGATCGCCCACTTGAATATTGCCAAGACCAAGGGTGACCAAAATATCTTCACCGAGGCCACCGACGGCCAAGTTTGCTTTACCCAGGCCCACTAGGATATCGTCACCGGCATCGGCTGCGCTGCTGCTCAAAAACTTGCCGATGGGATTGGTCAAGTCCCCATTGAGGATTGAATCGAGACCCGCTTCTTGGGTATTGGCTCCTTTGCCTGCGTCGGACCGTTGGTCGCTGCCCGCTGGCAGAAACTTGTCCAGTTCAATGCCCAGTTGGTCACCAAACAGCAGATTGCCACCGCCAACTCCCACCACAATGTCATCGCCTGCACCGCCGAGAATCCCGTTACCGACCCCCGCAGCCACCAGGATGTCTTCGCTCTGTCCCACTGAGGCTAGGAGATTCGCTTTACCCAGCGCGCCCATGACGCTTTTGCCGTCGCCCACCTTCACCAAGGCATTGAATCCGCCCACGCCGAAGAGTTTGTCATTACCATCACCCACTTTGGTAATCACATTGGCTGCACCGGCTGCTGCCAGCGTGGAATCGCCATCACCGGCTTTGACAACCATATTGAGACCGCCGACGCCGACCATGGTGTCGGTACCGTCTCCTGTCTTGACTAAGATATTGCCGCCACCCGCTGCGATCGCAGTTGTGTCACCACTACTGTCATGCAAAACATTGATACCGCCTGCCAGAGTGACCTCATCGTTGCCATCTCCAGAGAGAACAACATTGGCACCGCCTAGGGCTACAACTTTATCGTCGCCACCGCCGGAGCTGATGATATTGGCTAGGCCCAGAGCACTAATGTCGTCTTTGCCACTGCCGGTGGTAATGACATTTGCGCCACCGCCTGCTCGGATTGTATTGTTGCCACTGCCACCGTTGATCACGTTGACACCGCCGAGTGCTTCAATGCGATCGTTACCGGCATCACCTTTGATGTTGTTGCCAACACCAGCGGCCACAATGTTGTCATTGCCATTGCCGCCGTTGAGGTTGTTGTAACCGCCAATGGCATCAATGGAGTCGTTTCCGTCGCCGCCGTAGATATCGTTGTGGGCTGCTCGGGCAATTAAGCGATCGTTCCCACTTTCGCCATGAACTTCGTTACTGGCCCCATACACCGTGACCTTATCGTTATGGCTTCCGCCTTTTACGGTGTTGCGAATGCCGTAGGCCTCAATTTCATCATTTCCATAGTTGCCATAAAGCTTGTTGTATCCCCCCTTGGCGATGATTCGATCATCACCTTCGCGGCCAAAGATTTTGTTGTAGCCCGCTGTCGAATTAACAAAGTCGTTGCCTGACCCTGCATCGATATCGGCATGGAGTCCATACGAATAGATTTTGTCGTTGCCGGAGTCACCCCGAAGCTTATTGGAAGCGCCGTAGGCTTTGATCGTGTCGTGACCCGATCCGCCATGAATTTCGTTTCGTCCGCCATGGGCGGTGAGTTTATCGTTGCCACCGTTACCGTAGATCCAGTTTGCGGGGGTGAAGGCATTGATCGTGTCATTACCACTGCCACCGCGTTTGTAGGGTGAAGGTGAGAAGCGATTAAAACCATCTTGAGCGGTATCTCCAACATCAGAAGCGACATCTCCGATGCCGTTGCCGACATCTGAAGCAACGTCTGCGATGCCGTTGCCGATGTCTGAAATAAACTTGGGTGGTTTGGGCTTACCCATGGTTCGTCTCCTAAGGTTTTGAGTTAATGAATTTGCTGGGTCGGTTTGAGCAGTTGAAAAGCTGAGGCGGTTTGCTTCAAAGCATTTGGCAAAGCGTTTACTTCTGATGGCTTGGCTTCAGCTAAAGGGTATAGCGAGCAATGCTGCGGAGCTGGCCGGATTTGGGGTCAATGCGCAACGCTTTAGCGGGCGTTCCTTTCGTGAAAAGGTTGCGGCGCAGATCTCGAACCATGAGGCGACCGTGACCGTAAGGGGCAATAAACTCCATAAACCAGAGATTTTTGCCTCCGACCCATTCGTCTTGCTGGAGGACGTAATTTCCGGTCAGAACTTTGGCTTCCACGTCATCGGTGAGCCAGGCCCAGTTAAAGAATCCAATGGGCTCGCCGTTGCGTTCGTAGTAACGGTATTGACCACGCAGCAGGCTGGGCATAATGCGCTCTACCAGGTCACCGATGGTGTAGCGGCAGTGCAGTTCGGATTGCAGCATTAGCCAGCTAATGGCACCGAGCTGTTGCATGCGTTCTGCACCGTTGAAGTCCGCGAAGGAGCGCGGTTGGTTGGCGATGCTTTGCGGAGCTAATTGCGATGGTTGGCTGGGTGGGGGAGCTGGGGGAGCGAGCGTATCTTCTCCGATCTCCGTCGTCCTTTCTGGTTGGGTCTGGGTTGCAAACATGGCTCACTGTGAGGAACTGAAGGGTTGCAATCAAAGGGTTGCTTTGATTTGTCCTCAAGTTATCCAGGGTGGCGTTCGGTCTCCGTTTGCTGAGCGTTGCACGGTTTAGAAGGCGTCGAATATTCCTAAACGCTCCCGGCAAATTCCAGGAGAAAAGTGTCCATAAGAAAAATCGCCATGGCTTCGGATAGGCCATGGCGACAGAACTTATTTCTTGAGGCTTTTACAGGTTGCTAGACCAACAATTGCGAAGCACCTGTGGGCACATTTGTAATCAATTGCTCACTGGCGATATTGACTGAATCAGCCATGGACCACAGCAGACCTTGACCGACTCCGCGATGACGCAGAAACAGGTCTGTTGTCCCGTTGTTGTCAAAGTCGCTTGCGCCTTCGATATGCCAGTCTGAATCGGGCACATCACGACCAATCAGGCTTTCGGCCAGGATGCTTGAACCCTCCATCTCCCACAATAGGTTTTGGCCTGATTCGCTATTGCGCAGAATCATGTCAGATTGACCATCGCCATTGAAGTCGGCCATGGCTTCAATCGTCCAGTTGCTGTCACCCAAGTCTCGGCCAATCAGCGCTTCGCGTTCGATTCCGCCCTGACCATCCATGTACCAAGCCAGGATTTGGTCAGCAGCTTGGTTTTGCCAGATGATGTCGGTCTTGCCATCGGCATTGAAGTCGCCTGTGCCAACGATGCTCCAATTGGGGTCTTCAACATCGCGACCGATGAGGGCCTCGGATTCGATGCAGTGACCTGTTGGGGCCATGTGCCAAGTAAGGATTTGGCCAGATAGACCATGGCGCAGGATAACGTCAGCACGGCTATCTCCATTGAAGTCGCCTGTTGCTTCTAATTGCCAGTTGCGATCGTAGATGGCTCGACCCAGAGCGTTGGAGCTTGCTGTCGCGGTGTCAGTATTAATCCTGAATGAAGACACAAGACCAGTGTCGGTATTCCATTCAATGGCTGTCGTGGTCGGTGTTGTAGGAGTTGAATCGGATGCTCGACCAAAGACAACATAGGTTTCTCCGGCATTGCCATTGCCATTGGAGTCAGCTTCAGGTGCCCCAATCAGAATGTCATCAAAACCATCGCCATTGACATCCCCCGCACTGCTCACCTGCGCGCCTGAGCCGTCACCTGTAGCAATGCTATTGATGACAAAGCCATTGCTGCCATTGAGGCTGCATAGGTGAAAGCTGGCCTCAAAGCCCTGCTCGCTGCCATAGATAACGTAGGTTTCTCCAGCATTGATGTTGCCGTTGGGATCGGCACCGGATACCCCAATCAGAATGTCATCCAGACCATCACCATTGACATCCCCTGCGGTACTGACTCTATTGAAGCTACTCCCAGTCACACCCTCAACGACAAACCCGTTGTTGCCGTTGAGACTAGAAGGGTCAAAGCTGGCCCCAAAGCTCTGGTTGCTGCCCAAAATAACGTAGGCTATCTCTCCTGCTGTCCCAGGATTGCTAATGAGGATGTCATCAAATCCATCACCGTTAATATCCCCTCCGCTGCTCACTTGTATTGCAGATGAGTCCAACGAATCAACGCTATTGATGACAAAACCATTGCTGCCATTGAGGCTCGCTAGGTCAAGACTGGCTCCAAAACCCTGGTCTTTACCAAAGACGATATAGCTCTCGCCAGTATCATCGTCACTAGAGTTGAATTTGTCAGCAAAGGATGCACTGATAAGGATGTCATCAAAGCCATCCCCGTTGAAATCCCCTGCACTGCTCACCGAATCTCCTGAAAAGTCCGTTACATCAATGCCATTGATGATAAAACCATTGCTGCCATCGAGGCTTCTCAGGTCAATGCTGGCTTCAAAGTCCTGAGCACGACCAAAAACAACGAAGGTCTCTCCTGCACCAGGAATTCCGATAGGGCCACCTGTAACTACGCCGATTAGGAGGTCATCAAAACCATCGCCATTGATATCTCCCGCACTGCTAACTGCGGGGCGAAAACTCCTAATCACACCATTTAGAACGAAGCCGTTGCTACCATCAAGGCTGGACAGGTCAAAGCTGGCCCCAAAATCTTGATCACTGCCAAACACGACATAGATCTCTGGAACATTTGGGTTGACATTGTTGTTGTAGAGATCTTGAAAATATGCGCCGATGAGGATGTCATTGAAGCCATCGCCATTGATATCTCCCGCACTGCTAACGGGAAAACCTAAGAAATTACGCTCACCAATACCATTGATGACAAAGCCATTATTGCCATCAAGGCTAGATAGGTTGAATTGGTTACTAAAGTCCTGATTACTGCCAAAGATAACGTAAGTCTCTCCGGCTGATATCTCGCCGTTTGGGTCAGCAAAAGGTGCTGCAATCAGAATGTCATCGAAGCCATCTCCATTGACATCTCCTGCATTGTTGACCGAGATGCCTGAGTCCTCTGAATCGATACCATTAATGACAAAGCCATTGCTGTTATCAAGGTCGGCAAGGTTAAAACTAGCTGGAAAATTCATGCTTCTTTTTTCTATTGTTGAGCAAGTGCCTAATACTTTTGTTGCTGATGCATCACTTTCGTGAAAAGTGTTACGTCTTCCTACGTCAGGACTTGTGAAACACCTGTGGGCACATTCGTAATCAATTGCTCACTGGCGATATTGACTGAATCAGCCATTGACCAGAGCAAGCCTTGGCCAATCCCCCGATGACGCAGGAATAGGTCAGTCGTGCCGTTGTTGTCAAAGTCTTTGGCCCCTTCGATATGCCAACTTTGATCGGGCACATCACGACCGATGAGGCTTTCTGCAAGGATGGCTGAACCATCCATCTCCCATAAAATGTGTTGGCCGGATTTGCTGTTGCGTAGGACCATGTCAGCCTGGCCATCGCCGTTAAAGTCGGCCATGGCTTCAATCTTCCAATTGTCGTCACCGATGTCGCGACCAATTAGCGCTTCGCTTTCGATGTTGCCTTGCCCATCCATGTACCAAGCCAGGATTTGATCGGCAGCTTGGTTTTGCCAAATGATGTCAGTCTTGCCATCAGCGTTGAAGTCGCCCGTGCCAACGATGCTCCAATTGGGGTCATCGACATCGCGACCGATGAGGGCTTCAGAGGCGATGCTTTGTCCCGCTGGAGCCATGTATAGGGCCAGGTTTTGACCGGATAGACCATTGCGCAAAATGACGTCAGCTCGACCATCGCCATCGAGATCGCCAGTAGCTGCCAAATCCCAGTTATCATCCTCGATAGTTCGGCCAATGAAATGGGAGTTTAATGCTCCGCTATTGGTGTTGATGCCGAAGGTTGAGACAATGCCCGTTTCGGTATTCCAGGTAATGGCTGTGGGGTTGGTTGAAGGGGGGACTGTCGTGGAATCTTTGCCAAAGACGACATAAGTTTTGCCAGCTTGGCTCGTGCCATTGGGAGAGGCAGTGTCTGCACCAATGAGAATGTCATCGATGCCATCGCCATTGACATCTCCTGCATTGCTGACTGAAGAGCCTAACTGTTCATTAGGATTAATGTCGTTGAGGATAAAGCCATTGCTGCCGTCTAGATTGCCTAGCTGGAAGCTGGCTCCAAAGCCTTGGACATTGCCATAGACGACGTAGGTCCTGCCAGTTCTACCGCTGCGAAAGAGTTCGCCTGAGCCAATAATGATGTCATCGAAGCCATCACTATTAATATCGCCCTCTCCGCTGACTGAAAAGCCTGAGAATTCGATTGCAGCGATGCCTTGGAGGACCGAGCCATTGTTTCCATTGAGGGTAGACAAGTCGAGGCTGGTTTCAAAACCCTGGTCGCTGCCATAGACAACGTAGGTTGCTCCTGCACCGTCATTTCCGTTCGAACTGGCCAGATATGCACCAATGATGACGTCATCA
>CALLAT010000014.1 GCA_938002085.1 uncultured Pseudanabaenaceae cyanobacterium
AAAGGTGTCATTTCCTAATCCACCTCTAGCAACGTCAGTAAGACCTAAACCAGTACTAACTATGTCATCTCCATCACCCGCATCAATATTGTCATTGGCTCTCCAGGCCTGACCATTGAGTAAACCTGATTGGGTAATCCGGTCGTTCCCACTGCCTGTGCGGATGTCAAAGACCTCAAAGTTTAAGGCGGTTATGATGCCTGGCACATTGATACCTGCCAAGTAATCATTGATAACAATATCTGAAGTGACTGCATTGAGCGAGAGCAGAACATCATCTACGCCTGCTTCTCCATCTAAGAAGTCATTGTTGCCAGTGGCAAAGACTGAATCATCACCCTCACCTGCGGCAATAATAATTTTGCCATTGGCAAAACCAGAGATAATATCTCGGCCACCTGAGCCATCAATAAAGCTTGGGGCACCGTTTCTTCCAAACAGTTGTTCAGCGGCGTTGAGGCCAAACAGTGGATTACGTAACTCCTCTAAGTAGCCGTCCCAGCCATTTACTGCCAGGGTTGCCGTGAGTTGATTGTCGTAATCAGCTTCAGTGAGGCCAAAGTTATCTTCTTGGGAATCGAGGATTGCAATGGCATGGGACCAGTAGCGAGCCGAGTTGGCATCTAGCGTTGCAGGGGCATTGGTAGCGAGGCGGGCGAGGACATCGGCGAGGGGCTCATTGGTTGTGAGGCTATCAGTGTTGAGATTGTAGACAGTATTGGGGAACAGGTCACGCATGGCCCCCTGCACCAGCAACCTTGCTCCGATTGCCTGAACAACAGTTGACCAAGCATTATGGATAAACAGGGCGTCTTCAGGATCGTCTAAATTGACAGCCCCTGTCCAACCTAAGAATGCCTCCAGAAACTCCAATTGCTGAGCATTGATATAGAGTCCGCGACTACTTGGATCGACCCCATCCACTCCAGCCCAGCGGAACAGAATTTGCTCAATCGCACTGCTTACATCATCTAAGTCTTGAGTTTCTAAAACGGCAAAGTCTCGTACTAAGCTGAGAAGCTGTTCATCGAGACTAGCTGAAATATATAGATCAGGGAAACCAGAATATCCACGCGTGGTAGGCAGAAAGAGTACTTCTGACTTGAGCTGAAAAGGTTGATCATATGAGGTGTTAAACCGATCTACAGCGAACCACAATGACTGAGCTTCTCGTTGAGTACCGTCAGTTAACTGATAGCTGCCCACACTACGAACAAGATTCCCTTCATTTTCAACATCAACCGGAGTGGTAGTGAGACTGATGGATTCAATATTTAGCTGAGCGAGTGTTTGCAGCTCGCCAGAGTCAGTAAATCCGTCTTCATTGAGGTCTTGCCAAACTTGAAGCTGGGAGAAGTCAACATCATTGGCATCAATTACAAGGTCACTATTACTATCTAAAGTTGCTAACTCATCAAAGCCATCTGTGACAGCATCACCAAATAGCTCCGTAATATCGTTAATCTCACCATCATTATTGGCATCAAGAACTAAGAAGCCATCATCAGCATCGACCCAACCAGTTTGCTGTCGAAAGCCATCTGCGTTTAGGTCAAACAATGCACTCGACTGCTCAACAGAAATTAGCTCTACACCATCTCCGTCCAAATCAAGAACAAGAGGATCTATTCTTCTAGGTGCTGTATTTTGAGCAGCTTCCCCTGGATAATCAGCTGACTCCTGATTCTCTATATTTTGCTGCTCATGATTTTGGCATATATTTCTATTATTCAATGCAGCATCAAGCCCAAGTCCCCATATAAAATCACTGCTAAAAGGTAGGCTTTTGGTGGGAATTGGATTAGGTATAAAGCCTTTGAATATATCAAATGGATTTAAGTTTTTCCAGTTCTTAGGATCAGTTGTAACAATTTGAAAGAGGAATCCGTAGGCAGCAACTATTCCTCCTAAAGCAGAGGCTGCTGCGAGACTCGTACTAGCAATAGGCAACACTAGACTAGCAAGAGCACCAGTCGCTGCTGCTGCCACAAAGCCTCCGACAGTAGGTTCCTCATGACAATATGTTTGCCGGAGATAGTAAAACGCACCACCAGCAAGAGCACCACCGGCAATAGGAAGTAACGGATTAGTTCCCAGAGGATCAATATATGTGTTAGGACGATTATTGGTGTAGGAATATAGGTTTAAACCTCCCTTCTGGCGAATTGGGTCGCTTTGATTAAACCTCCCTTGAGCAGCCGAATAACTTCTTACTCGCATAAAGTCCAATCCATTGGACTCATTCATTCCGCCCCACTGACCCACATATTCAAACGGATTCAAAACAGTCTCCGTTTTCAACAAGTTTTTGCCATAAGGTGTATAAGAGTACTCATTTACATAAGTTCCAGAAGCATTAGTCAAACCAACTGTAGAGCCAATTAAATTCGAGTCATAAAATGCCTCACTGCTCCCAGAGAAACGTCCGACTACCCCCAAGCCCTGGGCATACTTAGCCACTAATCCACCTGGGCCATACTCACCAACCACTTCCCCTACACCAAAGGGATCAAGCAAATACTCCGTCCGAACTCCATTTTCAACTGTTGCCGTACGACTCCCAAACGCATCGTACTCATAGCTCCAACTATTCCCACTCGGATCAGTCACCCCTACCAGACGATTCTCATCGTTGTAGGTGTAAGTTGTGACATCTGCCCCATCCATAATCTGGGTCAGATTGCCATCCAAGTCATAGGTGTACTGTGCAGTCCCCACCTGCAAATACTGATTCAGGTCATTACTGCTGTAACTTGTAGCAACACCATTAATCGTCGTACTAATGCGATTCCCCGCCGCATCATAGACATACTGCAAATCCTGATTCGCAATATTCGCATCCGTCGAAGCCAACTGCGCCCGCGTCAACTGCCCTGTCGCATCATAGGTATAGGTCCAAGTCCCTTCTGGCCCTACTGCCTGGGTCTGCAATCCCAAAGTGTCATAGGTGTAGGCAAAACTCGAATTCACACTGCCATCCGGCGCATGATTCACAATCGAGGTCACCTGACCAAAATCGTCATGCCCGTAAACCGTATAAGTGCCATTGCCATTCGTCTCTTGATTTAGCTGCCCCTCCGCATCGTAGGCATACAGCACAATGCTGGCGCCACTCGCATCTGTCAGCTCCTGCAGCCGCCCTTCACTGTCATAGGCATAATTCACCGTGAACCCATCCTGGTCCACCATCTGCGTCCGCCGCCCCTCACTGTCGTAGGCATACTGCAAAAAGCGACCATTCGGATAGGTAATCTGCGTCAACCGCTCCTCCGCGTCATACACCATCGCTGTTGTCCCACCCTGGACATCAACAATGCTCGTCAAATTGCTATCAGCATCATAGCCATACTGCTCAAACGTCCCATCATCAAACGTCTTCTGCGTTAGTCGGCCCTCTGCATCGTAGGCATAGTCAAACGTATCCCCACTGCGCTCCACCGCCTGGGTCAACTGACCCGAAGCATCATAGGTAAAGCTCTCGCCGCTTCCCCCCTCATAGCCAATTCCCGTCAGATTCCCACTGGTGTCATAGCTATAGGTCGTTACATTCCCCCGCTGGTCTGTCACCGTTAGCGGCGCATCGCTATTTGCCCCATAGGTAAAGCTCACCGTCTCGCCCGCTGGGTCAGTCTGACTCAGCAACCGCCCCTCAGCATCGTAGCTATAGCCATACACCGTATTCCCCGGCGCCGTCAGCTGACTCAGATAGTCATTGGCATCGTAAGCAAAAAGCGTTTCTCGGTTATTCGGATCTTCAATTCGCGCAATTTGGCCTGTGCTGGTGAACTCTAGCAGCGTCGTATCGCCATTGGCATCTGTTACCTCGATAACACCAGGCGATACGTAGTTATAAGTTGTGGCGGACATTACAAAAATCCCAATACTGCGTAGGCCGACAGGCCAAATCTTTGATAGACGCAGTAAAACCAGACAAAGCCAGCAATGAAGCTCTGCCAAGTGCTGCCAAAAGCAGCATGACTTTCCCCAAGACTCTATTTATCTATAGAACAAATTACACAACATTAGCTAGATAGATCCAGTGATTTTAATGAACTGAAAAGCCTCGCTTGCGTCTGTCTTAAAACCTGACAGAAGCAGAAGCATTTTCCCTGTAATTTAGAGACTGAGATGCGTTCCATGAGCCCAACGAGATGGCCCCCCTCCCCTCCCAACGCTGGCAAACCTACGGTCCCCAGCCCGAGGCCGTCACAGCCATCAGCGATGCCACCAAGCTATTGCCCCTCGTCGCCCAGGTCCTCGCCAACCGAGACATCATCACCGCCGAAGCAGCCTCCACGTTTCTGGAGCCAGAAACCGAGCCCCTGGAAGATCCTCTCGAAGTCTTTCCTCCTCTCGCCGAGAGCCTAGACGTCTTAGAAACCGCCATTACCAATGGCGACAAAATTGCCATCTGCGGAGACTACGATGCCGATGGCATGACCAGCACCGCCCTGCTACTGCGAGCCCTGCGTTATCTGGGGGGCAATGTGGACTATGCCATCCCCAGCCGCATGAACGAGGGCTATGGCATCAACGATCGCATCGTCGAAGATTTCCATGCCGATGGCGTCCGCCTACTCATCACCGTGGACAACGGCATCGCCGCTGTGGAGCCCATTGCCCTCGCCCGCAAGCTGGGCATCAACGTCATCATCACCGACCACCACGAGCTACCGGAAGTTCTGCCCCCCGCCAACGCCATCCTCAACCCCAAGCAAATCCCCCAGGACTCCGGCTATGCAGGCATGGCGGGCGTCGGCATGGCCTATATCGTCGCCACTAGCTTGGCCGCCCAAATGGGCCGATTGGATGAATTTACTAACCCACTGCTAGAGCTATTCACCCTGGGCACCATCGCCGACATGGCTCCTCTCGTGGGCATCAACCGCCGCTGGCTCAAGCGCGGCTTGGCTCGTCTGCCCCAGTCTCAAATCCCAGGCATTCAGGCTCTAATCGAAGCATCAGGTGTAAATACATCTAACAAGTCCCTCAAGCCCGATGACATCGGCTTCCGCCTCGGTCCCCGCATCAATGCCATTGGCCGCATTGGCGATCCAGAGGTGATTATCGAGCTGCTGATTACCGATGATCTGGAGGTGGCGCGGGAGAAGGCAGAAGTTTGTGAGGCAACGAATCAAGAGCGGCGGCGGCTGTGTGAGGAAATTGAGGCAGAGGCGATCGCCCAATGCGAACAGCTCGACCTCAGCACGGGCCATACCCGCGCCCTATTGCTGCTTAAAGCCAACTGGCATCACGGCGTTATCGGCATCGTTGCGTCCCGCCTAGTGGAGCGCTATGGCATGCCCGTATTCATCTCAACCTACGAAGACCGGGACCACATTCGCGGCTCTGCCCGAGGCATTCCTGAATTCGACGTTTTCGAAGCCCTACAACATTGCGATGAGGTATTTGAGAAATATGGCGGGCATAAAGCAGCCGGAGGCTTCTCCCTCAAGATTGAAAACTTCGAGCGCTTCCAGCAACTGCTGCAAGAGTTCGCCAAGCAACAGTTGGAGCCAGAGCATCTCAAGCCTCTGGTCAAGCTCGACAGCGAAGCGAACCTCAGCGACATCGGCTTTGAGTTGTATGAGCAAATAGATGGGCTCAACCCTTGGGGCATCGGCAACACCGAGCCCGTGTTCTGGAGCCGCAATGTTGAAGTAAAAGAGCAACGCATCGTTGGCCAGGGTCACATCAAGCTCAAGCTGAGCCAGGAAGATGTGGATGGTGGGCAGACCGACATCGGCGGCATTGTTTGGCGCTGGGGCGATTATTATCCGCTGCCCCGCCAAGTGGATGTGGCCTACAAGCTGAAGGAAAACACCTGGAAAAACGACACCAAGATTGAAGTGGAAGTGGTGGGCATGCGCCATTCTGCTGCGGGGCAGGCGGAGCTTGGGTCTCAGCAGGACATGGTGAAGCAGATTTTGGCTAATGCTCGGGGGGCTCAGGAAATGCAGGCCCAAGCGCTCAAGCCGCCTGTTCCCAAATTTCCACCGATTCCCAAGACAGGTCCACGCCCAGCCAAAGTGAGTGAAGCCTCAGCTCCTCCTCTAACGCCCCAGCCGGTGCCTGCAGTTGTCGCTCAACATTACGCGGAGAAAGTTGATGTTGATTTGAGCGGGGCTGGCTCCCAGAAGGCGGCATTTGAATTTGGAGATCGCCCCTACAGTTGCCAGCTCAAGGCATTGGAAGGCGATCGCAAAGAGCTGCTGATTCGCAATGACCGGGGGGAAGTGCTGGCGATCGAGCAAGGCCAAGCCAACGGCCTCCTCGGCAAAAGCCGCGAAGAAGCCAAGATTGTGGATGTACGCCGGCCTCGCTTCAAAGAATTAATCAAAAGCGCCCTAGCCGCCTTGGAGCAGAGCTGAGACCGAAGCTGAGCTAGAAATCCGATTTTCAACCCAATTGGAAAACTCACCCCAGAAGCATCACAAAAATCGGATTTCGGTATGGACCTGCATGGAGCCAAATAAAAAGGCGCGCCGAAGCACGCCTTTTTAGAACCGATAAAAGTTCGGAACGATTTGGGTCAGCTTACTCGCAAGAACTGAGCCCCAAACTCGTCCTACATGTCGTTTCCGCCTTGAAAAGCCAGCAGCGCGACTACAGCAGGACCTGCAACCACAATCAAGAACAGGGAAATCAGGGTGAAGATCAGCTGAAAGTCGATCCCGCCAATGAAATCAAACAAACCGGCAAACAACAGTGCATCAGACATAAACTTCTCCCAAAAGCCCAAACAGCTTACAAAGACAATCAGCTTAAATTTATCACCGCGCTTCGCGATCGCCCAACCCAAGCTGGACTCCTCAACTCAACGCAGATCATACGATTGTTATCAATACCCAAGTTTATCGGCCAAGGGGGACGGGATTTTAAGGAAGTTTACAAAACTCCATCAACTTTTGTTCGACTCAGCGTCCCCATCCCCGCAAGCCATCTGCTATTCCCGAGATTGAATTTGGGACAGCTTATCCAGATCCAGCACCTGAGCGAGCAGTGCCTCTTCCATCAGCCCCTGCTCCAACACAATCTGCCGCAGCGTCTTGCCGGTCTCCAGAGACTCCTTCGCCACCGCCGCCGCCTTGAGATAGCCAATGTGGGGGTTCAGGGCCGTCACCAGAGACAGCGTCCGCTCTGCATAATCCCGGCAGCGCTCCTCTCTCGCCGTAATGCCCGCAATGCATTTATCACTCAGCGCCGCAATGGTATTGCCCAAGATTTCAATGCTGTGAATCAAGTCATAAGCAATCATCGGCATCATCACATTCAGCTCTAGCTGCCCCGCCTGGGCACAAAGGGCAATGGCCTGGTCATAGCCCATCACCTGGAAACAGACCATGGAGGTCATCTCCGCCATCACCGGGTTGTACTTGCCAGGCATGATCGAAGAACCGGGCTGAACCGGAGGCAACTGAATTTCCTTTAGGCCCGTCATGGGGCCAGAATCCATCAGGCGCAGATCGTGGGAGATCTTCACCAAGTCCTGGGCTAAATTCCTTAAGGCACTGGACATCGCCACAAAGGGAGCCATGCTCTGCATCGCCGCCATCAGGTGAGGAGCCGAGGTCAGCTCAAAGCCCGTCAGCTCCGCCAACACCGCAGCAACTCGATGGGCATATTTGGGGTGGGTGTTCATGCCCGTGCCCGAAGCGCTGCCTCCCAGGCCTAGCGCCATCAGATCTTGCGCTGCAAACTCTAGCCGCCGCTTGTGGTCCTGCAAGATTACCTGCCAGGCTCGAAAGTCTTCGCCCAGACGCACCGGCACGGCGTCCTGCATGTGGGTGCGGGCAGATTTGACCACACTTTGAAATTCTTCTGCTTTCTGGCCCAAGGTGGCGATCGCACCCTCCAAGGCCGGATACAGCGTATGGCTCAGCGCCAATAAACTCCCAATGCGAATCGCCGTGGGAATCACATCATTGGTGGACTGACCGTAATTCACATGATCATTAGGACTCAACCGCTTATAGTCGCCCTTCTCAGCACCCAGCAGCTCCAGCGCTCGGTTGGCCAAAACCTCATTCACATTCATGTGATGGGACGTTCCAGCTCCTGCCTGGTATACATCCACCACAAACTGCTCCCGCAGCTGGCCACCCAGCACCTCATCCGCGGCCTTAACAATGGCATCAGCCATGTCTTGCTCAATGCAGCCCAGCTCACCGTTGGTAATCGCCGTGGCCTTCTTAATCAGCAGGCAAGCATCCACATAGGTGGGCAGGGGCTTTAGGCCACTAATCGGGAAGTTTTCTGTCGCCCGCAGGGTTTGAATACCGTAGTAGGCATTGCCCGGCAGGATGCGATCGCCCATGGAATCTTTCTCGGTACGAGATTGACCCGATGGAGCTTGACTAGACTGAGGGGCAGAACTGGAGAGGTCGTCAGACTGAGACATGGTTTAGCGGTCAATGGGGCAATGGCACAAAGCCCGAGGCAAGCTTGTCATGCAAACCTGCCAGCGAGGCTGCCAGCCTTCTATTGTGCAACAGCATTGCCCTTCGACGTGTAGGCAAACCTCAAAATCGCCTCCAGCCAAAAGGCTCATTACGATTTAGAGCTGCCATAGGTTCCCATAACAATCTGCATACGATTGACGTTGTTGAGAATCTCCAACTGGCGCGCACATTCTGTCCGCAGAATGGAACCATAGCGAATCGTCTCAGACTCTGTTTTCGCTTGGCCCAACATCCGTACTGCCATATTGATATTGGAAATGGGCTCGCGCAGATCTTCACAGAGCTTCCGAATCAAACCAGCTCGCAGAGATCCTTCTCGCTCAGCCGCCTTGAGTTCGGCTTGGCAGCGATGGACCTCGGCTTGCAGCTGTTCCATGGTGAGAGCCTTATCGCCAGCATTCTCAGGGGTAATCTTGTTGTTAGGCGTTTCAGGAGCCGCTACCACAGGAGAAGCGGGAACCGTGACAGACCGGCTACGCCTTGTACGAGACTTGGGTGTGGCTGGTGGAGCAGCCTGGGGCGATGCATAGGCATCAGCACCCGGCAGTCCCAGCGAAGATTTAGGGGAGCGAGTTGCACCATCTTGAATGGGGTCGCTTTGGAGTTGCGAGTTGAGCATCAGAGGGTCTTACCAGTTGCG
Organism: uncultured Pseudanabaenaceae cyanobacterium; assembly: GCA_938002085.1. Classification (GTDB taxonomy): domain Bacteria; phylum Cyanobacteriota; class Cyanobacteriia; order PCC-9006; family JAAUQQ01; genus JAAUQQ01. Next base: position 9,103 of record CALLAT010000014.1, read on the forward strand.
CATGGGTCGAGACCAAAAGGGGAAAGCAGGGCAGGTGAGGCCAGAGCCTTCAGTCATCAAGTGTTGGATGGGGGTTATCTCTATTGAATCCGCCCGGACCGTCTCTTCGGAACTGAACTAGTGCTGAAATTGACAGCGATCGCCTGAGTAATTCCCAGGGGCATCCGCCTCGGTAATCGCCGCTAGCAACTTCACACAACCCACTACACAAGGAGCCTCTAGCTAGTACAAAATGCTACAAAACCAGGCATTTCAAGCCCCTTTCCCATACATCAATATTGAATCCCAAGGAAATCTCTCCCCCGTGAATTTTCTAAGGTCAGCCTCTCAGCCTAAGTCCATCCACAGAAGAAGATTTGGAGGCCGCCACGTAGCCATTCAGCAATCTCGACGATTTTCTCCATCACGTGACTTAGTCCTCCCCTTAACGGCAGACAACAAAACGCGGCAAGCAATGACAGACTGGCTCAGGAGGCTTACCAAGACAAACGCAGACTGCCTGACAAAAGCCTAAATCCTGGCAACGGTTTAGAGACCCATGCCTCAGAAACAACTTTTGGGCAACCTCACTGCCCATGGGCAAGCAGAAACTTCCACAGTCGAAATCAAGCGGGAAAGACTTCAACTACGAGATACGCAAAGACAAACCCCGTAGTCTCCCAAGAAGAAACTACGGGGTTGATTCAACAAGCCTCAAGATAGCCCCTAGACCAGAGCAGCATTACGCATTTCCTGCGCGGCCAGATAGAGCTTGCTCCAGGTGCGCATCGTCTGGGTGGTTCGCCAGCCCAGCTCCTTCGCGATCGCATCCATCGGCGCACCTTCCTTCATCCGCGTCAGCAAGGTCTTCTCCTCACTCTCCAAGCGGCTGAACATGTCCTGCCACTGGTTGGGATTGAGACCCAGGTTGTGCTCCTTAATGGAGGTTCCCAGCCATTCCGTCACCATCTCTGGCTTCATCTTGAGGGAGAACACCTGGACCGCGTGATAGCTTACCTTCTCGCGAAGACGATAGACCTTCTTAATCGGCAGGCCCAGCTCTTCAGAAATACTGTCCTGGGTATAGCCCTGGAGATAGAGCCGCAGCCAATCCACTGCGAGGGGCTCAACCCGCTCGCCCAAATACTCTTCAAACTCATCCTGAACCGTTTGACGTTGAGCCTGACGCTCTTCCCAGTCCTGCTCTTCTTCAAAGCGTCCCAGGGCTTGGTTATCAAACAGACTTAGGGGATTCTCCGAGGCATCCGGTGCAATCTCCTCAGAGATCATGCGGATCATCTCCTTCGCAGGCACCTGGGTCAAGCCACCGCGCTGGGAGCGATTGAGGTAGTTGACGAAGCGATAAACCAACAGGGGCTGATTGCGAATGGGGCGCAGACAATACTCTTCCAAGCTGGCCAGCAGCAGGGTGTTACGCAGGTTGGAATTCTCGGTGCATTCCCGAATCCAAGCCATCTGCCGCTGGAGATGGCGATCGCTCTGCAACATCTCCTGGATGACTTCACCCAGCACATCAACAACACTGCGATAGCGATCGCGGCTCTGGGAGACCCAAGTGCGAATCTTGCTACGAATCAAAAACAGACTGCTCAGACGACGCATCAAACGCTGGTAAGTCTTCTGGGGACCCACGCCCAAATAGCGCTGCTGCAAAATCCGATAGCGATAGTCCATCGCTTGGCGAGCCAGGGCTAACTCCCGCTTGTCATACTCATCAAAGCGCTCTGGATTTTCACCAATGAGCCACTGCACCACAGCGGACTTTGTCGCCGAAGACTGCTTCGGAAAGTCCTCGTCAAGTTGCTTTGTCCAATTTGCCGCCAGGCTGTCTGCCAGTGCCATCGAATACTGTCCTGAGTTTGGCCTACTTTGACTGTTCCATCAATGAAGTAAAGCGTTGAAGGACATCCGTTAGCTGATCGAGGCGTTGCAAAGAACCATCCTGGTTTTCTGCCAAGGTTTGCACTGCACTGCTGAGGGCTACCACTTGATAACTCTGCTGCTGAATTTGCTTACCTTGCTGCTCAATCTGCTGCTCCTGAAGCTGGACTTGCTGAGTTAGCTCATCCATACGCCGGGAGAGGATATCCATCGCTTCCGTGGCCGAAAGGACCACTTCACCGATACGTTCTACGAGCCCCTGAAGTTCGTCGACTTGATCCACGCTCAAGTTGCTGTCCTGTCCTAGGTTTATTCGGGCGAATTGCATGAATTATGCAATTCGCCGTACCAAACATGTCCTAGACGCTGCCGTGGCAGGACCCAGGCTAATATTTGACACCTGAACCATATACCAGAGAAGCGGGGTAAGCAAACCCTATAGAGGTGGGCTAAATCAACCTTTTTGGGGTTTAGATTTGCGCTAGCCATGGAAGCGCTGTAATCACTTACGGCTCACCCATAAATTGAGGTTTCCCAAATCCTTCCTAAAATCTAAGCTATGGGCGATCGCCTCACCCACGGGTTTCCAGAATTGAAACCACTCAAATCCAAAAGGTAAGGAGGAAACCGTCAGGTCTCACAATCTATTGCTGACATGGCAATGCCATGTCACTACGGTGGTAAAGAGTCTTATCTAAATTGTCATTTTTATTCTGAGCAAGCCACCTCAACAAGTAAGACCTAACCAATAGGGCTGAAACAAAGACCCAAGTACAGTTGGTCTAACGCCAAAGTATCTATAGTGAAGCAACCCAACGCTTAGCGAGGGTGACCCTTAAGGGACGGCTTCCGTCCATAAGGCTGGGGTTTGGGGACTGGTCCCCAAGGATTTGTGGCTTTGTGGCTTTGTGGCTTTGCCGCCTGCCTGCAACCCTGCCCCCTCAGCCACGGAATGGGAACCCTAATTTAGATGGACCGATAAGCTAGAAACAGCAGAAAAGCATCTACCGTCAAACGACCTCCTCGGACCCCGCCAACGCCTGCGCCATGGCCCCATCGCCCAATCCCCAGCCCAATCACTACCAAACCCTCCAAATCTCCCGCCAGGCCAGCCCCAGCGAGATCAAAAAAGCCTTCCGTCGCCTAGCCCGGCAATACCACCCCGACCTCAACCCCCAAGACCCCGAAGCCGCCGACATATTCAGAAGCCTCCGCGCCGCCTACGACATCCTCAGTGACCCCATCCAACGCCGCTACTACGACGAAGACCAAGGCTTTGCACCCAAAACAAGCAACAGGACCACTAGCACCGAGGCATCAGCCCCCCTCGATAGCCCCCACCACTTCTACCTTCAAGGCATCGACCAAGAAGCCGCCCGCAACTACAGCGCCGCCCTGGAAGCCTATAACCAAGCGATCGAACGTCAGCCAGACTTCACCGAAGCCATCCTCCACCGCGCCAAAGTCCGCTACGCCCTAGCCCAGGACCGCGCCGTCCTCGAAGACTGCACCAGCCTGATCGAACTCAAAGCCCATCTCGCCTCAGCCCACTTTTACCAAGGTCTCGCCCGCGATCGCCTCGGCTACAGCCAATCCGCCATCCAAGCCTTCAGCCAAGCCATCGCCCAAGAACCCGACCATGGCCGGGCCTACTACCAACGCGCGATCGCACACCTAGACATCGGCGAACAGGCAGACGCCATCACCAACCTCCAACGGGCCATGGAATGCTTCCAAGCCCAAGGCGACGGCCAATACTACCGCCGCACCGCCGACAAACTCCACGACCTCGGCGTTCGCTTCACCCCAGCCCCCAGCTCAAGCCCTGACCAATCAGAAACATCAGCAA
>CALLAT010000015.1 GCA_938002085.1 uncultured Pseudanabaenaceae cyanobacterium
GTCACCTTCTGCCAATCCACAGCATCCCCTTTAGACATCTCCCATCCCCCAACAACACAGCACCCAACAAAACGCCCTAAAAACGCTACGATCCAGAAACCTAGGCCTCCACTGCATTTTCCCATGACCAAGCTGCTTCGCTACGCCGCCCTCACCAGCCTCATGATTGGCCTAGGCTTCACCCTCACCCGCTCCCACAGCCCCGCCCAATCCACCACCCCGGCTATCGACCCCAAACTCGAAGCCCAAGTCCTAGAAATCATTCGTCAAAACCCCGAAATCGTCATCGAAGCCATCCAAAAAATTCAACAACAACAGCAAGCCGAACAAGCCCAGCAACAGCAACAACAAGCCAACAGCCAAAAACAACTCCTCAGCCAAGCCCTCAGCGACCCAGCAGCCTTCCTCGGCAACTCCCCCCGCCAAGGCTCCGAAACCGCAGACATTATCCTCGTCGAATTCTCCGACTTCGAATGCCCCTACTGCGCCAAAACCGCGCCGATTGTTAAAGACGCGATCGCCCAAAATCCCAACCTCGCCCTCATCTACAAACATTTCCCCCTCACCAACATCCACGACCAAGCCGAAGCCGCCGCCCGCGCATCCTGGGCCGCCCAACAACAGGGCAAATTCTGGGACTACCACGATCGCCTCTTCGCCCTCCAGCCCAAACTTGGCGAAGCCACCTACAAAGCCATCGCCACCCAGCTCAACCTGGACCTGAAACAATTTGAACTAGATCGCACCAGCGCTGCCGCCACCCAAGCGATCCAGCAAGATCTACAACTCGCCCAGCAACTCAAAGCCCGAGGCACCCCCCTCTTCGTCATGTACGCCACCGCCGCCCCTGCTGAAACAGGCAAAATCATCTTCGGCATCAAAGACCTCGCTGACCTTCAACAACAAATTGCCCAACTCAAACAAGCCAACTAACCCCCAGATGTGCCCACATCTAAATTTGCCCCCAGTCCTCCGGCAAGGCTTCAGCCCCAAAAAGCCGTAGTCCCAATCCATTGACAGCTTGCCGCCCCCAAGGTGTAGGCTGATGCCGAGTCTACTGTGCATAAATCCAAACGGATGCAGCGATCGCCCCCAACGGCTATCGCCACATTGCCGTTGCCGTTTAAGGGCCATCTACCATGAGTCTTTCCATTCCCCGCAACTCTCAGGAAATCCTGGCCTTGCGGCAATCATCCATTAATAACGAAGTCGTCGCCAGCGCGATCGTCGGCGTCATCCAAGTCGCCCGAGAGCAAGGCAAAAGCCTCTCCGAGCTCCAGGCAGAGCTACTAGCTGAAGATGCATTGCTAACCCAAGACGATCGCATTTGGCTCAGCAATCTCGTCGCCACCCAATGGGGGAAATTTTGACCCAGCCCTAAGCCCATTTCAATGCAATAACGTTCGATTAACTTTGGTCTCGAAATCCTGAGACCTTTGGCAGGCTCTCCTCAGCCCTTGCACAATACAAGGATGCTCGATTAGGAGAGACGCCTCCATGGACCGTCGTACGTTTTTAAACTGGGTTGGACTCGGTGCTGTCGCCACATCCCTTCCCATTGCCCTAGCTGCCTGCGATAGCGATACAGATCTACAAACCAATGAAACTCCTGCAGAGACTAGCTCCACAGCGACCGAATCAGCAGCGAGTGACTTTGTCGCCGTAGGCGCCGTTGCCGATTTAGAAGGCGGTGGCACCATCGCAAATGAAAAATTTGCAGGTGGCTCCGGCAAACTCATCGTCTTTAAAGATGGAGACAACGTCGTGGCACTCGATGCCAAATGCAATCATGCGGGTTGTGCCGTGGACTGGGACGGCACCGAACTCATTTGCCCCTGCCACGACTCAAAATTCTCCGCCGATGGCAGCCTAATCAGCGGCCCTGCCACAGAAGGGCTCAACAGCTTTGAAGCTAAAGTAGAAGGCGATCAAGTTCTCGTCAAAACCAGCTGACCTGCTACCTGCTCAAGTTAGAAACCCCAAAAAACCAGAGTATTGTTGATGAAACAATGCTCTGGTTTTGCTTTAACCTCTTTTCCACTTACAAAGCATCATCTGCTGGAAGATCGACTTGCTCTAGCAACTCTTCCTGCATCGCGACCGGAAAACCACTATCCATAGCAGCTTCCCCCAAATACAACACCTGCTGACAGCGTGCTAAATAATGTTGCACCACAGGGTCCTGGGGACAATCCTCAGCACAATCGGCAAAATGCTCTCGGGCGATCTCCACATCTCCCCCATGGAACAGTGACACCGCAGACTCGAACAACGCTCGGCTCGATCGCTTGGCAGCCCGTATCTCCGCCGGATCGCTATTGTAGACTTCATACACATCCGTAAACCTAGAACGCCCCTTCACTTGCACCTGATCAATGCGACGAATCTCAAACTGCTCAGGATGGGCTAAATCCTCAAAGGTTTTCTGGGTGATTAATAGCGGAACCCCATAACGCTTCGTTAAGCCTTCAAGCCGAGAAGCCGCATTCACCGAATCGCCAATCACCGTGCCATCAATGCGGCTACTGCTGCCCACAGTCCCCAACATCATGTCTCCCGTATTGATGCCCAAGCCAATCTGGATTTTGGCATAGCCCTTCATACTGCGCTCCATATTGTAGTGAGCCAGCCGCTCCAACATCGCCAAGCCTGCCGCCACAGCATCATCTGCTGAACGCTGAAACAAGGCCATGATGGCATCGCCAATGTACTTATCAATGAAGCCGTTATTCCCAGTAATCGCAGGCTCCATTCGAGACAGATAGCCATTGATAAAGCGGAAGTTATCCTCCGGCGTCATTCGCTCACTTAGGGTCGTAAAGTCCCGAATATCTGCAAACAGGATCGACATTTTTTGCAGTACCTGATCCCCAGCTGCAATATCTAGAATCGATTCTTTGTCTAATAGCTCTAAGAACTGCCGGGGCACAAAGCGATTCAGCGCCAAGCTCATATTGGCCAAGTACAAATGGGTTCGCAGTCTGGCCAGCAACTCCTGCTTGCGAATGGGTTTTGTCAGGTAATCATTGGCCCCTTCTTTTAGTCCCTCCAAGACATCGGCGACCTGGGTCTTTGCGGTCAGCATCAACACCGGCAGCTCATTGGCGGGAAAGCGCTTGCGAATCTCGGCACAGACTTCGTAGCCTGTCATGCCCGGCATCATTACATCCAGCAGAACGAGATCGGGGCGATCGCCCTGTTCTAACAATGCCAGGGCCTCCGGTCCACTACTCGCCCGCACCAGCTCGTAATGTTCCAAACTCAAATGATCCACCAACACCTTCAGATTCACCGGCTCATCATCGACCAAGAGAATCTTGAAGCATTGCTCATCTTTTCGGAAAGAGCGCCAACCGTTAGCCGGTGTAGACAAATCAGCCGCAGCCTTCTCTGCCGAGAGATTCGCCGCTTCAGAAAGCTCAATATCTGCTGGCTCAGTAGACCCTAGGTTCGACTCCGCTGGAGGCAACATCGAACGCCCCTGCCATTCCTCTTCCTCAGCCACTGGCAAAATGTCGCCTTGAAGCTCCTGCCAGTTTGCCGGACATAGCGGCAGCGTAAAGCGAAACTGAGAGCCTTCATCTACCACTGACTCGACTGAAATCTTGCCCCCATGGAGCTCCACCAGTTGCTGGGTGACAGCCAGGCCCAGCCCCGTGCCGCCGTATTGGCGCGCCGTCGAACCATCTCCCTGCTCAAAGGAGTTGAAAATATAGTCCAGTTTGTCCGGTGCAATGCCAATGCCTGTATCGGCGATCGTCACCTGCACCTGGCCTGGTGATTCATCTGCTTGAGCGATTGCAACTCCCTCCTGAACCAGTGCCAGTAAGGTCACCGAGCCCTGGGGCGTAAACTTGATGGCATTGCCAATTAAGTTATAGAGAATTTGCTGGAGTCGATTGGCATCGGCATAGACCAAGGGCAAGTCCATGGGAATGGCATTGACGATCTCCAATTTTTTTTTTGAGGAAAGCGAGGCCTGACTCAAGGTGATAATTAAATCCACCATTGTTCGCAAACGCACCGGCCTCATTTGCAGCTCTAACTGCTGATGACGCAACTGAGAGAAGTCCAAAATATCGTTAATTAAATTAGCCAAACGCCTGCCGCTCTGAGCAATCAGCGTCAGGTTCTCTCGCTGCTCCGGCGAAACAGGGCCACCCACCCCATCCACCATGGACTCCGCCAAGCCGATCATGCCATTGAGTGGGGTGCGCAACTCATGGGAGGTATTGGCCAAGAACTGATCCTTAATCGCATCCATCCGCGTCAACTCTTGGTTGGCCTCGGCCAGTTCAGCCGTCCGCTCAGCCACTTGCTCTTCCAGTTGAAGATTAAAATCCTTGAGCCGGTTGGCATAGGATTCCACTGTTGCCATCACCTGGTTATAGCGGCGGGCAATTTTCCCCACCTCGGTAAACGGCTCTTCCGGCACCCGCAGGCTAAAGTCCTGGGTCCTAGCTTGCTGATCCATCACCTGAAACAGGTCATAGACTTCAGTCTTAGCCCCATGCTCAGAGACATTGAGGCCTAATTCTTCTTCCTCTAGGCTCACTCGCAGCGGTGTAATGCGATTTAGCAGACTGAGCAAAATGTAGCTAATGCCAAAGGCCCAAATAAAACCAACGCCCACGCCCAAAAGCTGGACGCCCAGCTGAGCATGGCGAGACAAACCCGTCCCCAAAACATCTAGCTGACCAAACAGGGCGACGGACAGCGTCCCCCAGGCTCCACAGGCTCCATGGATGGCAACGGCATCGACACCATCATCAATGTGCCAACGGTTCATGAGGTTCGTCGTCAAGAGCATGACTGCCCCACCGATCGCCCCAATCAACGCTGCCGAGGGCGTCGACATGACATTGCAACCTGCCGTAATCGAAACCAACCCAGCCAGAGAGCCATTGATCATGGTCTCGACGCGAGGCATTTTGTTGTAATACCAACCTAAAAGCCCTGCCGACAGCAAGCCCGTCGTGCCTGCCAAAATCGTTTGAACAATAATGCGGGGAATTTGGTCGTCAAACGAGAGCGTGCTGCCCCCGTTAAAGCCCATCCAGCCCAGCCACAGCAACATGCAGCCCAACACTGACAGAGGCAAGTCAGAACCGTGAATCTCATTGGCCTTGCCATCCGGCCCATAGCGACCCGTGCGAGGCCCAATCACCAGCAATGCTGCCAGAGAGACCCAACCGCCTACACTGTGAACCACCGTAGAACCGGCGAAGTCAGAAAACCCTAGGGACCCTAGCCAACCACCGCCAACTATCCCATTGCCTAGGTCTTCGATACCATTCCAAGCCCAATGGCCAAAAATCGGATAAATCAAGCCTGAAATCATCAGGCAAATTAAGAGATAGAGGCTATAGCGAACTCGCTCTGACACAGCACCCGAAACAATGGTTGTGGCCGTGCCACAGAACATCGCTTGGAACAGGAAAAAAGCGGCGAGGCGCGAAGAATCCGCCAGTTCTGGCGCGAAGTTAGAAGTTCCGACCCAACCGGCCTGGGTCGCGCCAAACATGACTGCAAACCCGAATCCCCAAAACACCATCACAGAGATGGCAAAATCCGTTAGATTTTTAATCGCAACGTTAATGCTATTTTTTGAGCGTGTTAACCCCGACTCCAAACACATGAAGCCGGGCTGCATCAAAAATACAAGCCCTGAGCAGCCGACGAGCCAAGCAACATCAAGCGACAATTTCACAATCCTATGCACCGCTCCAAGCTCTGCTCTGCAGACCTAAAGCATCCTCGAAAAGATAGCCCTAGCATTTGCTGAAGATTAAGATTAACTCCTACAGGAATTAGTCCTAATCTCTATCTGCAACTTCAACATCTTAATGGACCCCGTTACTTTGCCCGAAGTATTGCAAAGAGTGGGCTTCGGTATTGCAGAACTTGAATAATCTTATTGTACAAGGACAGTTGTACAACCCTGCACCATCCAATGACGAGGCCATGGCCTGGATAGGCTAATTCCCTTCATTGGCGGTGGGATGGAAGTAGTTATAGATTTGTTGGGCACGTTTGAGGCCAATGCCAGAGACTTCGGTGAGCTGCTCGACGGTGGCGATGCGAATGAACTCGACGGAGCGGAAGTGAGCCAGGAGCTCTTTTTGGCGGGCGTGGCCTAGACCGGGAATGTCGTCGAGGCGCGATCGCACTTGCTGCTCACTGCGCTGCTGCCGGTGGAAACTCACCGCAAAACGGTGGGCCTCATCTCGCAAACGCCGTAAAAGCTGAACCCCAGGCTGATCCTTATCCGTCGGCAAGGAAACCTTCTCACCCGGTAAGAAGATCTCCTCCTCCCGCTTAGCCAAACTGCAAATATTCAAATCTTCCAACAGATTCAGCTCCTGCAACACCTCGACCACAGCCGAAAGCTGCCCCTTACCACCATCAATCATCACCAGATCAGGCCAATCTGCCAGATCACCGGGATTGAGCATACTGGAAGCTCTACTCTCACTGGTTTTTAGTTCAGCCCCAGCAGCCTTCGCCGCAGCATGGCGACGGAAGCGGCGGCGAATGACTTCCTGCATGGAGGCAAAGTCATCAGAGTGGCCTACCTTTATATCTGGGTTGCGGATTTTATAGCGACGGTAATGCTGCTTGGCCGCCATGCCATCGATGAATACGACCTGGGAGGCCACGGCATTAGAGCCCTGGATGTGGGAGATGTCGTAGCCTTCAATGCGGCGGGGTTGCTCTGGCAAGTCCAGAATCGCTGCCAAATCATCAACGGCCTGCATATTGCGAGCAGCAGCCTGCTGCACCCGCGCCAGCTCAAACTCTGCATTACGCTCTACCATTTCCACTAAGCCAGCCTTGGTTTGGCGCTGGGGCTGGAAGATCGTGACCTTACGTTTGCGTCGTTCTTTAAGGCCCGCTTCTAGCAGTTCGGTTTCGGGCAGCTCATGTTGCACCAGGATTTCCGGCGGAATCTCCACGGGGTCAACATGGGAGTAATGCTCCTCCAGGACTCGCTGCAAAATTGCGCCGGGGGAGTTGGATTGGGCATCGGCGATAAAGCCGAGGCGACCGACGAGGCGACCGGCCCGCACTTGGAACAGTTGGATACAGGCATGTTCATTATCGGCAGCTAAGGCGATCGCATCCCGAGAAACCGACCCATCGGCCATGGCCACCTTCTGATCCGCCCCCATCTTCTCCAGGCCCTTGATGCTGTCCCGCAGTTCTGCCGCCAGCTCAAAGTTCTCTCGCTCTGCCGCCGCCATCATTTGCTCAGTCAGCGCTTCAGATAGCTCCGTTGTCCGCCCCTGGAAAATCATCGCCACCTTGCGCATGGTCTTGTGATACTCCTCCGGCGTGATCAGCTCTTGGCAGACACCGGGGCAGCGGCCCATGTCGTAGTTGAGGCAGGGGCGATCTTTGTGGACGGGCTTGCGCTTTTGCCGCAGGGGAAAGATGCGTTTGACGTAGAAGAGGGTGCTGCGCAGGAGGCCCGTGTCTACATAGGGACCGTAGTAGCGATCGCGAGCAGCCCCGCTTTTCCGCCGCTTACGGGTAATAAAAATGCGGGGGTAGTCTTCGGACCAGGTTATACAGAGGTAGGGATATTTTTTATCGTCTTTGAGGAGGGTGTTGTAGGGGGGCTGGTGGCGCTTGATCAGGCTGGCTTCGAGGGCGAGGGATTCGGATTCGGTGTCGGTGACGATGAATTCGATTTCGCAGACGAGGCGGACCATCATCTCGATTTTTGGGGCGAGCTGGCGGCCTTCGCGGAAGTAGGAGCGGACGCGGGAGCGGAGTTTCTTGGATTTGCCGATGTAGAGGATGTTGTCGTCGCGATCGCGCATGAAGTAGCAGCCCGGCTCGGGCGGGATTTCTGTCAGGCGCTCCTCTAGTTTTTCGGGGCGTTTGAGCAGGGGGAGGCGATCGTCGCTGGGGCGATCGGGGTTGGCGGGCAGCTGGGGGTGAAGCTGGCTTTCCCCTTGGGGGTGATTTTCGGTTTGGGAGGTCGCTTCGGTTGGGCTCACAGCAGATTTCGACAACAAGCACAAAAGTATTCCACTCTATTGTGAATGATTCAGTGGCGGCTGGCGATCGCCCTCTAACAATTCAATATTTGAAACCTGGGGTCAGTTTCAACTAGACCGCTCTAACATTACGAGTACTCCCCAATACTTCAAAGTCTCAGTGCAACGTCCATGCAAGAGCCATCATCTCAGCCCCCCGCAAAGCAGAAACCCACACCAGAACGCAGGTATGTTGCTCGCTCGGTGAATGCGTTTGTTCAGTGGATGCCCCTGGGTGGGAGTGTTGCAGCCTTTATTAGCTTCTGCTTCCAGCAAAGTTGGGCGCAAGCATTGATGATGTTTCCAGTCACAGCAGTGACTGGCGTTTGGGCTGCCTACAGCAAGAATTTTGTTGAGCAGCTCCAGACGATTTATGCGGAGCGGGGCAAAACCGATGCCCATCAATTTGTCGCTTTTCTGGACAGTCTCAATGAAACGGCAAAATGGCGATTTTCGGGCACAACCGGACATTATCTCAAGCTTGTTGCCAACCATTGTCGAGATTACACAACAGAAGGCTTTCGACCTGCGGGGTCAATTCCGCTGCTAGAAGATGTATTTGTGCCACTACAGCTTAGCAATGAACTCCTGAGAGGAGCAGGTGGAGAAGTTTTGCCAATGCGGCCTAGTTTAGACACCAAGGGGAAAAGCCATCTTAGCCAGCAAGATGCTGGAGAAGTTGAACGACAACTACGTCGCAGGCAAGAAAAAGGCATTTCCATTTGGGAACTATTGCGGGAAGTACGACGAGTCCCAGCCTATCGTCAGCTCACCATCCTCGCTTGGGGTGGTTATGGAAAAACAACCTTGATGCGGAACTTAACTTACACCTTTGCCAAGGGCCGCCATCGCAAGCACAAAAGTCCAAAACTAATTCCATTCTTGATCTATCTACGCGATTGGAGAGAAATTCTATTGCAAGAGAAACCACCTAATTTACCGACATTAATCACCAACCATTACATTCCTACATTACCCAACGGTGAGAGTTTGAAGCTGCCTCCAAACTGGGCTGTGGAGCTGCTAAGAAAAGGGGATGCTCTAGTGATATTCGATGGTTTTGATGAAGTAGAAGAAAAGCCAGATAGCTTAAGCAACTGGATTAGCCAACAAATGCGCGAATACGATGAGTCAAATTTCATTCTGACCTCTCGGCCTGGTGGATATGCTCGCTACAGTGCAGAAAAGCCTCGAAGTGAAGTTCGTATCCACCCCTTTAATGCAAAACAACGCAAGCAATTTATCACGAACTGGTATCTCTGCCAGGAGCGGTATCGACTACCAGGAAGGAAGAAAACCGAGATCTATCGCTCTGCTCATCAAGAAGCAACTGACTTATTGAACCAGTTCAACCAACGCCAGGAGCTGCAGGAAATGGGACAAAACCCTCTCCTCCTCAACATGATTTTAACTTTTCATCGTTCATTCCCTGGGACAGAGCTACCTCAGCATCGGTGGGAACTCTATCGAGAGATTTGTCAAATACAGCTCGGAGCAAGACCATTAGCTCGAAACATTAATCTACTATTGCCCGCACAAGAAAGTCAGGAGAAATTGCAGGAATTAGCTTTTCGAATGCAGGAATGCCATCTTCCTACAATCACCCGACAAGATGCCTTAAGCATATTAAAGTCAAATTTTAAATCTCAAAAGAGAAGTATCAAGGCAGACAAATTTCTTGATCACATGGTTGAGGTAAGTGAAGTATTGGTAGAGAAAGAAGCAAATAATTACGAATTTCTACATCTCAGTTTTCAAGCCTATTTGGCAGCAGGCTATGTACATAAAAACAAGGAAGAAGAAGCATCTCTAATTACACATTGGCCAGAAGACTGGTGGCGCGAGACAATATTGTTATACGCGGCACACAAGAACCCTTGTAGTATCGTTGAGCAGGCTATTCAGCATCATGGAACAGTTGCAGCAGACTTAGGATATGAAATATTACGTGAATCATCATGGGATATTGATGCTGCCTTAGAAAGGAATGTAAAGCAACTTAGATACAGCCAATTAGAGCAGCTCCTTGTCGCTCAGAAGTGGTATGAGGCAGACTTAGAGACATATCGACTGCTAGTAAAAACAGCGAATAAAGAGAAATTTGGAATACTTTGGCCAGACGACTTAATCAGACTTCCTAGTTGGGACCTACTAAAACTAGATGAGCTATGGAAAAGACATAGCGAAGGAAAATTTAGTTTTAGTATTCAGAAAAAGATATGGAATGAATGCGGCTGCCCATTCTCAGGCTTTAGCAAAGACTGGGAAGAGTTTAGCAATAAAGTCCACTGGGGCAAACCTATTACTGGTTTAAGCTACCAAGAGCTGAAACCCGGACATTTTCCTCGTCGATGGAGATGTTCTTCATTCAACGTACACTTATTCTCACGAAAGGATCTATAAAATCCATTCATCAGAGCAGAGTATTAAAAAGACTATATTTCGACTGTAATAGAGATTTCGGTTGATTGAATATAAAGTAGTCAATCAATAATTACTAATCCTTTCCTAATTCTCAGAATTCGGTTGATTGAATATTACGAGACATCGACACCGTCATAAAGTTCTTCAATCTCCATTTCCCAACTCACACTTTGAAATTGTACGATACTCCCAGGTCCAGGCACTGTCCAGTTAAAGAGTGAAGCTCTTAAAGCTCCTACTCAAAAGTAATTCGGCAATCGCGATAGGTCTTGTGATGAATCCCATGGCCATAGCTGGTGTGCGCTTTCCGCCCTGTCCCCAATGAGGTCGAACCCAGTTGTGTATCAATCTCTGCACATTCAAAGCTCGCTGTAATCCATCCAAGTGCTTGGCATAGTGGTTTTGACGACGACGATAGGCTGTCGCTTTACGCCTCAAGGCACTGTTGTGAGCTTCATTATGATTGGCATGGACCTCTGACTTGGCGCTGATGGCCGTGTAAGGATGGGTGACCTTCACCCACTCCACCCGGGGCTTTCCCTGGGAGCCTTTGATTTTCATCGCCACTTCCAATCCCTCACGCCACACCTTGCAATAAGGAAACGCTGCGGGTGTAGCAATCGCTGGCAGGTAGATGCTCGCTGACTTCCACAGTTCATTCCCGTAGCGCCGTTCCCCATCTGTGAACCACCGAATAAACTGACTCGGCTCAGCCCAATCCCAGGCGGCTTTAACCCCCAATTCAAACAACTCTGCATCTTTCAGACCCGCTCGTGCTTCTACCCAATAGCGGCTGTCTCGTTCGAGAAAGTGAATCGTCCAACCTTCGCTCTCACTGGGGGGAAAGGTTCTCACTCACTCGAGTGTAGACTTCATCTCCCTCTAGGGTTACGCTCCCTCCCGCTGGAGCAGACGGTGACCAATTCTCTAAATGGGCCGATAAGCGCTCCTCCCATAACGTAATACTGCTGGGGGATTTGCCGAAAACCCTGGCTGTCGCTCGAATCCCCAATCCTTCACTTCGGCTCGTCATTGCCCTCCCTATCTCTTCGGCAGACGTTCGTAGACGTGCCATTGGGGTTCCACTCACCTCATTAAAGCGGCGACCGCAGCCATTGCATTTGTAACCCTGTCGCACCTGCCCTGTCTTCAAGGTTTTAGTACCGTTCTTGACGATGGCTTCGCTTACACAATAGAGACAAGTCATATCTGCCAAACCTAGAGTAGCTCTATATTATAGCTCTCACTCTCTAGCTGGACAGTGCCTGGGAATCCAAACAAAATCGGCTCCCAGCAAAAGCGAGGAGCCGATTGAGTGATGCTGTCAATGCATCAGGGCATCAACCCATGCATTAGCTGCAATTACATCATCATGCGTAGGAAGGACTGAACCAAAGGGCTCTCGTTGCCATTGTTCATCGCAATTTGGATGTACTTGCTGGCGATCGCATCGTTGTTCGTGCTGCTCGCCATGCGTGCGTACCAAGCAGGGAACAATGCAGAATCAGGCAAGCCTGCAATGGCACGCTCAGCATTCTTCTGAACTTCAGGCCATACATCGGGCTTCTGCATGTGCTCAGCCATGGCATCAATGTCAGCACCCACGTAGAAATGAATCATGGGAATCAACATCGGTACAGCGCTACCTGAAGGTGCGGCCGCCGCCAAAGGACGTAGATACTCCAAGGCGCGATCGCCGGAACGATCTTTGAGGAAGAGGTACTGTGCCTTCTCTTGAGCCACTTCAAAGCTATTGGGCATTGCTGCATTCGCTTGCTTGAAGGTCTCTTCGAAGAAGCTTTCGTCGAAGGAGCTCTCATCATCGGTCTCAAAGCAAGACAACTTCGCGAGGCGCAGCTGGGCAATCATCGCCAAACGGTTGCCAGACTCCAATTCCAAAGCAATTTCGGAATCCAACAGGCTCACGAGCAACTGCTGAGAAGAGGCATCAGGCTGGGTATCGCGAGAGCCTTCGCGCACCATGCGCAGCTGAGTCCAGGTAACAGGAACCTGATTGAAGTAAGAGCGCACAACATAGGCCATTGCATTGTTGGGCTCAGCCTCCACCCACTTGTTGAGCTGCTGCATCAACTCAGGCATATAAACCACGCCAGGGCCATTCAAGGCATTCACCAACACAGCATCTGCGTACATCATGCCGTTGCTGGTACGGCGGTTGCTGCTAACGCTACTACGCAGAAGGGTATTGACCTTCTTAAACTCACCCTTGTGCAGCCATTCGCGCACCTGGCGAGCATCCGCTTCAAAGGTGCCAGCCTTGGGCGCATCGTTAATCGGAGACGTAGTCAACGTGGTGTAACGGGCCGCATCTGCAGAGAGATAGTTCTTCGCTGCTGCCGCTTGGCTATTTTTGTAACTAGCCAACTTGGTGCGGGCCTCACCATACTCAGCAGCATCTTCGGAAACAAACTCCAGGTTGCTAATCGCCTGCTGCCAGTCCCCATCCACCTGGGTCCATTCGGCGCGGGTCACCGCAGTCTTTGCATTGTTCTGAGCACGGGCACTGGCTTCTTCAGCCGCCTTGATGTAGTCAGCCTGGGAAATCAGCTCAGGGACTTCCTCTTCTTCCACGACTTCAGCTTCAGTGATAGCCGCTTGAGCTTCTTCAATCGTTTCGGTCAGCGTGGCCTCAAGGGACTCCGACGCCTTATTGGAAACCATGTTGGAGATCTGGGAGCAGCCCGTGCCGCTAACCAGCAGCACACAGGAAAGGGCAGCGAGGGAGATAGACCGGGAGGACATAGCGTAAATACCGGATAAAAAGCCGTCGTAAAACTTGTGTAGAAGGGCCTCAACACAGCCTTGTCATGCTGTGTCTGAGATTGCATGGGGCTATATGCATCTAAAAAGGAGGAACCTGAGCCAATGTTTCGCTCCGCCACCGCTCCCAAAGGAGAAATTCAACTGCAACTGGCAAAGTTGTAATGGCGGTTTAGGTGCACTGGGCTTATTTGAATATTGCCCAAGGGAAATAAGGAAAAAACGCTCTGACGAAGGATTAAACGTTTTTCTTCAAACTCTTTCCCTGAGGCTATTTGAGCAACTTTTATTCCCTACAAAAGGTTTATTGTCACCCCCCTCATAAATTCCGTTTGTCGGCCAGGCAGAGATTAGCCACGCCTGCTAGACTCAACGGAGATAGAGCAAGGGATTGCTGCTGAATGGACTGCCCTCGGATAGTCTCCATTTGTCGCATTGCCTAGCCTTCATTTTCGAACCATCCCGCGCATTACCCCTCTCAGAGGATGTTTGAAAAGTGCCTTCGTCTGTATCAATGATCCAGATTGGCATTCAAATATCCGCGAAACCAAGCATAAATCTGAGTTGAGCGGTACCGGGCTAATGCCTTTGCTGACTTTTCCAACCTTCTCTCAACTTCATGGCAGACAACAACGAACAGTATCCCGTCCAAAAAACCGAGGCGGAATGGCAGGCGGAATTGTCTCCCGAAGCCTTCCGTGTTCTGCGTAAGCATGGTACCGAGCGCGCTTTCAGCAGTCCCCTAGACAAGACTTACGATGCTGGCACTTATTACTGTGCAGGCTGTGACCAAAAGCTGTTTGATGCAGAAACGAAGTTCAACAGCCGGACTGGTTGGCCCAGCTTCTATGACGCCCTTCAAGGTGCGGTGGGAACCACTAGCGATCGCACCCTGTTCATGGTGCGCACTGAAGTTCATTGCAGCAACTGCGGCGGCCACCTCGGCCATGTCTTCCCCGACGGTCCCAAGCCCACGGGTCAGCGCTACTGCATGAATGGCGTTTCCCTGCGCTTCGAGCCTGCCAGCGGCACCTAAAATCAGCCCCGGCGGACGAGGAATAGAAAACTCTGCACTTTTTGCAGAGTCATACCAGCGGCGGAACCACCGCTCATCCGAGCCCACTCCATGTCTATGGAGTGGGCTTTTTGCAACCAGAGTCGGCATCCTGCCCATCCGAAACGGTTCAAAACTCGGAAGGATCACCAGGGCTCCCAATTAGCTCGCAACGCGCCCCTCGGAGACTTCCCATGACGAGGGAGAGAAATTTTGAGAAAATCGAACTTAGGTAATATCGCCATAGACTAGCCCGACGATTCCAAGTCCATTCCCCAAGGCAGGATCTGTGACTCTATCAATGAGGTCATTCCAGGGGAAATCGAAACTCAGGCACCTCTTGGCGGCTTCATCACAGCAGGTCTCAACCCATGACGCGATTGCTTCGCAAACTGACTCAGGAATCGCAGCCACAGCTTCCCTCGTCCCCCACAGCTAGCTCCCCCATCCCAGGCCAGCGCCAGGGGCATGGCCAGGTCACCAGATTTCTCGGTGCTTTTCTGGGCAAAGCTTTGGGAGTCAGTCTGACCAGCTGGGCCCTGGTGGTGCCTCAACCTAGCCTGGCCGCCGAGGCCATCAACGTCACCCTCAAGTCCATCTCCTTTGATATCCCCCTGGCTGACCTAGAACTTTTAGCCGATGAGGGCAAAGTTTCAGCCAACCTAGGCTTTGTGAAAGCCGCCAGCCAGCCAGGCCAAATCGAATCCCTAAGCGCCCTACTCCAGGCTCGCTTTGATCTCAATCCCACGGCCCTCTCTCAATTTTTAGCCCTGCCTGAAGGGGACGTTTTACTGGCTCGCCTAGGCAGCTTGCTCATCGAGGATGAAGCTTTTGAAGGGACAACGCAGCGCAACAATGCTGAACTCCTCCAAGAAAGCATCCTCGCGGCATCGGTCCATCCCGATGGCCTCAGTCTGATCAACATCGTGCGCCAATATCCCAGGCAACGGCTCGCCCTCGATGTCTCCCAAGCACTTACATTGGTGAGCGAAAATTCTGACTTCTACATTCGCCGTCCTGAGACCATTCGGGCGATTCAAGCCCAAGCCAATCGCGATCGCCTCCCCACCACCCGCAGCTTCACCGACCTCACCGAGCTCGGCCCCCAGCGCTGGCGGCGCCAGCCTCTCACCTTCCGCACCCCCGGTCGCCCCAGCTTTTCCTTCGCAGACCTCTATCTCCCCCAGCGGTCCACAACGACCCTCACCACCAACGACGATAAAGCGCCCCCTAAAACCCCCGTCATTCTGCTGTCCCATGGACTCGGGTCCAATCGCCGAACCTTGGCCTACCTAGCCCAGCATTGGGCCTCCCACGGCTATGCAGCATTAGTTCTTGAACATAACGAAACCAACAGCGATCGCTTCAACCGCTTCCTCAGCGGCATGGCAGCTCCCCCCAGCGCCCGGGAATTGCTCCTGCGTCCCCAGGACATCACCGCAGCCTTAGACCACCTGACCCAGCGAGCGCAAACCAACCCCAACCTCGCCAACCTCAACTTAGAGGCAGTGGGCGTCGCGGGCCAATCCCTGGGCGGCTATACCGCCCTCGCCGCTGGAGGCGCACAAATCAATCGACCGCTCCTCAACTCCTATTGCCCTGAAGAGTTGAGCCGCTTTACCCTCAATATTTCCATCCCGCTCCAATGTCGTGTCCTTGATTTGCCGCCAGAAACCTCCCTGGAGACTCGGGATGAACGTGTCGCAGCCATCCTGGCCATTAATCCTCTCACCAGCCAAATCTTTGGCCGCGCTGGACTAGAGCCCTTAGAGATTCCCGTAATGGTCGTGGCAGGTACCCATGACTATGTCGCTCCGGCGCTCCCCGAACAGCTCCAGCCTTTCCAATGGCTCAAGACGCCCAACAAATATCTGCTCCTCGTCAACAACGGTACCCACTTCACATTTATTGGCGATGATGGCAGCAATGAGGTTGTTGCCCTACCCGAAACTGTGCTTGGCCCCAATGGAGAACTGGCTCAGCCTGGGCTCCAGGCCATGGGGTTAGCCTTTTTCAATCGCCATCTC
Organism: uncultured Pseudanabaenaceae cyanobacterium; assembly: GCA_938002085.1. GTDB lineage: Bacteria > Cyanobacteriota > Cyanobacteriia > PCC-9006 > JAAUQQ01 > JAAUQQ01. The sequence continues at coordinate 16,332 of CALLAT010000015.1, forward strand.
AAGGGTAATAGTCAATACGGTGACTACCTTAACCAAAACTATGTGGATAGTTTGACGCGATCGCCTGTCACCTACAGCCTCGTCAAATCGCTTCCTGAGTCACTCTCAGCGAGCATCCCATCTACACCTTAAACATCACCGTAGCCAAAAGACATTCCCCTCACAGCTGTCTTGGAAAATCCAGGGCAGTTTTTTTGATCTTCAACTCACTAAATCTCCAAGTTCTTCAAACAAAGCCCAGAAGCCCCCAAGCCCAAAGACCCTGTATTTCCGCCCACTGATGTACTGCCTCCGAATTCACAGAGTGTCCCTGAACCCTCTAGCATGCGTGCCTTAGGTGGTCTGGTCTGGGCTTACTCGCTGCGCCCAAACTTCGCGGCTCCAAAAGCTAATTCACCTTGAGCTCGGGTAATATTCCAGGGCTACGAAGCAAACATTTTAATGACAGACCTCTCAACGACGACTCCTAAATCAGTGAGTCGCCGTTTTCTCTTGTAACCATGAATGGTTCCACTGAGCGCGCTTCCATTCATCTATGGCTATCAAAGCGAACTCGTCTCCAGCGTGACAATCCATCAGCTTACCCATGTAATAGTTTGAGGCGTAGTCTCCGCTCACTCCGGCTTTGCGAGACAACCCCAGCCCTAAAGCCTTCTAGAATGCCTGCCATGAACAGACTCATTTCCCCCACATCAATGGCAAGCAGTAATGGGGATAGCCAACGGCCTTGCGACCCCCATCTCAGTAATGCCAAAAAACACCCTGCTAGACAGTCTCTAGCAGGGTGTTTTTGTTCGTTGGGGCAGTCGTTCTCAAGAGCTCGAGCTTTAGCGGCGACTCATACTCATGACGATGCGCAGGACATACCAGAACAACAGCGCCACAGAAGCAAATAGCTCCAGTGAGGCCGCCACGTGATGGCGCGTGGAGTAATGCTTCATCACCTTAGAGGTGTCATACAGAATTGCCATGGAAGCAAACGCAACCATCGCCGCAGAGAAGAAAAGCCCAAGATTAAAACCAAACAGGGCACCGCAAACCATCACGCCTAAGGCCACAAATCCACCAATGCGCAAAAACCCGCCAAGAAAGGAGAAATCCTTCTTAGTCGTGAAAGCAATCATGGTCAGACCGCCAAACATTGCCAGTGTCAAACCTGCAGCAGTGGTGAGAATATTTTCTGTATTCGGGAATAGCTGAGCTTGGGCAATGAGAGGAACAAAGAGAAATGCCTGGACAAGGATGTAAATTCCTAAACCGGTATATTGCAGATTCTCGTTATCTGCTTTTGCTGTTAAACCTCGCGCCATCCAGCCGATGAGGGAGAAGGCCCCCATAACGACCAGCCACCCAATTCTTCCACTACTAAAGATGGCAGCCGCGATGACATCAGCTATGCCGGTTTGGAAAAGGATGTACTCGACCAAAGCAAAGGCCAAAACGGCCCCAGCAACATGGACATAGGTTTTACGAATGAATCCAGCCCGCTCCTGGGCAGGGGCTTGAGCCACGGACAGCATGGGCATTACTTTCAATCTCCTAGGTAACCCTTTGTAGTTGATAGCTTAGCCAATATCTACAGAAGCGGAGCCCCATGGCAGTCAAGAATTCATAAATCTCACGATGGTTGAATAGTCTCCAGGCCACTGAGCACCTAGGCGATCGCAGCAATCTGGGGCCCCTGCTCCTCCTGGCATAGAGGCTGAGCCGCAGCCTGTTCATCTCCCTCATCCGCCTCAACTTCAATCTCAACGGCCTCAGCCAGAACCATGAAGTTCAAATAATTCGTTAGTAGATCCAAACTCAAGACTGCCTGACAGCCCGTAGGTCGATAGCTACGCAAAAAGGCTTTACCGGCCTGAGTCAACTGAACATCTGCGGCTCCTCGCCCTGTCACTTTGATAAATTCTCGTTGCTCCAGCTTCTGCAACAAGTCCTGGCGGGCAGACACGGGGACCTTCGCCACAATTTGCTCCACAGCGATCGCCCCTTTACGACAGGACTGAATCACCAACCATTCATCCGGCGTCACGGGTCGGGCCGCCATTTCTAGACGAAAGAGCATCCGCCCTCGCTGAGTAATGGCGAACCGTTCAATCTGGTTGTGGTAGTCAATCAAGTCCTTGCTTTGGAGAGACTGTGCGATCGCCATCAGCTCACTTTTGGGCACTTTCGCCGTCGGCTTAAGCTGCTCAAGGGGAGCACAATAGTCCACTGTCCCCAGCAGTTTGAGCAAAACCTTGAGTTCGACCACAGGAAGAACAAGAGATTGAATAGCGCTAGACACAACAGAACTCATTGCAGCAAAAGCAGAACAAATGAACGCATCGCCATTGTTCCAAATCGCCTGCTGCGGATGCAATAAAACCAGCCGGGCTGTTGCACAATGTCATGTTCCAAGCACCATCCCCTAGCCGCAACTTCAGCAACAACCCACAGATGCCCCACAAATCCCTCAATGGGAAAGCCAAGGGAAGCCAAGAGCAATTTCTATCCACGTAACACGCTTCAAGACTCCAGACAGTTTTGAATTGGCAACGACAGCATGAGGGTTTCAGCATTCTGCCAGGCGTAGCTGATTTCAAAACTGTCCGAACTGTGGGCTCTTGTAGAGCCGAACAAATATCGGTGGATAGATAGCGGCAGGCAAAAGCGATCAAAAGAACCGCTATTTAGCCCATAGGCTTCTGGGCAAGACCAGGGCAATCTCCAATTAGATTGGATCATGTACAGTCTCAACTGCAAAGTAATTTTCACTTGACTCATCCATTCAGCACCGGAAACGAGGTCCCTTAGCCAGCACCCACATAACAAATCTTTTCCAAATTGAACTTTCCTATTTTGCTCCGTTCTACGAAGTCAACAGCTTTTAGCCCAGCAGCGTCAATTCCTATCACTAAATAGGTTAGATTCAACATCACTTAAGTGAGGAATAGCAACTCAACAGAATCAACAAGTAAGCTAAAGCACTCAAAATATTTAATTCACTCTGTAGGTTCGCCAACAAACAAACTTCAACTGTGTTTCCATTGCCGCACTGAATCTCTTCTTCAGCCTTCAGAATCTACCTGGGTCCAGCTCAGGAGAGGCTTGTCTAGCGCCCCCAAGAGCCATATAGACCAGACATGAGACTTCTCAGGCATCCCTTCAGATATGGCAAGGTTGACTTTCCTCAGGATGCGACCGCTATGTAGATTTTCCAGGTCAGCAGGGAATTATAGGCCTGAGCAGCCTTACAAAAAATACATTTAATTGAAGAACGACAAAAACCAAGATTTCCTGACATTTTCTTAAAGCATTATTAGGGAAAACAATCGAGTCAGTTTTCGAGTTATCCCGGGGTAAGCATCATCGTCTCTCAGTCATCTTTCTATTATTTTCACAGCCTATTAAGGCAAAAAGATGGTTCTATTTCTCCAAGCGTTCTCTCTAACAACAGTTATATTTCTAGTCCAAAGCAACAGATTCCAATAGTCAAACCTCTTAAAATGTTGCCCTCTGCGAATGTGGCGAATTCATCCCCCACAACCGTTCGGCCATTGAAGGGCTGCTATTGCCAGTGAGTCGCTCAGGTTTCTCCAGCAATCACTTTGGCCTCAACTTCAACTGCATTTGCCACCAGCCCAACCGCACCTACCATGAGACCCGTCATCCTCTGCATTGACGACGAGGAGCCATCCCTTGCCCCTCTTGTTCAAAAGCTGCATCGCAGCTTGGGCGATCGCTATGACATTCAACTTTCAAGCAGTGGCCAAACTCCTGAGTTGCTGAACGTTTTGCAAGCGGAGAATCTTGAGCTGCCTCTCGTAATCATGGGCCAGCTCTCTTCTGACTTAACGCCGGAAAGCCTCCTCACAGCCATTCATCACGCCTTCTCCCATACCGTCCCGGTTGTCTTAACGAAGCATCAGCCCGCTGAGCCAATTGTCACGAATGAGGCCCCTCCATCTAGATACAACCTGCCTCATCCCTGGGATGAAGCCGAGCTACTCCTCACGCTCACGGCAGCCCTAAGCGACTACGAGCAGCAAACGGCCGTCTCCCCAGCCACCTTCATTCATTCAAAGACCAATCGCGATCGCAGTAACAAGGACCATGCCCTACTCCAGGCGACTCTAGATGCCACGGTAGATGGCATTCTCGCCCTGGACTGCGATGGTCAAATCACCCATTTCAACCAAGCGCTTCTCAATCTGTTTGCACCAGCATATTGGGCCAGCACTCAACTGAGGCGCAGCCATGATGACCATGCCTCCCTTAGCTTGCGCAGTGATCCTCACGAAAGCTTGCACAGCAATCGCGAACAAATCATTCCCCTGCTAACCCAGTGGCTTCAAAGCTCTCCTCAGCTATGGGAGCAACTGATGACCCAACGATTTAGCCAAGGCCGCTCAGCCCCAAGCGAAGCAGCGGTTTCCCAGGCGATCGCCGAAGCGAAAGGTCTCTGCGAGCCTCACATCACAAGCATCCGCCTCGCGAATGGACGCAGCCTGGAATACCAGAGCCAACTCCAATGGGTGGGAAACCAAATCGTGGGGCAAGTTTGGAGCTTCCACGATGTCACCGAACGCCAACGCAACGAAGCCCTGATTCGCTATCAAGCCCACCATGACTTTCTCACCGGCATTGCCAACCGCTTTAAGTTCAACGATGTCTTAGATGAGATGTTGGCCCAGGCCGCAGAAGAGCAGACTGAACTCGCTGTCCTGTTCATTGATCTCGATCGCTTCAAAATCATCAACGATAGCCTGGGCCACAGCATTGGTGATGAACTGCTCAAGCACTTTGTCCAGCGACTCCAGCGCATCCGTCGCCCTGGCGAATTAATGGCACGCTGGGGCGGGGATGAGTTCACGATGGTCGTGGGCAACTTAGCTGAGACCGACGGAGCCACCCAAGCAGCTCGGCGTATTCTGTCCATCTTGCAGCGCCCCTTCGAAGTCCAAGGGCACCAGTTGCGGATCAATGTCAGCATCGGCATTGCCCAATATCCCCAGGATGGGACCTCGGCAGAGCTGTTGCTCAAACGGGCAGATCTGGCGCTCTATGAGGTGAAGGCAGAAGGGCGAAACGGCTATCAGCATTACCATCCCCAATTGGACAAAAAGGGGCAGGCTTTATTTGCGATCGAAAGCGCCCTGCACAAGGCCCTGGAGCGTAATGAGCTCAGCCTCCATTACCAACCCCAACTCGATAGCAACACAGGTCAAATCACCCATATGGAAGCCTTGTTGCGCTGGCAGCACCCCACTTTAGGGAATATTCCTCCCCAACAATTCATCACCATCGCAGAGCAAAATGGCCTGATTTTCTCCCTCGGCGAATGGGTCCTGACCGAAGCTTGTCGCCAGACTAAGGCTTGGCAACGCATGGGCTTTGAGACCTTAAAGATGTGCGTGAATCTTTCTCCCCTTCAGCTATCCCAAACCAACCTGCCCCAGATGATCCAGCAGGTTTTGCATAAAACGGGGCTCGATCCCCAATGGCTTGAGCTAGAGATCACGGAGTCTGCGGCGCTGCGCAACGAGCATGTCATCAAGGATGTGCTGGATTCGCTACAACAGTTGGGACTAGAACTCGCCTTGGATGATTTTGGAACAGGCTATTCATCCTTGAGCTACGCCAAACAACTACCGTTTGACACGCTCAAGCTTGACCAGTCCTTTGTGCGAGATTTGATGACGAATCACAGTGATGGGGTGATTGTGCAGGCGGTGTTAGCCATGGGTAAGGGTCTCCAGCGACGGGTGGTGGCAGAAGGGGTGGAAACGGAAGCATTACGAGATTTACTTCAGTCCTGGGGCTGTCGCTATCTTCAGGGCTATTGGTTTAGCCGTCCTTTGCCCACCCAGCAGGCGACCGACCTATTGCTTCAGCAACAGCAGTCTTTCATGCAGGTTACTGAAGCAAAGGTGTGAAGCTGGATGAGGCCAGTCCAGACCTCTACAGCCGCTGCGGCGGCCCCCAGGCGAAGTCCGCCCAATCAACCTTAGAATCAGTAGCCTCACTCCCTTATAGGACATAGAGCCATGATTCTGTTGATTGTCCAGACTTCAGAGCAAAACGGCTTTTCAATAATTGTTGCAAAGACAACTCGGGCGTCATCCAACCAATAATCTCCGCTGCTAAACATTTCATCAACAATGGCCAAGGGAAGACTAGAACAGCCGATATTTTCTCTGGTCTAGGCCGCTCGTCGATCAATCTCAAACGGCACAGAAGGAGGAAGGGAAATACCAAAGCCAGCCTTGCCGTAGTTATCTGCATCCGTGATTTGGCGATCGCCCTCATTGATACAACCCGCTGATGCAGCAAAGCGGCAGACCCTTGCGTAGAGACGCTCCCTACTCCCAGCGGGTCCAGCATTAAAGTGAACTTTGCCCTCATTATCAATAGACACACCGCAAACCGGACAGGTTTGGCAGTTGGGGGGTAAAGACTTTGGGGTGGAAGGCATAACGCATATTCCAAACTCATCTGCCGGGATTGTAACGATCTAAAACTAGAGTCGTCGTATTCTCTGCGACAGAACTGAGAAAGGATTCTACGGAGAAGGCTGCACTCTTTGGCTCTCCCTAGCCCTCATATGGATACCCCTCCCCTCGTCAATTATCGTTTGAGGTTGTTGAAGGGCGACGTCTGCGGCAGCGATCGCTGCAATATTTCACTTCATCCCAGCAGTCCGCCCATTTTTTGCGCCATTCGAAGGGGCGATCGCACACCACGCAAACCTTGCTCGGCAAATTGGACTTCGTCGGCTTCTTTTTCTTGTTCTTGCCGTGGGCCATGGATCTTGAGTGATGAGGAACGGAGGTGAGCCTCCATCTTAAATATGCCTTGCTCAACCTGCCGCCTCCCTGGCCTATCCCGATGGGCCAACCATGACGAACTAAACATGACGAAAGCCAACTTCCGCCCCAGCTCGCCAGCTCCATCGGTAATAATCAACAAAGCGAGACTGCCCAGTCCTTTCATCCCAGCCATTAACCATGCTGTCGAACGCCAAACTGTCCCTAAAACGACTCGTTAAGCTACGCAATTTCGTTTTAGTTAGCCTGATGGCGCTGTTGCTCTCCGGCTGCGTCAACTACGACGTAGGGGTCCATTTCGACAATCAGCATTCCGGCCAGTTTACGCAAACCGTGAAACTGGGCGATCGCCTCGCCGCCATCAACGGCATCAGCGCCCAGCAATGGCTCGACAGTTTAGACGAGCGGGCTCGCAAGCTCCAGGGCAACACCCAGCGCATTTCCCATAACGAACTCCAAGTCAGCATTCCCTTCACCACCGACAAAGACTTCGTCAAAAAATTCAATCGCTTCTTTGAAGGCCAGCCCGCCGCCTCAGATCTGATTGAGACCCCTAATGTCAGCGCCCAGGTAGCCCTGCAACAGGCCAACTGGCTCCTCATCCTACGCAATCACATCACCCTCGATGTGGACTTGACCAGTCTGGGCATCAACTCAGACGAGGAAGGCATGTTGGTGAATCCTGGCAACCTGCTCAACTTGGACTTCCATGTGGATGCCCCTTGGGGAGCCAAGTATAAGCTGCGGGGTCCCAATGCCATCGCCGGAGAAGACCTACCCAATGGCATGGTCTGGCATATGCTGCCCGGTCAGCTCAACCACATCGAAGGTTACTTCTGGATGCCCAGCCCCTTGGGTCTCTATAGCTTGGGTGTGATTGGCCTGGTGGTAGGCGCAACCTATCTCAAGAAGTGGAAAGACCAGAAAGCAGCGGAAGCCGCATCTGGAGAGAAAGCCGATGCAGCGATCGCCACCGCTCAAAAGAGTGAGGCATCCGCTGATGCCAGCGAAGAAGCAAACGAAACCGAAACCGCCGAGGAAGCCCAGGCCTAACCTGACCCTAGACCGGCATCAAACTCCAATCAGACCCGGGTATTAGGTCTACTCCCATGGCCCCTCCCTCCCCGAAGCCGAATTCCCCGACCCCAGTACCTCTTCAATCCAGACAGTATCCCCTCAAGCAAGCTGCCCCCAAAGGCCTCCGCAGACTGGGCATCGCAGGTTTACTGGGGGGACAAGTGCTGCTGAGATTGCTCAAGGGCAAGCTCCAACTGCGCAATCTGATGGAGCATTTGGTCACGGTCGGGCCTGGCTCCATCGGCGCCGTCCTGCTGATCAATGGCTTCGCTGGCATGATTTTCACCGTGCAGACCGCTCGGGAAATGGCCAGGTTGGGCGCTTTAGAAGCCGTCGGCGGTGCTTTCGCCATGGCCTTCTGCCGAGAGCTAGCTCCAGTGCTGACGGCGGGGGTCGTGGCGGGGCAGGTAGGCGCAGCCTTCGCGGCAGAGCTGGGAGCCATGCGGGTCACGGAGCAGATCGATGCGCTGCTGATGATGCGCACAGATCCGGTGGATTATTTGGTCGTGCCCAGGGTGGTGGCTACCTGTGTGATGCTGCCGATTTTGACGATGTTTGCGATCGCCTCGGGCTTATTGGGAGGAACGGCGATCGCCTACCAAGCCTATGGACAACAACCGGGCACCTTCCTAGGAGCAGCCAACGCATTTTTAACCCTAGACGATCTCTTTGCCGTGCTCCTCAAGGCCCTAATGTTCGGCCTGATTGTCTCCGTAGTGGGCTGTAGCTGGGGACTGACGACTTGGGGCGGTGCCAAAGGCGTCGGCGAGTCAGCCACCTCAGCAGTTGTGATGATTTGGATCGGCATCTTTATGGCAGATTTTGCCTTATCCCTATGGCTCTTTGGGACATTGCCGACTTAAAACGTTCTTTAAGTCGGCTCGCTTTGCCTCTCGCTCCCCTTCTCTCTTCAGGAGAAGGGGCTGGGGGATGAGGAAGCTTTGTCTCTAAGCCAACGCCGCCAGCACATCCGCCGCATGGGTCGCGGTCTGCACCGAATCCATCACATGGGAAATGTTGCCCTCACCATCAATAATGTAAGTCACGCGCTTGGCATAGCCGCCGCCTTCCACATCATAGGCCTTCGTAATTGCGCCATCCTTATCCACAACGAGGGTGAAGGGCAAGTTGTACTTCTCCTTAAACGCCTGGTGGGACGTCGCATCATCCATGCTCACCCCCAGAACCTTAATATCCTTGCTTGAGTAATCTGCTTCGGCATCGCGGAAGCTGCAAGCCTGCTTGGTGCAACCCGGTGTGTCGTCCTTGGGATAGAAATACATCACCACGGTCTTACCTTTGAAATCCGCCAGGGAAACAGGCTGGCCCGCTTCATCGGTAGAACTAAAGTTCGGGGCCTGGGTGCCAACAGATAGGGTCATGGGAGGGGCGTCCAAATACTGTTTTGAGGATTGACCAATCAGCCCAGCACAATAGCCGTAACTTGATTGGCCCCCCATTATTATGGGGCAGATTGCAGCAGCGGTTGAACGTAACAATCAAGCCGCCTCTAGGGCAGGTTCGTCGCATTCGACCCTGCAATTGGGCATGCTCAGGAAAACTGTCCACTTGCTGCGATCGCCCCCCAAGCTTCTACCCGTCCCCAGCTTCTTTTCCTGTCCTATATACTTTCAGGGCATTTAAAGGCATCCTATAGGCGACTCTAGCCCCTGCGGCTGTAAGTGCGATGTTTAGAGTCAGCCCGGCCTGCCTGATTGAGACGGTTCTCCTTGGAGGCCACCTCGGCTCCATCATTACCCTCGGTCAGTCACAGTCCATCGCCCCATCTGCGACGCATCTATCTCCAGACGGCCCTATTTTTGACTCCGACCCACCATGGCCATCAATACCCAAAAGCTGAGCAGCGTTCTCCAAGACTTCGTAACCTCCACCAGTGACATTCAGGGCGCGGCCCTGGTCACCCCCGACGGCTTACCCCTCGCCTCAACCCTGCCCGCAGGCATGGATGAAGAGCGGGTCGCCGCCATGTCCGCCGCCATGCTCTCCCTCGCGGAACGCATTGGCATGGAGCTGTCCCGTGGCCAAATTGATCGGATCTACGTCGAAGGCGACCAAGGCTATGGCGTACTGACTAGCTGTGGCGAAGATGCGGTCTTCCTGGTTCTCGCCAGCCAGGCGGCTAAACAGGGCTTACTGATGTTAGAAATCAAACGTGCCCTTGCAGAACTCAAGCTAGCCTTGATGTAACCACCTCATCCTCAGCGCATCTCGGTCCAATCTCGATTCTGACTTTCAAGACGAATCTCGGGCCGCCCCTGGGCGATTCCTTCGTAAGCTTGCACAGCCAAGTCCTTGCAGACGAAGCGTTATCCCCGCTCACTCCTCCCATCACCCAAGCATCTTCACGAAAAGGGGCCTGCCATGGAAATCATGCGTCTTGTGGTCACCGGCACCGTCGGGGCCGGAAAAACCACCTTTATCCGCACCATCAGCGAAATCGAGGTCGTCGATACCGATCGCACCGCCACCGATGAAACCGCCCTGATGAAGCGCACCACCACCGTGGCCTTCGACTTTGGTCGCCTGCAATTCGCCCCGGACATGGCCCTGCATCTCTACGGCACCCCCGGCCAGTCCCGCTTTGACTTTATGTGGGACATCCCGATCCGCAAGGCCCACGCCTACATCCTGCTCGTCGCCGCCCACAGGCCCCAGGACTTCCGCTACGCCCGGCGCATCCTCAGCTTTATGCGTCAGCGAGCCCATATCCCGATGATCATCGGCATGACCCACACGGACTGTGAAGGAGCCTGGGCCCCCGAGAACGTCGCCCTGGCCCTGGGTTACCTGGACTCCAAGCACCAGCCCCCCATCGTCATCGTCAACGCCAACGAACAAGGCTCCGTGGCCCAGGCAATCATCGCCCTAGTCCAACATCTGATGCAGGGCGTTGCCGTGTAACCCGCTGGCTTTGCCTTGGTGCCCATAATGATGGCGGTGGATTTCGTAAGGGCGGGTTTAGCAAATATTTTTCGTGGCTTCACCGGAAACCTTCGTCAAAACCCGGCCCCTAAGCTATGTCATGCCCCCCTCACAAGGTCGCCAGGGGCCACGACCCCATATCTTTGCCAGAGCCTCCCCCCTCAGAACTTTTCACGGCTAGATCTACCAACTTTGGGAAGGGGTTTGCTATCGTGACCTCAACGTAAACGGCCCTAGAGCGATCGCCTACTAATTCTCTAACCGCAGTGAATTATGTGGCAGCCCAGACAACCCTCAGGAGGTTTAACCAATCTCCATCGGAACTGGCTCCAGATTAAAAGAGTCAGTGAAACCGGCGACCTTTTTGACCCGGTCCCTTGTCAGCCCCAAGGCCACGACCCACAATGGGGTCGATTACACTGCCAAACTGCAAGATTGTTCTTCAGAGCCTGTTTCTTTGAACATTGGCGATTTGTGGGTCAACTTGCAACGCCCCCGCGCAACTTCATTATCGGAACGCAGTCGGAGTTAAGTCATCGCCATGGCCATTACCGGGCAACTTGCAGAATTTTCCTTGCCAGAACTGTTCCAGTTCCTAGAACAAGGCAATAAAACCGGACAGCTCACCCTCCAAACCGCTGCCCAAGGTGACGAGAAGCAGGGGAACAGCCATCCTGCTCGCACCTTCTACATCTGGCTGCGCAAAGGCCGCATTGTCTCCGCCTCCAGCTACAGCGACGGCAATGGCCTGCTGCGCCTGCTGTACCGCAAGGGCCTCCTCCAGAACATCACCAAGGAGCAAATCCAGCAGTTCGGCTCCCTTGTCGTCCCCCTGGGCGTCTACTTAAAAATTCGCGAGCAAGTCACGCCAGAACAGCTCAAGCTCACCTTCTACACCCAGGTGATGCGTCAAGTCTGCGCTCTATTTGAATATAGCCAGGGCCAATTTGAATTTGAGAGCGGCGTGAAAATGCCCATGCAGGAGATGACTGGGCACATGATGTTGCCCACCGAAGTTACTCTGGGAGCCCTACGAGTCCTGAAAAACTGGGATGCGCTAGAGGAGAAACTGCCTGAGACTAATTCGACTTTGGAGAGCGCCATTGAAGGCAAACCCCATCTCAAGCTTAATGAGCTGGAATGGCAGATGTGGGAATTTACCAATGGCACGGTTTCCCTGGCCAGCATGGCCGAACAGCTGCGCATGGACATCGAGGAAGCCCGTCGCGTCGCCTTCCGCCTCATCCTGGTGGGCATTGCCGAGGAAGTGCCCATGGTCGCCGCTGCAAGCCGCAGCCTAATGAGTGAGACACCTGCCGACAATGATGCTGATGACCTCAGTGAGAGCTTCCTAGAGAGCCTTGTGGACTTCCTCAAGGGGAATGCCCAGTAGTAGAGTCAGCGATTGTAAAGCCAAACCCCGGTGAAGCAGAGTTTTCAATCTGCTTCACCGGGGTTTGTGTATGGGCAAAGTCAGGTTTCCAGCCCTGGCCTTCAAAGCAGAGCAGCTAGGCAGAGAGAACTTTTCCCCAGCGAGGGTTTGGAATGGGGCTAGATTTAACTGGCCTTGGCTTCAGAATCGATCTTGGTGCCTTTATTGGCACGGAACTTTGCGCGGAACAACTGGCCTTTGAGGAGCTTGATCTCTGCTTCGTAGTCAAAGCGCTGCTGGCTCAGGTTGTCATGGAGGCGATCGCCAAAGTTCCGCTGCATGTCATTGAGCTGATGACGCAAATCTTGGTTGCGGGTGCGATAGGAGTCGATGCGGCTATCCAAAAAGCAGTAGACCGCACTGGCACCTAAGCCAGCTCCCAGTAGCAAACTACACAAAATCACCATATGCTCACCTCCCCCTGCTTGTCCTGGGCCACGTTCGTCGGTCAGGGCTATATGTAAACACAAAAAATCCAAAACGCAAATGCCCCCAAGCCAATTCCCAGGGAATCGCGGCAAAACCAGACGCAATCAGGCGAACACCGAGGTTTCCGGCGACCCCAACCATGCCGTCTGAGCTGCCCTTTCTGAGCCCCAACAAAGCAAAATCCCCAGAGAAGAAATTTCTTCTCTGGGGATTTACATGATGAGATCGCCCATCAGCAGTTGAAGGGCCACAAACCTAAGAACCTCAGTAGAGCCACCTCAACAATGTGCTGCCACCGTTCCTTCGATTATCTTCAAGCACTGACAATCCCGCGACCTCATCATTCACAAGGTTCTACGAAGACCACACGCCACTCGCCAAGCTTTGCAGCAGGTCGAGGTGAGGAGTCTGGCAAAGGAAATAAGCGAAAGCAGCACCGCCGCAACCGCCCACAAAGAAGCTACCCGCCAGCTCGCTCCAAGCATCGCGGTCAAGCGCAGGAGGCTCAGGGGTTGTGACCGTCGCTTCAGGCAGCGCAGTCGTCACAGAGCCATACAGCGACATAGCAATCGTCAGCAAGGTAATCAAGCTAACGGTGCCAATGATGCCTGCAGTCGCTGCCACATCAGCGTGACGCAGAGGGCCTAGCAAAGCTAGAGGGCCATAGATGAAATAGCCGTGGGCCATGCCAATCTCCAAGCCACGACGGCTGGGGGAAAGTCCCTTACGGTAGGCAGGCAAATTACGGATGAACGCCTTGGAAAAGCCAGAGGAGTTTAGAGGGGTGGCCAGGTTGCCCACAAAGGGGTCACCGGGGTGGGTCACCATATCTTGAGTCATGCGAATACGACCTCTCTTGGAGTGAAGAAATCCTAAGCAGTAGCGTAGTTTAAACAGATTCCTCAATAGTTTGATTATTAAGATTTCTTTTGTTAAGAATCTTTATCCTGGCCCTAGTCCAGAAACCTTCGAAGTAGACTCCTAACTAATGACCGCCCTCTTGCCGTATTTAAGGTTTAAGAAAATTATGTCGTCAATGTTGCCTAGCATTTTCGTTCCTCTTTGCGCCATCGCAGCCTTCGCTTCCATGGGCCTGTTCTTCCTCTATGTGGAAGTCGACGCCTAGGCGATTTCAATCGATCCGTTGAAACGCGATTCTTCGCTGATTAGCTGATCAATTTAAAATCCATTTGTTGAAGAGCGATTGCCCTGGGGCGATCGCTCTTTTTTCGTTGTCTCCTGCCAACCCAACTCACCCCACTCCCCATTGCTACCACGACATCCTCTGCGGGCGAACAGCTGTTCGTCCCTACGGTTCAACTGATAGGAATCGTCGCACTCTATTCAGAATGGACATCAATCTGCACCCCCCTGCAAACAGTTGGTCAAACGCCAAAGAATGCATCCTGAAGCACCGCCATCTCTTGGGAAGGGTGACCCGTCAGGGAACGCCGTCGTTCCCTACGGCAGGGGTTTGGGGACTGGTCCCCAAGGATTTGCTCGCTTGCCTCTTCCAGCCAGCCATAAGCAATCGCTGTACGATAACCATGGCTCACCAAAAGCCAGCGACCCCAGCCCTCACCTCAAACCATGGGAAAACAGAAAAAATCCAAAAACAAGAAGGCAGGTGACAAAACCGTCTACCGCGAATTCGGCACCGAAGACGCCCTAGAACGCCCCACCCCCGAACTCCCCCCCGGAGACCACAACCTCCGCATCCAAACCTCCCGCAAAGGCCGAGGCGGAAAAACCGTAACCCTCATCGGTCCCTTCGAACTCAGCGACGAGAACCTCAAAAAGCTACTCAAAACCCTCAAGAACCTCTGCGGCACCGGCGGCGCAGTCAAAGAAGATCGCCTCGAAATCCAAGGCGACCACCGCGACAAACTCCTAACCAAACTTACTCAGTTGGGATATCCCGCCAAGCTGAGCGGCGGTTAACCTTCGTCAGCCAATCCCGGCCCAACTGAATCGTGATATCCGAATCAATATCACCAATACTGTCCACGCGTACATTGCCCAAACCTAGCGCCTGCTTAACTGCCTCGGCGCCTTTGAGATCGCCTTTCTGAGCAATAATGCGAGTCTCCTGCAACGGCTCAGACCAATCAGACTGGACATACAAATTGTTGTATCCCTCGTCATACAGCTGGTCCATCACGGTATCAATCGCTAAATCCCGCCCCGTACTGTCTTGGATGGAAATGCGCAGATTCGTGGATATCCCTTCGCTATACTCCGCTAAATCCCATCCCCCCAGTTCATTGCTGAGCCCATCGCCAGACTCGGCATTGGCATTGCGAAACTCAAGATCGCTCCCATAGCTACTACTGCGGCTATTTGTATAGCCACCACCGTCGCCGTAGTAGTCATCCCACAAATCCTCATTGCTAGCTGGACTGACACCAAAATAACTCTCGGCGATCGTGTCAATTTCGTCGTAGTGAGGCAACCAGTAACTGGCCTCATAATCATCAGGACTACTGAAAGAGCCCGGCAACATCACCATTTGCACATCGCTGCGCTGCTTCTTACTAGCAAAGTTAACCAGCGCAAACAGCTCTTCAACCGAAAGGTTGGTATCTAAGTGAGAACGAACGATAGACAGAACCTTCGGCAGCTTACCCAAGGTTTTAGGCGTCAAAGCTTGCTCAATAAAAGCCCGCATCAACACTTGCTGGCGCTGTACCCGGCCAATATCGCCCTTATTGTCATAGCGGAACCGGAGGAATTGCATGGCCTTATCACCATCCAAGACCTGCTTGCCTTCCTTCAAATTGATGTAGAGATGCTGGCTATCATCCTGATACTTCATGTCCTGGGGAACATAGACCTCTACCCCACCCATGGCATCGATCAACTTCTCGATCGCCTGGACATTCACCCGCACATAGCGATCAATCCCAACCCCATTCAGCAAGTCGCTGGTGGCCTGGGCCGCCAAAGCAGGGCCGCCTTCTAAGTTGGCCTCATTCATCTTGACCATGCCAATACCCGGCACATTGGCCCGAGTATCCCGAGGAATAGACAGCAAAGTCAGCTTGTCCTTGGCTGGGTCAAAGCGCAGCAGCAACATCGTGTCACTGAGGCCTTCAAACGTATTTACCAGGGCGTGATAGCCCAGCTCCTCAGACTTGCCCTCCAGCTCAGGGATGTCTGAAGTGAGGACCTTAGTTCCCAGCAGCAGAATATTAACGGGCCGGTTCAGAGCCGGCAGATTGAGATTACCCGAGGCAATGGAGCCACCGTTTTGCTCAAAGAATGCAGCCTCCTCTGGGCTGAGTTTGCTTTGGAGCAGCGGGGTACTGGAAAGAGAGACCGCCAACAATGCGCCCGCCGTAGCCGAGACCATCGAGGCAGCTGTCAGCGCCAGGGTAATACCCACCCAAGGAATACGACGCGATCGCTTAGCCGCCGCCTTACCTTTTGCCGATGAAGACTGACTGGACTTCCGAGACATTCCAGTCTTCTGTGCAGCAGAATTAGCGTTCGTCCGGGGAAGGGAACCTGCCGCCCGATTTCGAGCGTTATGAGTTACGGGCACAGATTGTCTCACACCTTTTATCTCGTAAGGGTTAGGGCAGTCGATTCCCTAGGGCATCCAATCCTGGTAACTCTGGGCGCTTGCCACGCCCAAGTTGGATCATCAACCAACAGTTGGCTATGAAATAGCCCGAGGTTAGCACACTGTTGAACAGCATGACGCCAAGCTGAGGGGTCTCACCTAGCTGGCCCCCAAGATTCACCAACGCCAGCGCTAACAACCAAACCGCTGCAAGGCTGACCGCCTGCCGGCTGACTTGTAAGTCTTGGCGCTGAGCACGCTGTTCTGAATTGGGCTTGGGTTGATTGCGTTGGAGGTACAGATTGACCCCCGCCGGTACAACCCCGACCAATGGCATCAAATACAAGAACAACCGCAAACGCTTTTGTTCGTCGCGCTCAAAGGGATCATCAGGAAGCATGGACTGGGAATCTCGCCCGAAGTGCAATTGGCTCGCTTATAAACCAAAAGCGCCTCAACTGTCGAGGAATTTATCCAAGCGACTGAATCTATCACAACCTGGTACCGGGGCAATGTTCTGCCAACAGCAAAACCAATAGCACCGGAAAAGCCAGACGAGTACAACGCTGAGGGGATAGAGGTCCAGCCCCAGCCGTACAGAAAGAACAGACTCAGCTCAACCGTATTATTTTTCACTCAGACCAATTGGTCATCCGGATTAGTACCCCCTTTTCCAAAGTAGCAGTGCCCCTCTGGACAAGTCAGTGACTCTCACTCCAACAGGCAATCCCTCCAATAATCCAGGTGGCAACCCGCTGACCAGGCAACAGCAACTAAAAATTTAAGATCGAGAACTTCCCATCGTCACCTCTTCACGCAGATGGGAGGCCTGCAACAAGGACTTTAGCCTGGGCTGTTGCGATAGAGACTGCAAGCTTGCATCCGCTTGCCAACGATCCATAAATCGTTCGCGGTTGACTGCCGAAGCCGCTTCTAAAGCATCCATGCTCTGCTCTATCTCACCTTGGCGGTAGTGACAGCGTGCCAATCCCCAATAGGCATCCAGATTCGACTTGCGATAGCTGAGGGAGCGCTGAAAGCTTTCGATCGCCTCGGGCAAGCGGTCCATCCGCTGGAGCAGTACTCCTCGATAGGTCCAAGCGTAGTAGCAGTTGGGCTTTACAGTTAAAGCAATATCAATACTAGATAGCGCTTCTGCCCACTGATTCTGGGCCATCAGACAAACCGCACGGTGATACCAAGCCTGGTGCTTTTGGGGCTTGTGTTCCAGGGCATGGTCGAAACTTTCAACAGCCTCTCGATGGCGACGCAGGGTCACTAACACACGGCCTCGGTTATACCAAGCCCGATAATCTTCCGGAGCAAAACGCAGGGCGCGATCAAAACAATCCAGAGCTTCAGCAGACTCGTTGAGTTGAGCATGAATAATGCCTCGTCCGAGCCATGCACTGGCGTACTTTGGACGGCGGGTAATGGCTTCGCCAAAACTATGGGCCGCCTCTTCGTAGCGTCCCAGCTTCTCTAGGGTGTAACCCCGATCGCACCAAACCACAGGGCTATGGCGATCTTGCTCCAGAACCTTGTCATAGCGAGTCAAGGCCCTCTCATAGAGGCCCAAACCGCTCAAGGCTTGGCCTTGACGATGAAATGTTTCTGAGAAACCAATGCTATCTGCATTAGTCTCATTTTCTACAGTGCCGAAGGATGTCCGAGATTGCACGGATGGTTTTGCGACGATGCGCCCTCAACGTCTATTGCGATTATAGGAATGTACTCCTGGGTCAGTCATCGCAAAACCGTTGATTTGGCGTAAGTTTCTTGTTTCCTTTAAATAGAGATGGCTTGCCTTCGTTGAACGCGAGGATTCAATGAATATAAGCTGTTGAGCGAATAAGCCTAATGGCCCAGGCAATCGCGGACTCCATACTTTCAGACCGAGCAACCCCCTGATCGGCAATGTCAAAAGCAGTACCGTGGTCGGGCGAAGTTCGCACAAAAGGCAGACCAATCGTCGTGTTCACGGCACGATCAAATGCCAGTAATTTCACCGGGATGAGACCTTGATCATGGTATAGCGCTAGGTAAGCGTCATAGGTCCTCGCCAGGGGAGCTTTCGCTCTGGGGGCAGCTAGCTGGCCTTTCTCATCTAAGCCATACCAAGCTTGGCCAGATGTGACCCAAAGCGTATCCGGCGGGACTGGGCCCACAAGCTTGGCCTGGGGATGACGTTGGCGCATCTCCTCTAGCCAAGGAATCAGCCAGTCCTGTTCCTCGGTCCCGAGCTGGCCCAGTTCGCCGCTATGGGGATTGAGTCCAGCTATACCAATGCGAGGCTGGGTAAGGCCACAGCGCTCCTGAAGAAATCGCAACAGCAGCTCTAGCTTGCGGGTCATGAGCTGGGGAGTCAACGCCGTGGGCACTTGGTGGAGGGGAATGTGGGTGGTTGCCAGGAGCGATCGCAGCTCCCAACCTGTGTGGGGTGACTCGCCCAAGAAAGCCATGGCAAAGTCATCACAATCCGCCCGGCTCGCCAACAGCTCCGTTTGGCCGGGGTAATGGTGCC
The DNA here is from genome assembly GCA_938002085.1 of uncultured Pseudanabaenaceae cyanobacterium. Classification (GTDB taxonomy): domain Bacteria; phylum Cyanobacteriota; class Cyanobacteriia; order PCC-9006; family JAAUQQ01; genus JAAUQQ01. The sequence goes on from CALLAT010000015.1 coordinate 35,111, forward strand.
CGGCTGATTTCCAAGCCGACTTGGCAATGGGGCCTGTGACCACCGCCTCTGCTTTGCCGGACAGGGCTAGATCAATCGCCCCATTTAACGCGTCAAAGCTCGCTGCTCCTGTCCCGCGATTGGGCTGACCCAGAATTATTTCTTCCTTGAGCGGAATATCCACGAGCTTGAACTGACTAGGATCTGCCACAGCCTGGCCCTGATCCAGCAAGCGGCGATAGGTTGACTGGAGCCAACGTCCGCAGCCCACTAGGGTAATGTCGCAACTCTGGCTCAATGCTGGTTTTGCCAGGGCCTTGAGAATCACTTCTGGCCCAATCCCCGCCGGGTCTCCCATAGAAATAGCAAGGTGAGGTAAGGCTTCGGTCGTGCGAGATGCAGCAGGCGCAGAAACTGTTGATACCATTTGATGGAGAAGCGACGGTCTCACAGACCAGCGCACAGAGGGACTGTTATGATTCTGCGCCATGGTTGCCATTACGCGTGAATTGCCTGCAAATGAAAGGTCTTTAGAGCGATGGCAAGGATAATGAGTCGGGACAAGGCGAGAACGCAATGAAGTATTTCAAGGTACTGGGGCGATTTTGGGGGGCGGCGATCGCAGCTGAGATGGAATATCGTCTCAACTTCCTGCTCGCAGCCATGGGCAGTCTAGGCAACTTTGGCGGCAACCTTTTCAGCCTGTACCTCTTTTATCGCACGGGCTACAGCTTTGATGGCTGGCCCTGGGAAGCAGCTCTCCTTGTGGTGGGCATCTTTACCCTGCTGGAAGGGTTTTCAGCCACGATTCTGTCCCCGAACCTCAACCGCATCGTCACCCATGTCCAGGAGGGCACCCTGGATTTTGTGCTGCTCAAGCCCATTAGCTCCCAGTTTTGGCTCTCTACCCGCAGCTTTTCTCTCTGGGGTCTACCAGACTTTTTGCTGGGGGGGTTATTGATTGCCTATGGGGGCAACAAGCTGAACTTGCCGCTCACAGCTTATTTGTTGGCATTGCCAACATTCGTCTTTAGCTTCCTGATTCTCTATAGCCTCTGGTTTGTGCTGGGAGCCACCAGCATTTGGTTCGTCAAGGTCTACAACGTCACGGAAGTCCTACGAGGCCTCGTTTCTGCCGGGCGGTTCCCCATGGTGGCCTACCCCACGGCTTACCGATTCTTCTTCACCTTCATCGTCCCAGTGGCTTTCCTGACCACCGTGCCCGCTCAAACCCTACGGGGTGAAGTCAGCAGCACTTGGCTCATGGCAGCAGGCCTACTGGCCGCAGTGCTACTAGTGGCAGCCAATCAGTTCTGGCGCTTTGCACTACGCTTCTACACCAGCGCTTCCAGCTAACTGACCCAACTGCAAAACCCCGGTGTCTCAAAGACACCGGGGTTTTTATGCGACAATCTGCCGCAATTTAGAACGGGTTGTAATTCACCGAGAAGTAAATTCCATTCTCCTGCCAGGTATCATCCTCATTCTCCACATCAACTAACGGGAACCCCCAATCCACGCGAGCCGAGAAGTTATTGCCCTGACGCCAAATAAAGCCTAAGCCCGTACCCACCAGAGTCTTCTCTTCGGGCTGGTTGTCGCCATCTTTATTCCAGCCATGGCCTAAATCTAAGAACGGAGCCACCTGCAACGTCGCCTCCCATGCAGGAATCCGAGCTACAGGAAGACGAACTTCCGCTGACATTAGCAAGCCATTATCCGTCAGCAATACATCCTGGCGATAGCCGCGCACGCTGCTTTGGCCACCAATGCCGAACTGCTCTAGGGGAACCAAGGTGCGATCGGCAAACTGCAGGTCACCGCGCACCAAAGCCAGCGTGTCGGGTGCTAGCAAACGCACCCACTGGCCTTGACCGCGCCAAGTAAAGAAATTGCTATCTGGTCCACCATCGGAGCTTTGGTTCGAGTCAAACCAATTGGTACCTAGGCTCAACTGGGAACGAGCCGCCAAAACTTGATTGCTACTGCGCTTGTTCCACTCTTGGAAGAAACGCAGAGCTGAGATTTTGGTCTCACCATCTTCGTTGGCACCGGGAGACAGCGGGAAGCCACCGATATCAGCAAAGCCCAGCTTTGTGCTGCTTTCCTGGCGGGAGAAAGTCAAACCGAGCGCTAATTCTTCGCTCGCCGTTTGGTAGACGGGCTGACGATAGGTACCTTCGTAGTAAATCGACTTCGCCGCAATTTCGAGTGGACTAAAGGGCTCCTCGATCACCTCACTGCGCGTCCTGCCATAGGCGAAGCGCAAAGTACCATTGCTCGCATTGAGGGGCACGGTATAGCCCAGGTCTAGGGCATTGCTACCGTCTGTATTGCTATAGGCCAGGTTGAGAGCATCGCCGTAGCCCAATAGGTTGGCGTGGTTGAGGGAGACTTTGCGGCGGAAGCTGCCGACACTGGGCGATCGCGCATTATCGAGTGAAACCGTCGCTGTAAAGGGGTCCGTTTCAGTAACCTTCACATCCAGCAGACTTGTGCCCGGCTGAATGCCCGCCTGCAAATCGGCAGAGATACTGCCCAGCAGCGGATCGAGCTGCAACAACTTCAACCCTTCCAACAAGTTCTGCACATTCAGGGGTTCAGCCCCAGCCCGCTCCAATCGGCTGCGTACATAGCTCGGCTTCAAGCGCTGGTTACCGGTGAGGCGGACATCCTCCAGCTTGCCCTCCAAAACCTGAATCTTGACGAGACCACCTTCCAAAGTCTGGGGTGGAATAAAAGCACCAGAGGTCACATAGCCGTTATCCACATAAAGCTGGGTTACCGCAGAGCGGGCCTGGAGCAACTGGCTAAAGGAAACATCCCCAGTGAATTCTTCAGTGACCTCAGCAAGCTTCTCTGCATCAAAGACAGTGCTGCCTTCAACGGTGTAGCCCGTGACGTTGATTGTGGCAGGACCATCGACATCTTCATTACCAGGCTGCGCAGGAGCAGGTGTAGGCAAGATTTCACTCGCCGGGGGCAACTCAGGCAGAGGCTCATCCGGCAGCTTTTCTTCGGGACGAGGATCTCGGCCAATACCTGTATCAGGCGATGGCGGTGGAGTAGGATTCACGAAGTCCGGCTGATCGTCATTGCCAGTCGGCAAAGGCACAGGCAACGGCGGGGTCCCTGGCGGCAATTGCGGGACGGACTGAGCCACCACCACGGCATCGGCAAGCTGGTCCACACTCCTCAAAGCCTCTACAGCTAGCGGCTCAGCTAGCTCATCTTCGCTCTTCAAAAGAATCTCATCTTCAGAACGAACCAGAGTCTCCACCTTAGGCTGAACCTCTAAGGATGGAGCCTCTAAGACAGGAGATAGTTCTGGTGCAGCCAACTCCGGCGGAGGCACCACAGCCACTAGACTCTCCAAGGGAAACACGTCTGAAGCTGAGTGGCCTAAATCATCAATTGCAGCTGGGGTAGCAGCGTCAAGACCACTCGCAGCTGGGGGAAGCTCCATGGCCAGAACTAAGCTGGGACTGCTGGCCAGCAAAACACCAGTCATCAAGGTGAGGAGGGCGTCGCCAGAGATAGAAGAGTAGCGCATGGTTTATCCTAAAACAGAGGTCCCAACCAGAAATATCTGAGACCGATCAGCAACGGGGGAGATGCCAGAGGTTCAACAAGGAGAGGACATAGACTGTCCAGAATCTCGCCTTAGAGCACCACTCAAGCGATGTAGAAGCGACTAAGCTCGCCAATGTAATCGTTTAACTCGCCTTTAGAGTGCCCAACCTATAGAGAATAATCGAAATACAGAAGGCTTTGAAGCGACTGATTTCTCAATCCCCTGGAAAGCTATTCAGCATTTCCAGTCCCAGGCTTAATGACAACATCTATGCGGTAGAAAGACCTTAGGGTAAAGGCTCCGACTTCCTAACAGGAAGAGTTTTCACTGAAGAAACAATAACAGTCCATCGAGGACCAAGGACTAGAGCTTAAGAGCAGATTAAGGCCTGGCTGAAGCCGCTAGGTGTATTTAATGGAGCGCCCAACGCTCGCGCAATACCACTGGCGACAGCAATAACCCCAAGGCAATCTTGGCCAGAGTAATGGCCATGAGACGCGATCGCTGCCAAAGGATCTGCGGTCCGTGGAACCAAACCAAGAGTAAGTAGCGCAAGCTCTGCAGATACTGCCGTCGCGTTTGCCCCAAACTCAAGGAACGGAAGGTGAGGTACTGGTAGAGGTTCGTCAAGCTAGAACGACGATGGGGGGCAAGGCGTTGGGGCGATCGCGCCATCGCTGCTTCCACCACTCGCCGCAGATTATGCTCTTGACGAGAGAGATTGCTAGAGATCGACCCCGGCATCACCCGATAAAGAATTTGAGCCTTGGGCACGAGGGCAAATTCTCCAGCCTCGGCCAAGCGCAACCACAGCTCCCAATCATGCACCGAGGCCAAGTCGGGATCAAAGACACCCACCTGCTCAATGGCAGAACGGCGCACCATTAAATTGGAACCGTTCTCAATGAAATTCTGCTGAAACAATGCGGCATAGACATCGCCCTGATGTTTCACTCGACCACCGGGATAGAGCGGCTGGCCATCCACATCAATGTAGTCAGTCCAGCTATAGACCACGCTGACCTGGGAATTAGCGGCCAGGGCAGCCACTTGGTCCGCTAATTTTTCTGGGGTCCAGAGATCATCCGCATCCAAAAATGTAATCAGTGCTCCCTGGGAAGCCTCAATGCCATGGTTACGCGCAGCGGCAGCTCCGCTGTTAACCTGAGTCAGCAAGTGGATTCGGCCATCGGATTGGGCCTCAACCAGGGCTGCGGTGCCATCACTGGAGCCATCATCTACCACCCAAACCTCAAAGTCTTGATAGGTTTGACCTAGGACGGATTCAAGGGTGCAGAGGAGGGTGTCTGCGGCGTTGTAGGCCGGGATGATGATGGAGACAGTGGCCATAGCTTCAGTAGAAAATGGGTCAAGGAACGAGCACGCTGGTAGTTGAGCCAGGTTCCCGCTCGGGGAGCCACAGCTAGAAGGGGACTCAACATCCCTCCGAAGTAAAAGCAAAACAAGAACGTCAAATTGAGATTGCTGCGCAGACCGGGACCATGCTGCCAAAGCCGCATGATCATGCGCCGCAATCCCCCCACAAAAGTACGGAGGGCGATCTCCCAACGGCGCAGACCCCGGGCATTGATGAAGCGTAGCTGGCAAATCGCCATGCCAATGCCATAGGCCAGGGGCAATAAATAGGCTCGCTCAAGACGGCCAGCTGGAATGGCATGGTGTATCACCATGCCAGGGTTATAGGCAATGCCATGGCCTGCCCGGTGCAGATAAAGCAGTGCCGCATAATCAGAACCACTGATCAAGATATCGGCCGTGCGGCCCACCACAGACATTGACTCTGGGACAGCCTCAAGCCAACGCTGACGGTTGACCACCATGCCTGCACCGGGGGGAAGTTGAAGGTGCTCTGGATCGAAGGGGTGCTCGTTATCCCCATGGTCACGGATGGCTAGGAAGGCTTCAATTTCCTCAAAATCCTTCGGGGGCTCCACCTCGTAGACTGCCTTAATGCGACTGCCAAATGCCCCTAAATCAGGGTTCGCTGCTGCAAAAGTCAGGGCTGAAGCCACCCATTGGGGCTCGGTCAAATTGTCATCATCGATGAAACCGACCCAGTCCCCCTCGGCTTGGGCGATCGCGGTCTGGCGGGCATAGGCTAAACCGGCCTGGGGTTCAAAACAATAGCGGAGCGGCACGCGATCGCCCCACAATCCCTTGGCCCAATCCACCTGAAGCTGGGTCACAACCACCGCAGTATCATCACTGCTGTTGTTATCCACCACCAGGATTTCCCAAGTATTAGCCTCGGCCCAGGCTCCCGTTAGCTCCTGAGCTTGGAGATGCTCCAAGACTTTGGCCAAGCGAGGCGCACCATTGAAAGTGGGAATGGCAATCGTCAGTTTCATAAGCGTTATTCGTCCACAACAGACTGTCCGAAAGCAGTCACAACACAGTTCAATCTCAAGAGGCCTGCGATTCCATCGCTGCCTGCCGTGGGTGGCTGAGACAGGAGAGAAGTCTCAAGCGAGACTCATCAAGGCTGGTCCCCCAACGGCCCCATTCAAGTCCGCCCCATGCGCCAAAAATACAGAGGACTGCGCAGGGAGTAGAGAATCAAGGTCAGCTGACATTGAGCCGTTAAGTTCTCGCGTAGCCGAAAACCATGACGCAATAGCAAACCCACGGCCTTACGCAAATCATTCAAGGCATAGACCGGCAAGGCAAAAGGCCTCAGCCAGGGAGAGAGCCCCTGCATCCGCGTCACATAGCGACTCAAGCCAATCCCTTGAAAAAACGGAATTAAATAGCTACGCTCCAAACGCCAATGGGGAATGCGATGCCACAAGCACATCGCTGGGTTGTACCAAATCTCCCAGCCGGACCGCAGCAGATAGGTTAGGGCTTCGGTATCTTCCCCGGTCAACATGCTGTCTTGGTTGCGCCCCCGCAACATGCAGGTCTCCGGCATACTCTCCAGCCAGGCTTCTCGCCGCACCACCAGCCCAGCCGAAGGCGGCAACATTCGCTTCATCGAGTCATAACGCAGCGGCTCTGTACCCCGCTCCACAATGGCCAAGAATGGCAAAAGTGGCTCCAAGTCTGCTGAAGGCTCTACCTCATAATCGCCATGGATCTGGCTACCAAAGGCACCAGCATTGGGATACGCCTGGGCAAAGCGATAGGCTTCGTAAACCCAATCAGTTGCGGGTAAATTATCATCATCCAAAAAGCCAATTAGCCCAGCCTTCGCCTCGTGTACTCCTAGCTCGCGAGCATAGGAAGCCCCCTGCTGAGCTTCAAAGCAATAGCGCAGGGGATAGGCCTCAGGCCAGTTTTTCTGAGCTTGTCGAATCACCGCTGCGGTCTCATCACTGCTGTTGTTGTCCACCACCAGAATTTCCCAGCGGAGCAATGGCTCTGTGGCGCCATCCGCAACATCATGCGGTCGAAAATCACAGCATTGCTTCAATCGTTCGAACAGATCAGGCAAGCGCGATGCACCGTTATAGGTGCAAATCACAATGGAAAAATCCAGCGACAGCTGAGGTGTCAGCGTAGGCGTGAGAACAGAAGCAGTAAGGGCCATGACCAATGATGCGAGGTAGCTGAGTTGAGCAAGCTGATTCCCCGCAAATCTGCGTTTTGGAATCAACCTTAGAAATAAATGCACTCACACAAAAGCAGGCGGCAAAAAGCTTTGGCGATGGCCCTAGAATGCCCAGCATCTCACCTAAGACAGACAAGCAAATTACAATCCGCTAGAAAATAAAATCCTCTCCCTGCAATGTTTTCAGCCCCCCTCGACCTCAGGAAACATTGCGATGGAGGTTGCCCACCCATCCCTTCAGCGTTCCAAAACTGCCAGCCCCATTCCCCCCAACAACAAAGCGCCTGGCTTAAATCAGCCAAGCGCTCAAAACTCAATTTTTTGCCCTCACGAGCTCCCAAATAGCTTAAGGCGTCTTTTGTAAATCAGGCCGCTCCTCTGGCAAGATTGCTCCCTCTACTGGGCAAACCTGAAGACAAATCCCGCAGTCAATACAAGTCGAGAAATCAATCCAATACCAATTGGTTCCCTTCTTATTCTTACCAGGTCCCTCATCAATACAGGCGACTGGGCAAGCATCTACGCAATCCGCTACCCCTTCACAAACATCCGTCACAATTGAAAAGGCCACAGTTCATTCCCCCTAATAAGGTCTTCCTCTCGGTAATCAATCTATCGCAGTCTTATCGGTTGAGTCTCATAGGCGCTTGAAATCTATCGCTCCCCCTCACTCGGCCAGAGACTCTTCATCTGGGGCCTGTCCTGCCGTAATCCAAGCAATTTTAGCGATCGCGCGATCGCGAGCATAGGTCTTCACCGCATCACCATCCGAGCCAGCTTCCAAATACAGCTCCACGCGTTGGTCCTGACTGCGCAGCTGCTCTCCGTGATCCAACGCGAATTGCTGGTCAGCCTCAGTCAGGGGAACCACTAACCAATCCACGGCACCTGTGGACTGGGGCAACGTCCCTGTGAATTGCAAAGCCTGCTGAAGCTGCTCGATTTCAAAGCTAAAGCCAATGCCTGGAGAAGTCTTCTGCTGGGGGTCATAGAGGCCCAGCAACTGATCGTAGCGTCCCCCTTGGGCAACCACATCATTGGTGCCCCCAGAGCCACAGGCCACCTCAAACACAATGCCGGTGTAGTAATCAAATGTCTGCACCAGGCTTAAATCGAGAATCATCGCTGGACCGGCATTGCCCAATCGTGAGGCTAATAACTCTGTTAGTTGGGACAGGCGCTGGGCGATCGCCTGTTGCCCATCGTTCAAGTCAAACTCCTGGAGCTTTTTCAGCACCTCTTCTGGCTGACCTCGCAGGTCCATCAGGGCTAGGGCTTGCTCTCTCAGCTCCGGGCTCAGGTCTAAGGTTTCTAACGTAAGACGGTCTAGGTGGGCGATCGCCTTCAGCACTCTGCCACGTAGCTGCTCAGGGAAAGGCACTAACAACGACTTCGTTAACGCTGCCTGGCCCAGAATAATCGTGCAAGGGCTAGGGCCATCCAAAGCCGCCAACCCCAAAGCATCCAAACAGCCACTCACCAACAGCAGGGTTTCAGCATCTGCCATGACCGAACCTGCTCCGAGCAGTTCTACCCCAGCTTGATAGCTCTCTTGCTCCTGCTGGCGGCGAAACACATTCGCCAAATAGAACAAACGCAACGGCCTAGGAGCCTTCGCTAGGCGAGTCACCGCAGCCCGAGCAATGGAAGCCGTTAGCTCGGGGCGCAGGCCCAACTCACTCTCGTCATCAGAAAGGACCTGCAACAAGCTGCGGCGCTGGACAGCACCACCTGCCATCAGCGTATCCAACCGCTCCAACGTGGATGTGACGATGCGCTGATAGCCCCAATGCTCAAAGACTGAGCGCAGACGCGACTCAATCCATTGCTGCTGAGCAACCTCGACGGGCAATAAATCCCTTGCGCCCAAGGGGGGCTGATAGACCATTACTTTCTTTTACTTTTGCCACCCCCAAAGATACCGCCAAATAGACCGCCACCTCCCTTAGACTTGGAGCCAGGCTTTGTCCCGGTCTTGGCGCGGCCCTTGGCAGGGGCACCATTATTACCTCCAGCAGGAGCACTGCTTGCCTCACCGCTCAGCTCAATATTGTGTCCCATGGTGGAGAGCTTACGGCGACCTTCGATCGCACGCAAATCTTTTGGATTAAGCTCTAAAGCCTTGCGAATAGAGACCTTCGCCATGGTGGCCTGGTTTTGCTGCAAATAGATCATGCCCATCAGGCTATGGCAACGGCTGTCTTTCGGAGCCGCACGGAGGCCATCACGCAACTCGAGGATGGCCTGAGATAAAGCCTTTTTGCGCAGATATTCCTCCGCTCGACGCAGATAACCATCAGCCAAGGACATCTGGTGGGCTTGGGTTTGAATGATCGTCGGCTGATTGTCGTTGCCAGGGGGCATGGGTGGACGGCCCATTCCCGGCGTAGGGGGCTGCCCAGGACGGGGAGCCGCTCCAGCGGTCGGAGCCGCTGCGGGGGGCTTTTTGGCCGCTGCCTTAGGAATGGCATTCCCTTTCTGACGCAGGAGATAGACCAGGTTCAACTCACTGAGGGTACCTACCACCTCAACAATCTTATCTAGCTCGTCGAACTGCGTGGAGGCCAGCTGGGTAACCAACTGCTTATAGGCACCTTCCACATTGGGAGCCTTACCCAATTGTTTCGCCTCTTCTCCCAACCCAGTCGCCAGGGTGTCTTTCTGCTGCTCAACCTGTTGCCCCTTGAGGCGAGTGAGAATCAGATATTCTTTGCGGTTCTTGTCCTGGGAGAGCATTTCATAGGCTGGATTCACCAACTTAGAAAGCACCTCAGTCGCCCGCACTTTCTCCTCGGCGCTGCAGCCCACCATACTATCCGGGTGGAGCTTACGAGCAATCTTCAAATACCGCTTCCGCACTTGGGAAGCATCAGCATTCACCGGCAGGCCAAGGGCAGCGTGGTGGTCTTCAAAGGTGTCGAGGTTGTAGAGGCCTTTTTTAATCTCGAAAGACATTGTGTGTCCCTTGCTGAATCTGGAGTGAAACCGTGGAGTTCCCTAGATGCTGAATAACTGCGTCAAACGATGCGCCGAGGATGCGATCGCTCTAAACCCTACGGCATGCAATGGCTCAATCCCATAACGCCATTATCTATTAGGAGTGGAACAGTCACTGTCCACCGCTAACGGCATTTAGTTAAATCTGCTGGGGATGAACACAGATTCTAAAGACCGACCGATACCTGGATCGATAAGCCCTTGGCTAACAATGCCCCTTAACCAACGAGCCCTAAGACCTGTGGTGCATTGTAGGCGATGGACCCATGAAATGGATCGACCTACATGGGAGCACAAAGCCGCTAGGCTAAGCACTTTGGCCTAATTTAATTGACCCAAGCAGTGAGCACCAGGGTGCGATCGCCATCGCCATTGTGCGTGGAATAACGCTATCAAACTTCTCTAGGAATTCCGGTACTGATCCGGATGTCCCAGAGGACGAGTTTCGATTAAAGCCTGGCTGAGCTCCTGATGAAGCAAGCCATTAGTGGCCAAAACCCGTCCCGACGAGATTTTGAATGGTGATTGATCGTAGGCCGTAACGCAGCCCCCTGCCTCTTCTACCAAAATTATTCCCGCAGCGAGATCCCAAGCCGACAATCCGCGCTCCCAATAACCGTCGAGTCGTCCACAGGCCACGAAGGCTAAGTCGACTGCTGCCGAGCCTCCCCGCCGGACCCCCTGGGTTAAGTGGGTGAGGCGATTGAACTCTGCGTAATTATTGTCATCGGTCTGGTGGCGATCGTAAGCAAATCCCGTAACCAGCAGACTCTGGGCGAGATCGGGGGTCGCGGAAATGCGAATGGGCTTTCGATTGCAAAATGCTCCCAGGCCCTTAGCAGCCTGGTATAGCTCATTGAAAAAGGGCGCATAAATAACGCCTACGACCGGCTCTCCCTTAAAGAGAAGACCAATGGACACCGCGAAGAAAGGGTACTGGTGGGCATAGTTTGTCGTCCCGTCCAAAGGGTCAATCGCCCACAGATAGTCATTGTCCTCGGCATCAGCGCTCTGCCCTGATTCCTCAGCTAAGATGGCATGCCCAGGCAAATGGCGCCGCATCACCGCCAAAACAGCCACTTCAGACTCTTTATCAGCATTGGTCACCAAGTCGCCTTGGCGCCCCTTTTCTTCCACAGAAGTCAGCTGGCCATAGTAGCGCTGAAGCACTGCCCCCCCGGCCATGGCCGCTTCGGTCGCAATATCGAGGAAACGCTGGAGTTCTTCAGGGGTGGGCATGGTGGGAAAACGAATAAAAAGAGATAGACGGGGTGAACAGTCCTGTTTGGACTTCTGGGTCTTAGAGATTTGGATTGTGTTGTTCTACTGGGGCCGTTGCTCTTGAAACTCATCCGGCGTCTGGCGCATGGGATTCGCTGGGTCCCAAATGCCTAAGCCCTGGAGTCGCGCTGATTCCTGGCCTCGACGCAGCTCATGCTCATAGCGAATGTTGGGCAAATGGGAATCCATCAGGGCATGACCTTCGGCCACGATAGCGAGGTTGAGCAATTCGCCATTGTGCCAAACGTAGGCGAGGAGGCGGTTGTAAGGATCCTGTTGCTCTTGATCGAATTCCAGCTGAATCGCTTCCTTATCAACCTGCCGCAGGAAATCCATCGCTGCTTTTCCCCAAGGACGCTGGGCTGGTGTAGGCGCATCAAAGCCAATGAGACGAACACGCTGGATTTGGTTATTGGCCAGGCTGGGGACAATAACTTCCAGCGTGTTGCCGCTGATCACTTGCTGGACAGTGGCATTAACCAAGGCATCCTGGGGCCGCAGAGCGCTTTGGCAACCTGTGAGCAAAAGAGAGCAACCCAGCAAGACGCAAAGGGGCAGGGCCATCGCCAAACGAGGCCAACGGCCAGACAGCCTCGCGTTCAATCGAAGGGACAGCAGGTGCAGCGCCTTAAGCGGCAATACAACAGATGCTGGGGCCAGGGCTAATCGCGATCGCAGCGCCATCACATTACTCTTCTTCCAGAGGGATACCGTAGCTCACCTTACCCTTGCCGAAGTACTGGCCAAACTGCTGTTCGTAGACCTCGTCTTCATCCTGGGTCTCTACTTCTAAGTCAGAGCGGGGACAAGCCACACAAAGCAGGGCATAGCCCTTATCTCGCAGGGGCTGAGACAGTCCCATAGCATGGGGTTGGTGAACCTCACCCGACAGGATTCGAACGGCGCAGGTTGTGCAAGCGCCGTTGCGACAGGCAAAGGGCAAATCGATGGCTTGGCTTTCAGCGGAATGCAGAATATAGCGATCTTCAGGAACATGAACCGTATGCTCCACGCCCTTTTGGCGATCGTGAACGCGAATGGTGTGAACTTTGGTCATGGATAAATGTTGTTTAAGGCCTATCTGAAAGGCATATCTAACAGGAGTAGCGAGAGGCCTTACAACGACTCGGTTTAACCAGCATATCGTTCCGCTCTCATCCCTGGCTGATCAAAACAAGCTGAGCTGGGAGGTTGGTGGCGTCGCTTCTTCGACCTGGAGGGCATCCCAGGGCAAGGACGGCACCGAAAGACCTCGGATTTCGGCCTCTGCTTCCAGCAATTGCTGGAAGTTCCGCGTCGTCGCGGGAGACTGGGCCTCAATGGGGCAATGGACAAAGAAAAACACCTGAATACCCTCTGCCAACCAATCCGCCACCCGCACAGCCCATTCCGCGAGGTAGACCTGATTGCGCTCAGGGTTGGGATGGGTAATGAACCGCACCAAGGAAAAAGGAGCCGTTACCACCGGTTGGAGCGGCACATTGGGCTTTTTGCGCTGGGATAGGGCCTGGGGATTATCGGGCCCTTCATACATCAACCGCGTGTCCAACAAAACCCGACCCACGCCCCGCTCTTGAAGACGCTGGTTAATGCGATCGCTCATTTTCTCCGTAAACCAAGCGGGATGGCGCAGCTCAACCGACAGCGGCATATACAACGGGTCATCGGGCTCGGGCCAAGCATCCAGAAAGGCCAACAGATCCTTCCCCAGCGCAGGACTATAACTGGGCGGCAATTGGACAAACAGAGGTCCCCGACGCGGCCCCAAAGGAGCCATCCGCTCTAAAAAAGCGCGACTGCCCTGAATGTGAGGAACCAGCGGTCCCTCATGGCTATAAATACGGGGCAGCTTCAAACAAAATTGAAACGACTTCGGCGTCTCTCCTGCCCAACGGGCCACCGTCTCAGCACTAGGAATGGAATAGAACGTTGTATTGCCTTCCACCGCTGTTAAGCGATCGCCATAGAGCCGCAGAAAATCACCGGGCTTACTGCCCTTGGGATAAAAATCCCCCAACCACTCGCGATAAGCCCACACTGCACAACCGAGATAGAAATTAGTCATCGCTCAGTCGCCATAGGAGGATCGTTCCCAGCTCATCCAGTAACATCCCTAACGACCGGGCTCGCGGGAGACACGCTGAAATCCCAGCGCAACCGCTCCTCCAGCCACTAGAAATACCCCCAACACCTGGGAAACCGGTAACACTTCATCCGTCAAAAATAAACAAACCACGCCCACAACCAGAGGCAAAGTGCCCTGAATCACCGCACTCAGCCCAGCCCCCAAGCGCCGCCGACTCGCCAAGCCAAACAACTGACTTAAGCCCACCGTCGCACTCAGCACCGCACAGGCCACCACATAACCCACGTCATTCATCGGATCCGTACGCGACAAGAAAAACACCGCAGGCACAGCCCACAACCAAGCCAAACCGAACTGCAACACCGTCAGCGTCATGGGATTCATCCGCCGCCCATTCACCGCCGTTAACATCAAAAACATCGCATAGCAAAGACCACTCGCCAGCCCAGCCACTCGGCCACCCACCGCACTCCACTGCACAAGCAGCAGCAAGACGCCCAGCACCAAGGGCACCATTGCCAACAACCGCGCCGACCCCAAACGCTGGTTAAACAAACTCCATCCCAAAAACTGCCCCAGCACCGGATACAAGAAGAACAGAGCCACTGCAGGCGTAGCCGAATTATGGGCAATCGTCCCGTACAGCAAGAAATGGGCCAGGAAGAAAAACAAACCACTCGCCGCAATGCTGTAGAGCGGGATGCGATCGCGATCGCGAAACACCGCCTGCATCTCCGGCAACAACGGCGGATAAAGCCCTTGACCGATCACCAGCATGAAGGGCAACACCATCAACATCCGAATCCAGAACGTCACCAGCGCACTGCTCCAAGTTGCCGTAATAAAGCCCTGACCATCCGCAATCCAAGGGGCACCGTGGAACAGAATCTGCACAGTGCTGTACTGCACCGCCCAGAGCAGGAGCGCGATGACCGCAATGACTGCACCGCTACGGCGCAATTGTTCGCTACCGCTGCGCTGGAGCACCTCCTCCTCAACGACACCACCACTCATCCCATCCCCAAAGACTTCAGTCGAGGTCGGCTCAGCAATAGCAGCTTCCTCCACTCCCGTGATCGACAGATCCAGCCGTGAGCCAGACTCCCCTGCTAAAACGGGCACTGCTCCAGAAGTTCCATCAGTTAGCTCAACCAAGCTCGAAATCGTCGTAGGCGGCTCACCCAGCCAAGGTGAAACGGGCTTTAGGGGGGGCTGGGGGGGCTCTAACTCTCCCTGGACTCGATCCACCATGCCTGGCGGCATCGCAATGCCAGCGCCCACTGCTTCAGAATTACCCAGCCCCGATGCCCCAGTCTCAGGAAATCTAGTCTCACTAGGGCTAACGCTCCCAGCACCGGGCTGCCCCACTGCACCATAAAGCTCATCCAAGGAAAGTCCATTGGCAGGTCCAGGACTCATCACATCAAAACTCAACGGCCCAGCCTGTCCAACGCTCCCCTCAGTCGCGGGAGCCTGGCCCTCGATCTCTGCTGCACCCGTCGCAGGAAAACCCGACACATCCGGACGCACCACATCAATGGGAAAATCTGCAATGAACGACTCATCGGGTCCTTCATCTGATTCAAGCTGAGGGACTGGGTTCGCAGGTACCGGAGTGGTTAGGCGAGGCGGGCTAGGCATCGCCGCCGCCCGGCTACTAGAGACTGACAGATCCTGCTGAGGGGTAGACGGCGCTTCAGGGGTTGGCTCTCCCATGAAAGCCTCCGCCAGAGACTCAGCAGTGACCGGTTCGACCGGCTCATCTCCACCGGGCGGCTTTAATCCAGACATAGCTGCCATCACCGATGCCACATCCGTGGGATGGCCCGGCAAGCGACTCTCAGCCGCACCCGCCTCGCCTGGCGCAGACATGGCATCTGCGCTCGCCAAACCTGGCTCATGCCAGTCCAGCCCCGTCATTCCCCCAGACAATTCGCCAGCGCTCTGAGCCATGGGCATTGTCCCCACATCCTGATTGCCAGGATCAGCAGGTAACTGAAGCGAGTCCATAGATCCCTCAGTCAATGCTTGGGGCTGAGGCGAGGCTCCCGTTGAGCGACCCTGCTGCTGACCTTGCACCCGTTGTTGTGCTTGCAGCTTTTGCACCAACGCCCCTAAAAGGACTTCTCCCTGCTGCTCTAAATCCTGCATCCGCAGCAGTTGCTGGCTCAGGTCGCTCTGGTGCTGCCCCAGCTCCTGCTGTAGCGTCTGAATAGCAGCCCCCAAGCCCTCTTCCAGGCTCACCATCTGCTGATGCAGAGCCAACAGTCGCTGTTCGGGCCGTACCGTACCGCCCGACTCAGAGAGGCCAAAAACCTGGGTTTGAAGCTGTTGGCGCAAGTTTTGGGTCATGACCTGGGCAAATTGCTGAGCCCATTGCTGTTGCTGAGCCTGTTGGCGATCGCTCAACAGCTCATCCTGCTGGTGGCGCAACTCCCGAACCTGGGATTGCAGCTGCACTTTCTCCGAGCGCAACGTCGCGATCTCTCCACGCAACTCCGTCAGCACGTATTCCTTAACCTCTCCCAGCTCCTGATTCAGTGTCTGGAGTAAGCGCTCCGTCACCTGCCAGTTGCCATCCATCGGAGATTGAGGCGATCGCCCTGAAGAAGCCTTAGCCACAACATCTTCTGCCGGTTCCTGAAGCTCCCCCCCTGGTAAGCCAACCTCTTCGCCATTATCTAGCCCTTCTTCAAACCCTCCACTACGCCCCATGGGTGCCAATCCCCAACCTCGCTAAACTCACACTCAATACCCCAGTTTTGCAGCACATCTAAGACGCACAGCAATCAACAACAGAGCCCTCAACTAGCGGGGCAACTGTGTGGAGATTTCCGCATCTTCCAACCCTGGAAGCCCACCAGGAACTTCATGGTGTGGAGCCGAACCTGCCACAAATCCATTTCCATGGAGCAATCCGTTCATCGCAGCCTCATTAGAGGCGGGTGGCCCGCTGGCTGCGCCCTGACTGACAACGGAAGCCGGCAAGTGATGTAAACGCACCAATTGAGCCAGCGTCTTCTTCATCTGAGTCCGGGGAATAATCGCATCAACAAACCCATGCTGAACTAAATACTCCGCCGTCTGAAAATCATCCGGCAACTTCTCCCGCAAGGTCTGCTCAATCACACGCCGTCCCGCAAAAGCGATCATGGCATTGGGTTCAGCAATAATCAGATCTCCCAACATGGCAAAACTCGCCGTTACCCCACCGGTCGTCGGGTGAGTTAACACCGGCACATACAACAGTCGTTGAGCACGGTGACGCTCCAACGCCCCAGAGATCTTCGCCATCTGCATAAGGCTCAGCATGCCTTCCTGCATCCTCGCCCCACCTGATGCACAGGCAATAAACACAGGCAGGCGCTCCGCCGTGGCTCGCTCAATCAGCCGGGTCAATCGCTCTCCCACCACAGAGCCCATGCTGCCGCCCATAAAGCGAAAGTCCATCACCCCCAGGGCGACGGGCTCTCCTTCGATTTTGCCAATCCCCGTACGCACGGAATCTGTCAGGCCTGTCTTGCTTTGAGTAGCCTTGAGATAATCCTTGTAGACGCGGCGATCGCGAAACTCCAACGGATCCGTGGGCCTCACCTCATCATTGAGAGGCTCCCAGGTTCCAGCATCAATTAACTGCTCAATACGCTGATCACTAAAAATTCTTAGGTGATGGTTGCACTCCAGGCAGACCATCTGATTCGCCCGCAGGTCCTTGGTGTAGGTCAATACCCCACAGGAGTCACACTTCGTCCACAAACCATCGGAAATATCACGTTCTGGCTGAACCTGTTGCGTGGGCTCTGCCTTACGACGATTTGCGAACCAATCAAATAGAGACACGGGCAACCCCTCTCCAGCATTGCTGACAGGGCCGATGGAGATATCACGCTCAGCCCGCAATCATCCTACCAGCTCGACCGAGAGGCCTAAATAAGCGATTGATATCACAGGCTTGGAAATCACCACTCAACTAAAGCGATCTAACTGAATGAGAAATCCCCTAGCGAATAAAGACATGGCTTAACCAAGCGGTGAACGATCCATCACGAGAAATGCCTCGCCAAGACAGCAGACAAAAAAAATGTCTCCTTGGCCAGGCCAAGAGGAGACATGGAATGGAGTTGTGAACCACAAGTTCTAAAAACTTTGGTTACTAACGAACATGCCTGCATTCGTTCAAGGTTGAGACGATCTCAAGATGAAATTCAGCTTTTCTTAAAGCAACTTTACCCATAGATCCGGGCAAGTACTTTTTCGCAACCGTCAATAGTACCAAACCCTAGTTTCTGGTCCCTAAAGCTCTCAAAAGCGAACAGCTTGCTTGGAACTCTAAGAATAGATGAATGGGAGTTACTAAGAGCACCACCCAAACGCCGAGCATAATGAGGACCGATCCAATCAAACTTTCGATTCAACAAACTTCTGTCAAGCTCACAGCACAACATTGCTGGGCGATCCCCCATTAAATGGCAGGGAAAAAAGCAGTCACATATAAATCAATCAAGGCTCTCCCCCACAAGGCGCTAATGGCAGCACCCAAAGCTAAAAATGGCCCAAATGGCATGGCTTGACGGCGACCCAAGCGGCCCGACAGCATACCGAGTACGCCCACAGAGGCCCCCAAAGCACAAGCCAGAAAGCCACTCAGAAGCAACAACTTCCAACCGAGCCAAGCCCCCATCATCGCTGCCAGCTTGCTATCTCCAGCCCCCATAGCCGTTTGTCCCAGGGCCATCGAACCGCCCCAGCTAATCAAGCTCAGCAGCCATATCCCTAACACAGCGCCCACCACACCACTCATCACACCGCCCGCCGCATTGCCAGCCAAGGCACCAATCGCCCCTTGAAAGAGAATCCCTAGAACCAAGCCGGACTGAGTCAGTGGATTGGGCAGCGTGAGAGTATCAAAATCAATCAATGCTAGAGCAAGCAACCAGCTAAAAAAGAGCCAATATCCCAGGGTTTGCCATGCAAACCCAAACTGTGCAAAGACCAAAACAAAAATCAGTGCCGTAGCAGTCTCAACCAGTGGGTAACGGGATGAGATCGCAGTCTTGCAATTCTTACAGCGTCCCTGTAATCTCAACCAGCCAAAGATTGGGATATTTTCAGTCGGTCCTAACTGATGTTCACAACGGGGACAGCGAGATGGGGGCCACAGCAAAGACAGCCCCTCTGGCAATCGGTACACCACCACATTCAAGAAGCTACCGATAGCCGAACCGAGAAAAAACACAAAAGCAAAAGGAGCTAGTTCAAAGATGCGAAGCAGCAAGATAATCCTCACCGAACTTATTTTGACCTAACCACAATAACGAAAGAACTTAAGGAACAAACCCATGGCAGGCAACCACAACCAAACTCATCAAGGCACAGGCCAGTGAGTGACCTGAGATCCACGCCATGGGCCCATGCAACAGCTTAAAACGCGCTTCAGCCCAAAAGGGAAAATCCTAATATAATTCGGCCTGAACTTGCTCAAAGGGAATAAAGCATTCCTGGGGCAACAGAATGGGCTTACGGCCAAAGATGAGCTTACCGCGATGGTTATAGCGGTTGAGTGCCACACCGGAAGGGCGCTGAACCACATCGGGATTCGCTTCATAGAAAGAGCGATAGAGGTGGCGAGCGGCTTGGAGAAGAGCAGGGTCTAAAAGATTTGGAGCAGACCGGTAAGGACTGGGCTGTTCAGTTTTCTGCCTGGTTGCAGGCTGAGCGGTGTATACCACGAAGTTCAACTCCTTGTAGTTGAGCCTGTTCGAAACTCAATTGAGTTTTGAAACGTTTTTTCGAGCTGTGATGCGTTTATTGAGCTATGGACGATAGCCTAACACCCCGCCTAGAGACGGAATACTCGGTTATCACGGACTTCTAAGACATGAGAACTGAGAGGGCACCCTCCTGAGTAAGGGTTCTTTCGAATGCCAACCAGCGCTTCTAGATGAATATCCCCTGAAGATCGCTGAGGTCGTAAACCTCAATGAAATGTTAAAGCTGTGAGCGATCACCCAGCACCATTATAGTAACTATGAACCATGCAAAACACATAAACTTTACCTAGAAAGGATTTCAGCATTGTGTCTCCTTAAAATATTCACCCTCAGCACATTCAGCCCATGATCTAGTCCGTATTACGGAGTAAGCCGCAATTACCCTGAGATGCAATCGCAACTATATTTCATGACATAGAATCATCAATTCATCATTTTTCCGCCAGACATAGCATTATCCCCTCCAAGCTCGATGGGCTCAGAGGGGATAAGAAGGAGAAATGTAGCCAAGATCTTCAAGCAGAATGGCAGACAGATAGCAGCCTGTCCTAAGCTGCTAAGCTTGACGGCTCTACTACCACTAGCCAGCCGTGAGGGCATCCTTCAATGCAGTCCCCATGGCCTGGCAGCCCACAAGCTTCATGCCTTCTGACATCGTGTCGCCAGTGCGATAGCCCTGATCCAGCACCTGGCTTACAGCCTTTTCTAGCTTGCTAGCCGCTTCTGGCTGGTCCAAACCATAGCGCAGCATCATGGCCGCACTCAGTACCTGGGCCATGGGATTTGCTTTGTCCTGGCCAGCAATATCTGGCGCGGAGCCATGGACCGGCTCAAAGAGACCGGGACCATCGGCACCCAGGCTAGCGGAGGGCAACATGCCGATGCTGCCGGTGAGCATGGCGGCGATGTCGGAGAGGATGTCGCCAAAGAGGTTGCCCGTGACAATGGTGTCAAATTGCTTGGGGTCGCGGACGAGCTGCATGGCAGCGTTATCGACGTAGAGGTGGCTGAGTTCGACGTCGCTATATTCTTTGGCTAGCTCATTCATGCGATCGCGCCAAAGCTGGGACACCTCCAGCACATTCGCTTTATCCACAGAGCACAGCTTCTTGCCCCGCTTACGCGCCGTTTCAAAGGCCACCCGGCCAATGCGATCTATCTCGCTGAGGTTATAGGCCATGGTGTTGACCCCACGCTGCTCACCAGACTCCGTCTCAAATAGCCCCTTGGGCTCACCGAAGTAAATGCCCCCCGTCAGCTCTCGTACCACCATCAGGTCCACCCCTTCAACCACGTCGCGCTTGAGGCTAGAAGCGTCAATCAGCTGGGGCAGAATCGTCGCCGGGCGCAGGTTTGCAAACAGCTTTAACCCCGCCCGCAAGCCCAGCAAGCCCGTCTCTGGGCGCTGACTGCGAGGCAAGTTATCCCACTTGTAGCCACCAATCGCCGCCAACATCACTGCATCGCTAGTCTGGCACTGGCTTAGCGTTGCCTGGGGCAATGGCTCGCCTGTGGCATCAATTGCAGCCCCCCCCAGCAAAGCCTCCGTGAACTCAAATTGAATTCCCTGCTGCTCACCCACCAGCTTCAGAATGTCTACGGTCACGGCCATAATTTCAGGGCCGATGCCGTCACCGGGCAGCAAAGTAATGCGGTAGGTCTGAGACATAATCGAGGATCAAGCTTGAGGGGCAGAAAGGGAAAACAGCGACATCAGCGCATAAAAATATCCCGAGGGGAATCATACAACTCACCCTCGGGATAACAAGCATATAAGCTCAAAAGCCAAGACTTAGATCAGTTTGACAGCCCGCAGACCAAACATCAGGCCTGCTGCCACAGCAAGACCACCACCCAAGAACAAAATGAATCCCAAAACGCCCATAGTGACTTTCCTTAAAAATGTTTTACCTTGCTTCATTTATTGAAGCACATCTGCGAGAGAGGCAAGCTGATCGATGCAATTTATAAGGTCTGGCCTGCCCTAACTAAAGCCGTTCGCTGAACAGGACCGAAACGCTACCCGTCTGAACAATCGCTAGCTTCGACTTTGCTCATCCAACAGCCACTAGCTCCTGCGAAAGCGGCGGCCCCCGCTTTCGTAGGAGCCGCCGCTTTTTCTCAAACCTTTTTCAAGGACTGAATCTCACAAGGAGATTTAGCCGTTGATAGCAGGTGCAGTCAGTGCAACAGGTGCAGACTCACCAGCAGCCAGGTCGAGGGGGAAGTTGTGAGCGTTACGCTCATGCATTACTTCCATACCCAAGTTGGCGCGGTTCAACACATCAGCCCAGGTGCTGACCACACGACCCTGAGAG
>CALLAT010000016.1 GCA_938002085.1 uncultured Pseudanabaenaceae cyanobacterium
TTTGATTGCAGAGGTGCTGTCTCGCTCAACTCAGGACTATGACCGTGCCGACAAATTTCGTGCCTATCGGACATTGCCGAGCTTCCAGGAATATGTGCTGATGGACCAGTTCTCGATGCATGTAGAGCGGTATCGGAAGACGAGTGAGAACGAGTGGGTGTTTTCTGAATATGACGGAGCTGAAGCGATACTCAAGCTAAGCTCATTTGAGTTTGAGATTGAACTAGAAGAGCTTTACAACAAGGTAAGCTTTGAGACTCCATGATGCCTGGTCAATCTTTAATCTTTTGCTGTCGTACTTGCTTACAGGTATCGCTCCAGCCTGAGCAGCAGTTGTTCTGCTTCCTCCGCCAGGTCTGCGGTTTGAGGCCATTGTCCTGTGACAATATCCTGGGCATGGGCCAAGTTATTGCGCAGGGCTTCCAAGTCTTTGAGCAGTTTCTCACCTCGGTTTTTGGAGTCGGAATGGAGGATGGGGTGGAGGCGATCGCTCTTCAAAAAAATATCCCGCTTATCACAAAACTGAAGACAATCTGCCAAGTCAATTTCCGCATTACTAGCCTGCCGTCGCTCCAGCATTTCTCGGGCAATCGTCAAGCGCGTCTCCGATAGATACTGCTGCCATGCATCGAGGGGATAGGTTTCACGAATCACCCGCAGCAACTGCATTTCCATCAGGGAAATCAGACCAAACAGCCACATCCGCACTGGCGCTTTTTGAATATCACCTAGGGTGATAATGCCGTTAACCTGCCCCAGGCTCTCCACAAACAAATAGGGTGTATCCCGCATAGCCAAAATAGCCTGAACCAGCGGCTCAGAATCCTGGATCAGCAAAGCCCCTGGCACAAGCTCTGCATAATCGGCTAAAGAGCTTCCACCCTCAACCTGCAAGTCCTCAGCCCTGGCGTAACCCGCAATAAAGCCCTCACGACGCACTCCAATAACATCGTAATTACGCTCGGTCACAAATGCCTTAACGGTTGCGCTATCAACCATTGCATCAAAAGACGCCAGCGGTTCAGCAATATACCGCACCGTAATATCGCGACTAAAGATCTCCCGCAGGTCGAGGGAGGAGGACTTGAGATGCTTCATTCCCTCAGCTTAAGCCAGCGGCAGCACCAAGCTCGAAGGCGCAGCGGCACCTGTCAAAATCCGCAATGTAATGACCTGATTCTCAATCTGAGCCGTCACATTGGGATGCTGGCCAGTGCCGGGGTTCACAGCATAGGCCGGAAAGCAGGATGCGCTAATACTGAGCCGTAGCCCATGCCCCTGAGGGATGCGAATGCAGGTAGATTGCAGAGCCAGGCGATAGGCGTCATCAACGGCGAGCTTGTCTGCTTCTGTCACTCGCAGGTAGCCCTGACTAACATTGAAGACTCGGCCATCGGCATAGACCTCAGACAGCACGGCACAGAGGTCGAAACTAGGGGCTTCGCTGTCGCAGTGAATCGAGAGGGTGATATCTCCAGCAATCGCCATCTCCTCTTCCAATGGCTCCGTCGTATAGGTCACCACATCACTGCGCCCATCAATGGCTCCTCGCTCAAACGGCCCATTGGGAAATGCACTATGCCCGCCTAATGAAGGCACAGGTCGCCAGGGATCATGGACAATTACATCTTCCATCGCTGTGGGATCGCCACCCACCTTGGCCTCAGCAACCGGCGTCAGCTTCCCGCCATCTTCCCGCATCGCTGCCAGGCCATTACTCTCCAAGCGATAAATGGCAGCAGCGTCTGAATTCGACTGATTTAATAAACCGGGCCAAGCATCAAACCCACGCCAGCGATTGCGGCCCATTTCAAAGAGTTGCACGGGTTGCTCAGCCAACAGCTCCGTATCAATTCCCTTCAAAAACTGATTGAACCAACGGATCTGCAAGCGATCCATGGGACTCGCGGCCTCCGAACCAAAATCCAAAGCCCCCACGCGCCGGTTCCAAGGCAAATGCCCCCAAGGTCCCACCGATAAATGCTGGGGCGACTGCATTCGCAGGGGACTGCTATCGCTCGCCACCCGATGAAACAAGTTCAAGCTCCCCCGCAAATAGGGATCAAACCAGCCGCCAATATGGAGCATCGGCAAGTCCACATCCGTCAGATTCGGCACTAAGCCCTGCCAATAGGCCTCGTCTCCCTTACACTTTTCCACCCAGTCGTGATAGAAGGAATCCGGCGCGAGACGAGCCAACACCCCCGGCTGGCTGGGAATATCACCCTGAATCGGCAAATTACGCGCAGCAGCAGCCAGCTCCCCATAGGCATCCACATCGCCATCTAACCTGGCCGTTTCTGCCGCTAGCTGCAAGGCCCAAGCCATACCCGCCTGGAGACAAAAAGCCCCGCCTTCATAGGCCCAATCGTTGTAGAGGTCATAGGCCAACATCGCTGGACAGAGCGCCTTCAAGGCCGCCGGTCGCCGCGCCGCTGCATAGAGCTGGGTCATGCCCTGGTAGGAAAAGCCATACATACCCACAGCACCATTGCTGCCGGGCAAGCTCGCCGCCCAGTTGACCGTATCTTCCCCGTCATCCACTTCCGTTGCAAAAAGCCTGAATTCCCCCTCGGAGCTGCCTCGCCCTCTTACATCCTGAATCACAACGATGTAGCCCTGGGCCGCGTACCAGCGGGGATGGGCGTAGACCACCGTGGAGGCGATCGCCCTGCCATAGGGCTGTCGCATCAGCAGCACCGGAAACCGCTCTGACTCTGTTCCCTCAGGCCGATAGACATCCGCATCTAAACGGACCCCATCGCGGGTCGTCATGGACAGCATTTCCAGGGTGACGTGATACATGACGGCAGATTACGAAGGGGAACAACACAGGGGAGCAAAACATCGACGAGGCTAGCGGGACCATGACTCAATCCGGCAAGGGTTGCTTGATTGATCACTCACTCAACGGCGACTCAGTTTGTTTCGAGGGAGTGTAACAGGCTTCGCTAGTAAAAGGCAGTTTGGTCCAAGCACTAGGGGTTTAGATACCCCCGACTTGGTAATCTTCCACCTAACTCCGATGGCTGAGCTAACATAAAATCAACCGCCATCGGTAATTTCATGGATACAAACCCCTTTAACCCCACCCCACCGGACTGGGCTCAAAAGGCCACCCATGCTGTGCCTTTTTGCTGTCCGACTTGCCAAGCCAGCCCTAAGGAAGCCAAGGAAGTTTGGCTAAACCGCCAGGCTCCGGTATTTATTGAAGGCTTTAGCCGTCGCAAGTGGCAGGAGTTTTATCGCTGCGACTGCGATACAGCCTGGTGGGGCTGGAGCAATGAGCGCGAGACGCCGGAGTGGCTGGTGGAGCGTAATGCCCGTCGAGATGCCGCAGAGAATAACTGATGGTAGTGCTATCCAATAGATTTACGGTTTAATCCGGTCGTTTTAGCAACGCAAACAAACGACAGACCCCAGGCAGTGACTGCATTTGCCTGGGGTCTGTCGTTTGTTTTAGAAACTATTTTGGGCGACTAAATCGCATCTATGCGGGGACTTCAGGGGCCTGAGTTTAGCCTCAGACTGATACAAGTGGCTAAGGGACTTCCAAGGAATAAAACATCCGAAGTTAAGCCGTTCTGGCAGAGCTGCATTCAACCTTTGCTAGTTTGGCTTAGTCTGGCTGCTGTGAGCTAAAGTTCACAGCTCAAAGCTCAAGTCCGTTAAAACGGACTGAAAAGCCCTAGACTTCTGGATTTCAGCCCACTAAAGTGGGCTTTCGCTCTTAGCCTGGGGATTGATCCCCAGGCGTTTCGGCGAGGAAGTCCAAGCGTTATCAGATAAAGGTTGGGATGTGTCATTTCTGGGACTCCCTAAGTTGTTCAGTTCGATATAACTATTCGTAAACCACCAGTGCCTCCACTGCTGAGTCAGGCAATTTGCTCCGCCCTGCCAGCCCTGCCAGTTCGATCGCAAAGGCAAACCCAGCCAACTCTGCTTCTGTCTTGCCAATCAGTTGGGCCGCCGCTTGGGCCGTGCCACCCGTCGCCAGCAGATCGTCCACAATCACCACGCGGCTGCCAGGCTTGAAGGCGTCTTGGTGCAGTTCTAGGCGATCGCTGCCATATTCCAGCTCATATTCCACCGCATGAATTGCAGCGGGCAGCTTCCCTGGCTTACGCACCGGCACAAAACCCACGCCCAGGCGATCGGCGATGGGCATGCCAAAGATAAAGCCCCGAGACTCAATGCCCACGATGTAATCCGGCTGGAGTGCCCGACAGCGCTCCGTCATCTCATCCAAGGCATATTTCAAGCCCGCTGGATTCTGCAAGAGCGTGGTGATGTCGCGAAAGAGAATGCCTTCCTTGGGAAAATCAGGAATCTCGCGAATGAGGGCTTTAAGGTCCATGGGTCTGGCAGTAGAGCTGGGCTAGGAATGGAGCAAATTGCTGGAGCAATCCATAGGCGCAATTAGTCCTTCAGCATGTTCGCACACATGATTCCAGATGCAACGACGGCGGGCACGCCAATTCCAGGCAAGGTGCTGTCGCCGACCCGATAGAGGTTTTTGATCGGCGTTTTGGGGCTGGGGAAGTGGCCCTGGCCTGCGGCGATCGCGGGTCCATAAGTCCCTTTATGGCGACGCAGGTAGCGGGCATGGGTCAGGGGCGTACCGATGAGGTTGGTGGTGATGCGATCGCGAATATCAGGAATCACCCGCTCCAAAGCTCGATACAACGTCTCAGCCTTGGCCTGCTTCTTAGCTTCGTAGCCTCCGTCCCGCGTCCAACCTTCAAACGGCTCCAAGGTATAGCTATGGACCACATGGTGCCCCGCTGGTGCCAGTGCCGAATCCCACACCGAGGGAATCGAAATCATGCAGGTATTGCCCGGCATCGTCACATCCAGCTGATCATCATGGACCACCACATGGTGACCCGTCAGCCCCTCCAAGCCATCGGCTCGAATGCCCAGATGCAAGTGCATAAAGCTCTCCACCACCGGCGTCGCCTCCTGGGCATCCTGATAGGCCGGAGCAAGGCTTCCCTTGGGCAGAAGCTGGCCATAGGTATCCCAGAGGGTAGCATTGGAAATCACACGGCTGGCTTGGAGCACCTCACCGGACTTGAGCACAACCCCCGTCGCCTCCCGCTGTTCCACCTGAATCTGGCCCACATGGGAGCTGAGGCGCAGCTCGCCGCCATGGCGTTCGAAAGCTCGAACCAGGGCATCCACAATCGCCCCACTCCCCCCCATGGGATAGTCAATCGGCGTCGTATCCCGCTCCCCCAACATAAACGCCACTTCCGGGGCCACCGTGCCATGGGCCTTCAATCCCGAGAGCAAGAAGCATTCCAAATCAATTAGTCGCCGCACCCAGGGGTCCTGGATAGTCGCATCCATGATCTTGCCCACCGAAGCCTGAACCAAGGGCAATCGCGTTCCCAGCTTGAGCATTTCCTGGGGGTAGCGGCTCATGAGCATGGGGAATAGTTTCCAATCCCCGCGTAATTCCGTGAGTGGTAAGCCCTGGAGCCCCTGGTAGAGATGCAACATCTTGCGCTCAAAGCGCAGAAACTCTTCTGCCCCCGTCGGCGTGACTTCTGCTAGGGCTGCGCGATAGTCCTTGAGCTTGCAGTAGATGGGGATGGTGCGATCGGGAAAGTGATAATGGCCGAGAGGATCGTAAGGGACCGCCTCCAGGGTTTCGCCCAGCTGAGCCAAAACCTGGGTGAGAGGATTACAGGAGCTGGCATCGGCTAGGCCGCAATAGAACGATGGCCCTGAGTCAAACGTAAACCCGTCGCGCTTAAAGCTATGGGCTGCGCCACCCGGAATGCTGTGGCTCTCACAGAGCAGCGTCCGCTGACCCGCCTGGGCTAAAAGAGCCGCAGCAGTCAGCCCACCCAAGCCACTGCCAATGATGATGTTGTCGTAGGTCTGTTCAGAGGAAAGCATGGCCGGGGTCGCGATCGCACAATGCCGCTAGCTTAACGTTTTCAAGCCTGGGACTGGGAGGCGATCGCCCAGCGATTCACCCAAGCGTTGTATCGGCATATTGCCGACAGCAATCAGAAAGCCCAGGTTCAATGAACCTGGGCTTTCCTAGACTGGGGCTTAGTTGATTTACAACCGGCAAACCCCACAGAAGGCTTTACTCAGCAAATCGTCGCTTAAACGATTTAGTAAAGCTCTTCTTCCTGGTGGGTCTGGATGGTGCAGTCAGAAGTGGGGTAAGCCACGCAGGTCAGCACGAAACCAGCTTCGATTTGGTCGTCGTCCAAGAAGGACTGGTCAGACTGATCGATGGTGCCAGCGGTGATTTTACCGGCACAGGTGGAGCAAGCGCCTGCACGGCAGGAGTAGGGCAGGTCAATGCCTTGCTCTTCTGCAGCGTCCAAGATGTACTGATCTTCAGGCACTTCAATTGTGGTGTTTAGACCTTCGGCTTCGCTGACCAAGGTCACCTTAAAGCTTGCCATTTTGTAATCCTCTCAAAAATTGAAAACCGATGTTTGCTGAGGAGCAGAATCATGTTTGCCCCCTTTGCCTGACATAAGACGCATCGGAAAACACGCTTTGACCTGCAGTGGTTGATAAACCTGCTTCTGCCCGGCGCCCTATAGAGCGCGCCTCTCCTCAAGAAGAAGAAAAACGGCCTCATCAGACTCCGATCCTGATACTAAGCAATAAATTCGGCTGGAGTACTGAGCATTAAAAATGCCGTTGCAGCAGGGGATGATTCATTAGTTTTATTAATAGCCCAACCGAATCATCAACATCCCCTGAAGTGGACATTATGACTGAAACAATTCTCAAGCCAAGATCAAAGCCAAAGCCCCACACACCCCTCTGAGTCTGTTTTTCAGTGGTTCTCAATAGCGGGGATCAAGTCCACTTCTCCAGGAAAGAGAGGCTCTAAGTAAGGCGGACTACGTTATCAATACTCCCTATTAAAAAAGCTTATCAATAGTTGTTTGAAGCGAACATCAATTGGGTAACGCTTCCACAAGCTCCAAAATTGAGCCACCACTCCCCAAATATCGACCTTAATCATTGCCCCACAAAAGACAGAATTAACCGAGAGATCATCACGATTGAGCTCGTTTTAGGAGACATCAAAATCCCACCGCTCTCTGCAACCCATAACGCGGAGAGGCTATGCAGGTTCAAAATTCCAGGTTCACAATCCCATGAATGCTCAAAACCCTATGCAGGTTCAAAACGAGGTGACCCGCCAGCCCCCATCAAATCCCATTACAGAATGACGGTTGCTGTAGCAGCCAAAATATCGCGAACCTGGACGTTCGTCAGATTAGGATTGGCACTCAGCATTAGCGCA
Organism: uncultured Pseudanabaenaceae cyanobacterium; assembly: GCA_938002085.1. Lineage (GTDB taxonomy): Bacteria > Cyanobacteriota > Cyanobacteriia > PCC-9006 > JAAUQQ01 > JAAUQQ01. Next base: position 7,292 of record CALLAT010000016.1, read on the forward strand.
GCCACCCCAGACACATAGGGCGCCGCCATCGAAGTACCGGAACGAGTGCCATAGCCACCGCCCGGCCCAGCCGAAACAATGCTGTTGCCAGGGGCCAAGACATGGCGAATCTCAGGGTTGCTCCCGGCACCATTGGAGAATGTGGCGAGCCCACCACTGGCGGTAACAGCCCCCACTGAAAGCCCCCAGTTAACGGCATAGCGAGCTGGGTTAACGGGAATCGAGAACCCGCGATTGCCGGATGCTCCCACAACCACAACGTTGTTCTCTGCGGCATACTCCAGAGCTGTGCGCAGACCGGGAGAATCGGACCAGCCCAGGCTGAGGTTAACGACGTTCGCGCCGTTGTCTACGGCATAGCGCACTGCATCGGCAAGGTTCCCTGGGTTTAAGAACAGTCCTGAGTCATTGGTATCTCCCAGGCGTAGCGGCATGATCTTGGCATCGTAAGCCACTCCAGTATTGCCATTGCCATCTCTGGCTCCAGCGACAATACCGGCGACATGGGTGCCATGGCCCTGGAACGGTGAATCGGTGCCGGGGTCGATTGCATTGTTGAATTGGTTACGGCCAAAGTTCCAACCGTTAACATCATCGATGTAACCATTTTGGTCGTTATCGATGCCATCACCGGCAACCTCATCACTGTTGATCCAGAGATTGTCCTGAAATTCTGGATGGCTGCTATCTAAGCCAGAATCAATGACTGCGATGGTGACGCCATTACCGGTAAAGCCCTGGGCCCAGGCTGATGGAACTTGAAGACTGTCTAAGGGTTGATCAAAACCACCGAGGGCGGGGACTTCAGTGAAGGGCTCAGTGAGGTCGGGCTGAGCGAGGTTGAGTGCTGCTGCAACGGCGGCGGCGGCATTGACCAGCCCATAGCCACTCCTGGGATTGAATTGCTCAGGGTTGGGCTGGAGAGGATTGGGCTGGAGGTTGCCATCCCCAGGGGGAGTTAGAGAACCATCAGGCTCGCTATCTCCAGAATTATCTTCCCCCTCAGGGGCAACTGAGCCAGCACCATTACTCGTGAGGCTGAGACGATAATCGCCGATCGCAGCACGGTCGTAGCTAGTGACCCGAACAATCCAACGATCGCCCTGTTCGGCTTGCAAGCTCAACTGGGAATTAAGACCCTGACCAGAATCGTCATCGAACCACAAAACTTCATCGCTGCCAGACCGAAGCAGCTGCAAATAGGTATCAAAGACGGTGGAGGTCAGGCTGAAATCAACGGTACTGTCTTCACCCACATTGAGAATATAGTCATCTTTGAATGTTGCGAAGCGTTGGGGGTTGTCATCATCCTCCGCAGAAAGCTCCCCCCTGTAGCTGGCAAGGGACTGGCGAACCTGGAGATCAGGGCCGACTCCTGGCAGCACAACAGGCTCTAGGTCGTTCTCTGAGGCGTTAGAGGGTGAATTTGAGATCGCCCCATCGTCCACCCCAGCCTCCTCTGGCCATACGGGTGGAGTTGCTGGCGCAAGAGCGATCATTTCCACTGGCGTTGAACTCGGCAGGAGCAAGCCAGGATTACTGGAACTCGGCGCAACATTCACCCCCACAGGTCCTAGTTCAACCGGGCTAGGCCTCGGTATGACAGCACCACGAACAGGGATCTGGGCTATGGGTCCAAACGACTCAGGCGGAAAGAGTGCATCGTTGGTCAGCCCATCGGTGACTGGAACAGCCACTGGAGTGACAGTCCACACCGGCAGTGAAGGGGCCAAGCTAGCGGAAGGCTCTGACGTCGTCATAGAGACAGTCCCTAGTCCACCGCTCAAATCTGCTCCCAGCTCTGGAACAAGGGCAGCATTCACTGTGAGCAATCCGGATTCAACAGGGCCAGCAGAAAGCAACATAGAGACTCACGATGGATAACTCAACCGAGGCAGTGGGTAACTGTCTTTGCTTGCAATGGCCTCACCCAATCAGACTATCGCCATCCATAACGCTTGCAGTCATCCCAGGATTCAAAAAGTCATGCACACCAGGGGTGAGACGACGCTAAGGAACCTCTAGAGCGACAGCATTTAGAAGTTAATCGCTTCTGGATGCTAGCGAATGATGAGTTCACTACCTATCGTCTCGCATTTTTTTCTTCTTGCGATCGCCAGTCCCACCCGGCAAGTCAGTGCTTTTTACTGCTAAACAAAATTGATATTTAGATTGCTTAATATTTATCTGTTGTCCCAGACAGAGACAGGCACCAGTCGTCACCCAATTCTAGAGCTATTGCCTTAGCTATCCTTCAAGGTTCAGGTCAAAAACGGCCCCATTCAGTGAGCAAGCTGGGCCCTACAGTAGAGATATTCAGCCTGCGTTGTCTGCCCTGCAATGACCCAACTTCTCCTAGATCGGTTCAAGTCTCCCATCGGAGACATCCTCCTAGTCAGTGACGGGCAGCAGCTGAATGCCATTGACTATGGCGACTACGAACATCGCATGCTGGGACTACTCCAAGCCCATCACGAGAATTTGACCTTGCAACCCGCCGACAATCCTGGCGGACTCAGCGATCGCCTCCAGGCTTATTTTTCAGGAGAGCTAGAGGCTATTGAGGGATTACCCGTTGACCCAGCGGGCACGGAATTTCAAAAGCAAGTTTGGCGATCGCTCCTCACAATTCCCTGCGGCGAGGTCTGGAGCTACGGCGACCTCGCAAAGCAATTAGGCAAGCCTGGAGCTGCCAGGGCTGTGGGATTAGCCAATTCAAAAAATCCCATCAGTATTGTTGTGCCCTGCCACCGCGTTGTGGGTGCCAATGGCAAGCTCACAGGCTATGCCGGAGGCTTAGAACGCAAACGCTGGTTGCTACACCACGAGGGCGCAGCTTTGCCAGGACTGGAGACTGCTGATGAGATTCAGCAAAGTCTGTTTTGAGCAGTTGAGCAATTGCCTCATCCCTCAATCCAACTCCGTCCCCTCGATTCCAAGGACAAAGGACTGGAATCGCTAGGGGTCAACCGCTGTGCGCCCGCAGCAGCTTTAGGGAGACAGCCATGGGAAGTGGGTATCAGAATCAAACCATGGAGGTGATCGCTAAACTGTCAAAGCACAAATGGCAGGTCCAGACATCGGCAGACCCAGACATCAATCGCCAACCTGTTGACCTAAAACGCTAAGCCTGGCCTCGCCAAGCCAAACTGCTCTGGTTGAGCTTGTGGAGGTAGTCATCGGGAAGCTGAACGATACTGTGGGCCAGGGCGATCGCCGCTCGCAATTGAGATTCACTCAACTGTCGATAGGCCGACCCTTGACTGTTTTCCAGCGCATCGTACCAACAGCAACCGAAGAGATTATCCAAAATAATGCGCTGGAAGCAGTGATCTTCACTCACCGGAAAATCGCGTTGAGTCGCAAGCTGGGGCAACACAATGCTGGTCAGCCAGGTATATTCCTGACGCAACTGGTCCAAAGCATTATCTAATTCAAACAGTGCCAGATTTTTGGGGATTTCTGGGCTGGGTTGGCGTCTGGAGCTAGACAGTAGGGTTTTCATAGCGGCGAGTTAGCAGAAAAATGTCAGACTCTGTCGGGAATACATCACCGTTGAGCCAGCGACCTCCCTAGGAGCCAGAGCTGACCATTGTAGAAATGCCATTCCATCCCTGACCACTATTCTTTAGGAATATCTAAGGTTCGTAGGACTTCTTTAGTAAAACACCGCAGTCTCTTCCAGAACGAAAGCCCTCCTCAAATACACGGTCCAATTCCCAAGACTCAACCCTGACTTCACAAATCTCTGCGTAAATTCCACAGTAACTTTGCCTAATTCAAAATGCTGCCGCGTAGTTTAAAAAGACATAACCCGGGCACAGCAGAGCTTTGAGCTTAGTCATGAAGCGATCGCACTCCTCACGCAACCTCTCCCAATCGAGCCTCCTCCATTGCCACACTTGGAGCTTGAGCAGCATCGTTTTAGGCCTATTCAGCATCGCCATACTCAGCTCAGCCCCTGCCGCCAGCGCAGAAGGAGCAACATCCATCGAAGTGAGATTTTCCGGCGTTGTCCATCCGCCTTGCTATAGCCACAACCCAGATGGGTCCATGGAACAAGCTTGCGAACTATCTCGCAGCGAAGCATCCATCACTAAGCCAGCAGCGTCAGCTCCTGTGCAGGACCATGCGGAAACCGCAGGGCAAGGGATGGATGGAATAGAGGACAACTTAGCGATAGGTCAACTCCATCGCCAAGAAGTCCAACTAGATCGCCACACCCGCATTACCTTGACGCCGTCTTAAAATCGCTGGGATTGGGGTAATCCAGTCAGAAATAATCCGCTCAAAAGCCAAATGCTAAAGCTTGCATTCGCGCTTCCGCCCAGAGCATTGCCCATGGATGCTGACACAATAAGGAACCAAGTAAGTCAAACCAGCAGACATCCAACGGGCACGGCTCATATCTTTTGCCATCACGGCCCCGCCATGGTTAATCAAAAAGAGAACAGACCCCACCACCGTTGAAACCCGCAGGGCCGTACTGCGAAATTCGCGTGCTGTAAGATTTCGGCCAACCTGCACAGGATTGGGTAACTCAACCGGATTCAACATGGCTCTGACTCACAGGGATGCTCCATTAAGAAATATAAAGCCCAATGGGCCATGCTGCTCTAACATCAGTTGGATGAGGATCTAGGCTGATAATCCTATCTCTAGGGCTCAAGAAAGCTTCTCCATGGCGATCGCGCCTACTGTGGCCTGAGTCGCCTTGAGGTAATCCTGGGGAGCCAACAAAACTTGTAGCCCTCGCTGACCTGCAGAAATAGAAATCACATCAAAGAGCTCAATCCATTCATCGGCATAGACCGGATAGGCTTTCTTGCAAGCCAAGGCCGTCACCCCGCCACGGATATAACCTGTCAGCGGCTGAACTTCCTTGAGAGGAACCGTTTCAATTTTTCGATTACCCGACACCTGGGCCAAAGCCTTCAGATTCAGACTCATACTGCCTGCAACAACGGCTAGGAGAATTCCCGTTTTATCTCCTCGAGCCACTAGGGTTTTGAAGATTTGATCTGGAGGTAAGCCAATTTTGGCGGCAACAAGTTCCGCAGCAAGATTACTAGGATCGACCTCATAACGACGCAGCTCATAACTGATATTGCACTTATCCAATAATCGTACGGCATTGGTTTTAGTCACTTTTGCCATAGCAACGCCTGAAATCCCCAGAGCAGCCCATAGCCATGGATAGCAGAACAAAATGACCTGCTATCCATGGCCTATCAGCCATGTGAGACTAACCTTAAGCCATTATTCCAGCCTAAACGTACTCACCTAAACGTACTCAAAGCTAGAGCTGTTAAGACTCAAGCCCAGGTCGGTATTGTTAACCGTCGCAATTTTATCTGCACCGAGACCTGCAACGTAGAAGATGTTGGTTTGCTGGCTGCTACCACCAACATATTGCAACAGATAGTCACTGGCAGATCCATTCAGTTCAATGGTGTCCTGATGTTCTTGGAAGTCCAGAACCAGCGCCACAGCATTGCCCAAGTAGAACACTCGGCTGCTATCGCCCAAAACGAAGGTGTCACGACCCGCGCCCCCCGTGAGGCGATCAGAGCTATCCGCAGGACCAAAGCCACCATTGGCATCGGCACCAATAAGACGGTCATGGCCATTGCCACCGTTGAGATAGTCTAAGCCGCTGCCACCGCGCAGCTCGTCGTTACCATTGCCGCCGTTGAGGTGATCATTGCCCGTTGCACCAAAGAGGAAGTCACTGCCATTGCCACCGCTGAGGCGATCGTTCCCTTCGTTGCCGTTGAGATTATCATTGCCATTCCCCCCGAACATACGGTCATTGCCAAGACCACCAAACAGGCGATCTTTGCCATGCTGACCATAGAGGCAGTCATCGCCATCGCCACCGTTAATGATGTCGTTGCCGTTGCCCCCAAAGACATAATCTTTGCCAGCCCCCGCAAATAGGCGATCGCTGCCGTCGTCACCATAGATGCGATCGTCGCCTTCTTCACCCAAGATCACATCAATGCCGCTGCCACCGCGGATGAAGTCATTACCCAGTCCACCAAAGACCTGATCCGCTCCAGCTCCGGCATAAACCTTGTCATTACCAGCGCCAGCAATGATCAGGTCCTGTCCTGTTCCACCATAAATCTCATCATCTCCGCCTAGAGCCAAGATCGTGTCGTTGCCCCCTAACCCTTTAATCACATCGCTGAAGGGCGTTCCAATCAGAATGTCATCATTGGCAGTCCCCGTAATCCCAGTATTCAAAACAGGAGGAAGTGGAGGCATAGGAAGCTGATGAAAAGCCCCCGTGGGAGCAGCACTAGCAGAGGCCTGAAAAGTGAGACTCCTGTGACTCACAGTTGTCGCGGCCAAACTATCCTCTAGGCCTTTAGCGAGGTTGCGAAGCTTTAAACGACTGGTTGCATCAGCCCCATCACGAAACTTGGCTGCAGCTTGCTTGAGTGCTACAAGTTGACCATTAGATTGAGTTGCAAGAGCCATATCTTCTATCCCTGAGTGAAAGAACAATGCTGGCTAAAGCAATTCCCCTTGGACCTTACTCAGTTCGCAACAAAAAATCTCAGCCGTTCTATGGTTTAAATCATCCATAAAACGACTGGCAAACCGAATGGGGTAAACGCACCCTGAACATTTATCTGATCACGAATGGGCAAGATATTCCCTCAAAATGAGGGTTATTTATGCGACTTCCTCTATGGCAATAGACAATCATTGCTATCAACCACAAAACAGGTTCATCACAAAGCTCGACCAAACATGAGCTTTCAAGAAATAGCACCCTGACCGTTCAGCCCCCTTTGATTCAAATGCTCATCAAAGGAAACTGAAGATTGAAAGGTAGAAGCGTGACTCAAAATTAGGTTCGATGCATGCCTAGCAGTCACAGACAGCCATAGAAATGATTGCCCAGGACTTAACTAGGTGACTCAAGAGGCTGCCTTAGCACAGCAGCTAGTAATTGGTAGAAAACCTACCCCACTCCCTGAAGGTCCAGTAATCAGACCCCGAAAAGATGCATGTGGGATAAATTCTAAATTCCTCGATATTTTCCTGACTTGGAATATCGAGTGATTAACTTTCTTTCCCTGACTCTGTTCCCATCGTCTGCTGAGGCCTAGGCAATGTCAACGCAATTCGTTGAAGCCTTTACAAAGCCAGATCAGCAAATCCCGCAAGGTATATTTTCAATCTTTTACTACCTTTAAGAATTGTCGGTTCCGATCATAAAAGCGACAAGCATCTACTCTCTTCAAGTCCCTAAATCTCTTACCTAGCTTGGAGATTAATAGCGTGATACAGCAAAATCTACGTATTTTATTCTGAGAAGAAATACTTGAATTCGATGGTTTTCACTTCTGCCATAGCCTATTGATTTATGTAGAAATAGCTAGTAAATAGAGGGGAAATCCTCCATGAAGACTCTGCAAGTTTAAATCCAGTCCGAAAGTTTCATTGTTGAGCCTGAAGCCAAAGGGTTGTTGTCACAAGTCAGTGGCAACAACCCTTTGAGAAATTCCCCCGCTCAAATTCCTGCAGTATTGAGGGGGTTATTCATTCACCCGATTAACAGACCTAAATCACAACCTGAGTCTTGAGTTGATCCAGGCAACCTCTTCGCTGGCAGAAGACTCCCCTCAAAACCGCTAGCTAAGCTTGATGACCGAAACCTTCGCAGCGGCCTCATTAGCCTTCTGGCGGGCGTTGGCTTCGCTGGTGCCTCTTGCCAGGGCAACCCCCATGCGGCGGTAGGGACGGGCATCAGGCTTACCAAAGAGACGCAGATCTACACCGGGCTCTGCTAATGCGTCAGCAACTCCCTCAAAGCCCACCGCATCCATCTGCTCCGGCGAGAGGATCACGCTACTGGCCGATGGACCGAGCTGGTCGATGGTGGGAATGGGCAGGCCTAAGATGGCTCGCAAGTGCAGTTCAAATTCACTCAGGTTCTGAGAGATCATCGTCACCATGCCGGTGTCATGGGGGCGAGGGGAGAGTTCGGAGAAAATGACCTCATCTTTCGTGATGAAAAACTCTACGCCAAAGATGCCCGCCCCTCCCAGGGCATCGGTCACCTGGCGGGCAATGTCTTGGGCTTGGGTTTCCTGCTCGGCATTGAGGCCGCAGGGTTGCCAAGATTCCTGGTAATCGCCGCGCTCCTGGCGATGACCGATCGCCGGGCAAAATAGCGTCTCCCCCTGCCATTGGCGAATCGTCATCAGGGTGATTTCCAACTCGAAGTTGATAAATTCCTCCACAATCACCCGTTGGGTATCCCCTCGGGAGCCCGCGATCGCATATTCCCAGGCCGCTTCCACGTTATCGGCGCTTTTAACAATCGACTGGCCCTTGCCCGAAGACGACATCACCGGCTTGACCACATTGGGAAAGCCAATCTCATCACTGGCGGCTTTGTACTCCTCCAGGGTGGAGGCATAGGCATACTTGGCCGTGCGCAGGCCCAGCTCATTTGCAGCCAGGTCGCGGATGCGATCGCGGTTCATCGTAAAGTCTGTGGCCTTTGCCGTGGGAATCACCGTGATGCCCTTGTTCTCAAATTCTTGCAGCTTCTCCGTGCGAATGGCTTCCACCTCCGGCACGATGAAATCTGGCTGATGCTTCGCGACGATGCGCTCCAGAGCCTCGCCATCGAGCATGGAAATGACCTCCCAGGCATCAGCGACCTGCATGGCCGGAGCATTGGCATAGCGATCCACTGCAATCACCATTTGCCCCAGGCGCTGGGCAGCAATGACAACTTCTTTACCCAGCTCCCCAGAGCCAAGCAACATCAGTTTTTTAGGGAAGGGAGCAGTCGTCATGGCATTACAAAAATGGTCGGCAGATTGAGCCCACAACAGGGGCCTGGGTTTAAAGCTACCAAACTGGTTTGGCCCAGTGATACCGCTGGGGGTAGTTCGTAATCTGCCGGGTGAGTTATCTCAATGCTCCGGCGGGCTAGATGGATTGAACCGCTCGTTCGCGAATGGCTAGGGTAGGTTTCCAGTGGGAGCTGGCGTCGCGATTCCGTAGGAAGCTGGCTTTGCCATCGCCCCTTGCAAAAATGCCAGAATCTCCTGTTGAAGCGCCTCACCCCCTGTGGCAATCATGTCGGCATGGTCAGCTTCCACGATGGGGTACAGCTGCTTCGGCTCATTTGCCACCCCATAGAGCTGCTCAGCATTGGCAAAGGGGATGTAGCCGTCGATTTCGCCATGGGCAATCAAGACGGGCACCTTTACCTGGGCCATGCTGTAACTCGGTGCCGCTTGAGCAATGTCGAATTGAGCGATCGCCTCCGCCCGCCGCAGAACGCGATCGCGCCAAAAGTCCGGCAAGATTTTCGTCTGGGTCTCAGCAGTGGCGGCAAGGTCCGCAAAGGTGCCAATGGTGATCAGGGCAGCGATGCGATCGTCCTGGGCTGTCGCCGCCGTTGCCACAGCACCTCCCACGGAAATCCCCAGAATGGCGTATTGCATCGGTGGCTGATTTGCCTGGGCAACGTTTTGCGCCTCCAGTACGTCAATCAAAGCCGTGATGTCTTGAGCCTCGTGATAGCCATAGGTAAAGTAATCTCCTCCGCTCTCGCCATGGCTACGCAAATCCATCGCCGCAATGGTCAGGGGCAGGCCCTGGGCCGCAGCCCCTTCTTGCAGCAGCAGCCCCCAATCGAGATAGTCCTGGCGAGTCGCACCCAGTCCATGGAGCAGAACCAATGTAGTCGCCGGGAGCAGGGTAGCAGGCCGGTCAGACCTGACCGGAGCAGGCATCACCCAACCTTGAGTTACCGTGCCGTCAGCCGCTGTAATACGAATTTGCTCTTCAGCAGGTCTCAGGCTTAAATCCACACTGCGATTGTGATGATTCAACAGCGCATAGGGCAACCAATTATCAACGAGCAGCAAGCTCCCCAAAACAAAGGCAAAAAAAATCCCCCCACGGCGGATAAATTTCCAACGTAGGGGAGGGGAGATCGCGTTTAATTTCACAAGATGAATTGGCGTGAGACGGAAAGAATATTGCCGACGGTATTCAGCCTTTTAATAAAGCCCGAAAGCCTCAAGCCAGGACTGGAAGCAACCCAATCAGACAATAATTTCTACTATTCAGGCTCACCCACCACTTTTGTAACCGCAGCGAAGAGATTCTTCATATTGCGCTTACCGAGGGCTTCCTCAACTTGCTCTTGAGCACTGGACCAGCCCGCTGCTGCTTTCTTGAGAAGCTTCTCCCCAGACTTGGAAAGCTTAACGGATTGTAGACGCCCTCCCTCACTGTAGGAGCCATCTAGCCAGCCGTTGCGAACCATGCGGTCCAAACCTCGGCTGAGGGTTGACTTCTCGATGCGCAGTTCGACCCCAATGGTTTGAGGAGTAATGATCTCGTACTGCGCAACCAAAGCCAGAATATTGAGCTGGGCGATCGTAAGACTATGAGTCCGAAGTTCTTCCTCGTAAATGCTGGTTATGACTCGGTTGAGTTGTCGAACTCGTAGAGCAATGCAGCTATCGGTAATGTCCTGGGCGAGCTCATCAATGTCAGCCATGGTCTTCCATGCGGGTTGAAGGAGAGAGGGTTGTTGCAAGGCGAGATTAAAAAATCATCAAAGCTCAGAAAGCATTGAAATTATTTAATTGGATGCTCTCACATCCTGTTGCAGCAACTGGGCGCGAATTATACAAGAAATTCTTCGCTTGTGTAGCTGCAACCACCTTTTTGTTGGCAGTTCCCGTTGCAACACAGAAATAGATATCACGGTTATGTCATAAAAGCGAGCAATAGGCTGGATGAGAGGGATGTTATCACCCCAAATGCTCTCTAAAGATTGTTCACGGTCCCAGCCCAGACATGCCAGAGAATCTCCAGAACACTTGTTGTATATTTACTTCAAGCCCCTCAAAACAAAACAGACTCCCCAGACAAGACCCATCCCCCCACGGAAGCAAAATCTTGATAAAGGCTGCCACTGCACTGCCAACACGTGATGTGATTTGTGCAATTTTGACGTTTGCCACACAAGCTCATGCTCTAAGGACTGACCTTATATAGAGTTGCCACTGTTACCTAGGCTAGAGTCAGTCATGCCGCGCTCTACCGGCAGAGATGTCTCCCTGATAATCCGAGTCAAATGGCTAATTGTTGTTACGAATTTCTACTACATCATCATTTCTGGACATTTTCGAAAGACAGCGGCCTCCCAAGCGACCGATCGCTTTAGAGATTCATTTCTTTGAACAGAGCACCTACCAATGGAATAGGCCATATAACCAGTTGCGATCGCCCCATCCATATCAGGCCAACCCTTCGCGAATTCAGACCACCAATTCCTTTCTAAGTCGTTAAAATTTTTACAAGAAATGATTCAGCTCTCCCCCACCCAGAGTGCAAAATACGTAGCCGTGAAACAGAGCAAAGTCTGGATTTCGAAACTCAAGCCACAGGTGCAGGCTGTAAGCCAACTTTCTGTTCTGCATCTAATTAAGGTCTTGGCCTTGAGCCTTTTACTCTGGTGGGGAGCAGCTAGTCCTGCCTTAGCAGCGGATGGGTTTATCCTCTGTGGTGAGGCCTGTCGCGATCTCACCCCTGACAGTGGCAATGAGGCCTACTTCGTTGGCTATGGACGGGGCCAGCACCTAGAGCTGGAGGGAGAGGTCATTGACTTGCCGAACCGTAAGCTGAAAATTTATCCCCATGTCATGGATTTTCAAGCCGAGGAAACGGCTCCAAATGTCGATGAGCAACATCTCAACGTCGGTGCCCATGAGGCCATCTCGGTCCATCGCATTGATGATGTGCGCATCGGCTTCCTCAAAAAGAGCGAAGATCTCAGGATCAGCGGGCTTTCTCCAGAAGAGCAGCGTTCGGGCAAGGTCACTGCAACCTCAGAGCTGGTCTGGGGCGAGACGCTAAGGATTAGCTCCACGCGCTTGTCGAACGGTTCTCCCGTTGCCTTACAAGTTGAGCGAGAGATGGGCGGTGGCTTTGGGAAACCCGCCACAGATTACGCCAATTATCGACTCACCTCCCAGACCTGGGTCAATGGCCATCTGGTGCCCAAGCTGGACTATCAGCTCGCTAAATATCAGGGTCCCGGCGAAGCCGATCGCGAACAGGGCAACGCAAAGACTTCTGCATCGCTGTTGGTCAAAGTGGGTGATGCTGTGACCGTTGAGGGACGCCTACGGGTTACGGATGGCGTGGTGGCCAGCGACGATCCCCAAGTTCTAGAGGGTAATGATTCGGTGACTTATCACTTGGCGCTGTTGAGTGACGATAGCTGCGCCACTTCGGATAGTGGGTTGTTGACCGTAGGAGATTGTGATTAGGCAATAAGCCGGGGATGGGGTGAGCCCTGGTCCCCACAGTCCAAATCGCTCCAATCCAGCCCCTGATGTGTTGCGACACATCAGGGGCTTTGGTTTTGCGAGGTCTGCGATCGCATTCTTCATCATTAAATCCAACCTGAGGGTTGACCCTTTTGAGAAATCAACGCTAGGATTTGGTCAACGAATTCTGAAATTTTCAGAGATGTTCGACCAGCCGCAGCAATTTCTATCGCTACAACTCTCCCTCTTGCTGGGTGAGCTGCTGCTGCCCGTTGGGCATTAATCATTTTTACAACTTTGATATTTAGGCGCGTTTGATAGGCGATCGCGAGCTTCCCTCCGAGCAACTTAGGGAGCCGTTTTTATTGCCTGGTGGCCTTAGTTCTGCCTTTTAGGCTGGCTCGTCTTTGCAATAGACCTCTTGCACGAATGCTGTTTGACGGGCTGAAACCCTATCAAATTCGTTGGATTTCCTGATTCATGCAAGAGATCTAATGAGGCGATTAGGCATTTTGCCTTACTGCGGACATGCCATCATGCCTCGCCAAATCGAACTGCATTAAGCAGCCGACTGGCCGAATGACCCATAGGTCGTTTGCAATTTTTCCACATCACGAACTCTATTTCCCATGCAACTCTCTCTTCTCCTGCTCCTGCAAACACGACTACCCAAGGGTTGTCAGATTCACCATGGTCGCCCTGACAGCCCCAGCAATTTTGCATCTCAAAACAGTGCAGCCCCTTGCACAACAATGGCCTACCGCTACAAACCCAAACCCTTCTAAAGGATTCAGCGAAGAATCTACAAGCCATGCTCACGACCCCCGCCACAAGATATCGCTCCTTTCCCCCCGTCCAAATCCCAGATCGCACCTGGCCCGATCGCCAGCTCACCCGGCCCCCCATCTGGCTCAGCACCGATCTCCGCGACGGCAACCAAGCCCTCGCCCAGCCCATGTCCATCGCCCAAAAGCAGCGCCTCTTCAAGCTGCTCGTGGACATCGGCTTCAAAGAAATCGAAGTGGGTTTCCCCTCCGCTTCCCAGACTGAGTTTGATTTTGTCCGGCAGTTGATTAAGCAAGACTTAATTCCCAACGACGTCACCATTCAAGTCCTCACCCAATCTCGTGAACCGTTAATTCGACGGACCTTTGAAGCTCTACTTGGAGCCAAACGGGCGATCGTCCATGTTTACAACGCCACTGCACCTCACTTCCGCCGCATTGTCTTTGGTAAAACCCAAGCTGAAACAGTTGAGCTAGCAACCGCCGCTGCCCAACTCATCCAAGATCTAGCCGACGAACAGCCCGAGACCAACTGGCGCTTCCAGTATTCCCCCGAGGTTTTTACATCCACGGAGCTGAACTTCGCCAAAGAGATCTGCGATGCCGTTGTGGAAATCTGGCAGCCCCCCGCAGGATTAGACGTGGCCGATCGCCAGGTCATCATCAATCTCCCCGCCAGCGTCGAAGTCTCCCTGCCCAATGTCTTCGCCGACCAAGTGGAATGGATGCATCGCAATTTGAAAGGGCGCGATCGCATCACCCTCAGTGTCCACAACCACAACGATCGCGGCACCGCCACCGCTGCCGCAGAATTAGGTCAACTCGCTGGAGCCGATCGCGTAGAAGGCTGCCTCTTTGGCAATGGCGAGCGCACCGGCAATGTGGACCTCGTGACATTGGCAATGAACTTCTACACCCAGGGCATTCACCCCGGCCTGGACTTTTCCGAGATGGACGCGATCGCCGAGGTCGTCAAAACCTGCACTCAGTTGCCTATCCATCCCCGCCATCCCTACGTAGGTGAATTGGTCCACACCGCCTTTAGCGGTTCCCACCAAGATGCGATTCGTAAAGGCTTTGCCGTTCAAGATCCCCAAGGCATCTGGGAAGTCCCCTATCTGCCCATGGACCCCGCCGACATTGGTCGCAGCTATGAAGCTGTGGTGCGGGTCAATAGCCAATCGGGCAAAGGCGGTATGGCCTTCTTGCTGGAGCGGGACTACGGCTTAGCTCTGCCCAGGGGCTTGCAAATTGAGTTTGGCCAAGTCGTCCAGCAAGTGATGGATGTCCGAGACAGGGACGTCCAAAGCAGCCAAGGCCAAAGCAGCCAAGGCCAAAGTACAGAAATGTCTGGGGAGCAGCTTTGGCAGTTGTTCCAGCAAACCTACGGCCTTGCCACGACCGGAACCCGGCAATATCTACGCCACCGCTTGGAGCCGATGCCGGATCAATCCGACGCCGCAGGAGAAGAGAACCAACGCATTCAAGTGTGGCTACAGGACAACGCCAGTGAAGCCCCCTGCTTAGCAGGAACCGGCAATGGTCCCATCGCAGCCTTTATCGATGCCCTGGCCTTGCCTATCCAGGTCATGGCCTTTGAGGAGCGATCGCTCACCACCGGGGAAGGGGCAGAAGCGATCGCCTACATACAACTCAAGGCAACAACGACCGGGCAGATTCGCTATGGCGTCGGCATCCACAGCAACATTGTCACGGCATCACTGTTGGCGGTCCTAAGCGCTGTCCATAGACTCCAGCTCCATGGCCAATGCCCTTTCCAGGCCTCATCCGACAACGCTCCAGCCCCTGACCATACCGCAATCACTCCCTAAGCTCGACCCAGCAACATCGTGACAAAAGGAGGAGGCAGAAGCCGCGATCTTCCGTCTCCTTCTTTCCACCATTTTTATCCACTCCACTCCCTTTCTCCCTTAGCATGTAGAGGATGTTAGGCGGTGAGCACAATGGCGTTGGAGCCCTGTAATGTCTGTGGTTCGCTCAATAGCGATGAGGCAGAAATTTGCTTGAGCTGTGGCTATCCCACCCAAGGGCGAAAACGCCCTGCCATTTTCCAATGGGCTGCCATTTTAGTGGTTCTGCTGATTGCGATTCCCTTACTCGGCAGTCTACTGGCACGCTTAAAGTCATCCCCCAAAAGCCTTCCACCAGAGCCACCTTCAGCTCAGCGTCTGTAGAGATTCATCTGAACCTGTCCTGAAGTCTGTAGTTGCATAGCAACTCGTTGTTTAAGCTCCCCGCTTTTAGCCCTCAGGAGTCTGGCCATCCTCGTTCCATCAGTGATTGAAGCCATCCAAGAAGCCTCAAGCGCGATCACCTGGGCGAGCTGTCCCCCTAACCACTTCGCCCAGTCACCTACCCTTTCTCGCAATTCAATATCTGAAGATTGACTTAAGCCCTCTCCAACACCATCCAACTCATACTAAGTTCAGCGTTCCTCCTAAGAAGGCATCCCCTTGAGGCTGAGCAGTGCCAACAGAGCTACAAATAGTTGAGACATTAAATCGTTGAGCCATTGCCAAGCAAATTACCACCTCCCCCACTTCCCCTAGGCTCCCTCCCTCGACAAGGACGGTAACCAGGGTCGAGTTGTCTCAAGACATGGCTAAGCCAAAAGGCTAAAGCAATTGTTTTCGTGCAACATGCTGCATTCTAAACGTGATCGTGCGAATATCTGCAATACGCTCATACAATCTGCGTAGGCTTAACCACGGTAAGAACAAAGTGGTAAAAGCTCATCATGGACAAATCATAGTCGGATCTTTGCAGAATATTCGTACGTGAACAGCTAGGTATACAAGCATACCTTCTCCCAGAAAACTCGGAATCAACGGAATAACTTTTCCGTAAATATACGTATTCCCGAAAGGGCATCAGACAAAGATATCCAGCCATATTTAGGGGCTGAGACATAGAGCCTCAAAGCATCTCAGGGAAAAATAAATACTTTTTTAGACCTTGAGACATGGTGCTCAGCCCTCGTATTTTCTCCCATAGATGAGTACGGGAAATACGACCCAGCCCTGAGAGGACATCCCGTAAGGCTGCGAGTGGCGAAATCGCCCATTCTCCCTAATATGGTTTTGCGAGGAGTTCACGACCTCAGGGCCAGAGTTACCCAGCATCTAGACAACATTAGGAGCGAGATTATAGCGATGAATAACCTCTCCAGATCTATGGCCGCTGGTTACGTTTTTGAAGCAGATTACATTTCCATCAAAGGTCATGACCTGCAAGATATCTTGCTTCGCATTGGCATGCCCACAGCAACCGCTCGCTTTGCCAATCTATGGGTCAAAGTCAACCCCTTCGTAGACTGCAACAGCCCGGCTTTTCTGGCTGAAGTTTGGGGGGTTAGAAAAAGCGAGCAAGCGGAATTGCAATGTCTCTACATTGCTCCCACTGAGCAATAGCAGCCGAAGTAACCGGCTCCAGCATTGGTCCCAGTTCCCCAGAAAAATTCCATTCACCTCAAGCTAAACAAACCGCTTGAGGTGAATGCGGTATCGCTGTTTTTTAGTCACCATGACATCACCAATAGACAGGCGACCTTTACCTCGAATTGCAATGAGGTCCTCGGACTGTACCTGATGGCTGGATTGGCTAACTGGTTTCCAATTGACTCTGACATCCCCAGAGTTAATCAAATCCACCATTTTGCTGCGGGACATACCAAACCCAGCAGAAGCCACGGCATCAAGGCGCATCGAGGCTTCGACAGTGGTAATTTCTTTCACCTTAGGCGGGCGAATGCGGAGCTCCTCCAAGGGGATTTCTTGGGTGCGGACCTTAACAGAACGGACCTGCACCAAGCTGCTACTGAGAAAATCAACTAATTCTGGCACGACGATCGCCTGGGCACCACGATCGCCCAACAGTACAATATCCCCCACCTTATCCCTCACCAAGCCCGTGCCCAGCAGCGATCCGAGAAAGTCGCGATGGCTCGCAGAATCAAACAGGAAATTCCCCGCGATCGCCAAAGCTCTAACCTCCACAAGAGATTGATCCAGCGGAATATCACTGCGGGCGATCGCCAGGCGCTTGCGTTCAGCTTGGGGATAGCCACCCCAGGCCAGGCAGTTGACTTCCGTGAGACGCGAAAAAATAGCCTGTGCCTCTGCCAATTCCGGAGGCGAAAGAAAGTCTGTCAGCGCAATATCCCAGGTGCGAATCGCCTGCTCTGCTTTATCTAAAACGCGGGCCAAGGTTTCTCGATTTTCAGCACCTTTCAGCAGATCTTCTTTCGGCAACATAGGGGACTTGGAAACTTGCGAAGCAATAAAACTGAAATCTACACGGAGCATTAGAGAAGAACATCATCATCCCCAGCAACTTCGCCTAGGTTTGTATCCTAGCGCGCTCTTTCACCCTAGGCCGCCGTGAGTCAGCGAAACCAAGCCAAACCCGGCAGCCTAGGAGCATTTCAGCGTTCCTAGCGATGCATTAGCCCAGATGGCACATTCATTGCAACAAAGAACTCGCTGTGGAGGTCTTTCAACAGTTCGCCATAGACCTGGTCCAAACGACCCGCGACACCATCCCAGCTAAAGTGAGCCTCCACCCGAGCATGACTGGCACGACCGAGGTGAGCCGCCCAGGAGCGATCGCCCAACATGCGGGCGATCGCCTGGGCCAACTGGCTCGAATTGCCTGGCTCCACTAAAAGCCCCGTCTGTTCGGGCAGCACCGTAAAGTTAAGCCCTCCCACAGCACTGGCCACCACTGGCGTTCCACAGGCCATGGCCTCCAAAGCAGCCAAGCCAAACGGCTCCTCATGGCTGGGCATACAACAGAGGTCCGCTGCCGCGTAATAGGTCGACAGCAAATCTTGATCCACTCGGCCCAGAAAACGCACACGGGCGCTGAGGCCCAAGGTTTCGACCAAGCTTTCAATGCGATCGCGCTCCTGGCCATCCGCCTGGCCCGGTCGGCTACCGCCTGCAATCAGCAGCTGACTATCCCCATGGCCTGCCATGGCATCATCGGCCATGGCCCGCACCAGCGTATCCAAGCCCTTACGCGGGTCAAACCGACCTGCATAGAGCACCAACTTCTGCACTGGGGTAAACTTCAGCTGTTGCCGGGCTGCATCCTGGTCCAGGCAAGCAAAGGTTTGCAAGTCCGTACCACAAGGAATAATCTCAATCTTGCCTTCATCGGAAATCAGCCGACGCAAGGAATCTCGCTCCTGGGGACTCGTTGCAATCACAAGATCGCTCTTGGCTAAGCTGCGACGCTCAGTCTCAAGACGTTCCTGGGCCACGCCGAGCTCTAAACCATTCAGTATCCCAGGCCTTAAATCACCCTCTGGTTCATGGGCCCCCAAGGAATGGTAAGTATGCACCTGCTTGAAGAGCTGATGCTTGCGCAACTCCATCCCCACCCAGCTCGAAAGCCAATAATGGGTGTGGACCAACGCATATTGAACCCGAGAGCGCACTTGAAACTCTAGAAATGACTCCAGAAACTCTGGCAAACAATCGTAGAGATGATGGCGATCGACAAAAGTGTCCGGGCCTGCATCCAAACGAATCGTGCGGCAGTTAGGACCATGCTCCACGATTTGCGCCTGGGCTGGATCGCTACGCCGGGTAAACATATCCACTCGCCAACCCTGGCGTGCCAAGGCTTCGCCCAGGTGGCGGACATATACGTTGAGGGCGCCCAGAGCTTCACGTCCCTTAGACACGGCGGGATCCCCGTGAACTGAGATGAGGGCAAGGTTACCGCGTTCTCCTGAGCCGAGACCTTCATGACGTGAGTCTCGATGGCTTGTCGGGATGGGCCTAGCGTCCATTCGATGCTTCCTGTGACCAGAGGTTATTCAGATTATCCTAACCTTCACTAAGTAGATTTACCGGGGTAATTCTGGCTTATCGAAGGGGGAAACAGCTCTTAACCCTTGAGAAATGGTGGAAAAGGAAGCATTACAGCCTTAGAAGTAGGGCGGAAATCCCTATCTCATTCAGCTAGAGTTCAGCCAAGAGTTCCAGGCCTTTCGATGCCCTAGCAACTGTAGAACCAGCCCAAAGCAATGAAATTTGTCTTGTTGCTGGGCAAGCCTATCTCCATTGCCCAAACGGAGGACAGAAAACAACAACGCGCTTATTTAAGCCAGCGGACCCAGGACTTGCCGTTTGCTTAATGGCAATGGCCTCATGGGGTAGAACGCTAGCGAGCCATAGGATCTCCTGCCAGATCTAGAATTTGGCAGGTGATGAATATCCTCAGCGACGTGGCCAAGGCCATGGCCAGAAGGACGTCGGAGTTCCTAACCGTCGCTTGTAATCCGCTGAATGAGGCTAGCGAGAGTGGGTTGAGCCAATTGGTTATCAACCTGGCAAGTTCCTGCATTGATATGGCCACCTCCCCCAAATTCCAGCATTAAGTCACCAATATTTGTGCGGGAGGTGCGCTTAAAGATAGATTTACCCACTGCAAAAACGGTGTTCTGCTGTTGGCGTCCCCAAAGAGCGTGAATGGAAATATTGCAGTTGGGGAACAGGGCATAGAGCATAAAGCGATTGCCCACATGAATCGCATCTTCTTCGCGGAGATCCAGAACCACGAGGTTTTGATAGACCTGGGAGCAGCGCAGCAGTTGCTGCTTGAATTTAGTCTCCTGTTCGAAGAATAGGCCCACCCGCTCTTCCACATCGGGCAGCGCTAGAATTTCTTCGATCGTGTGATTTCTGCAGTAATCAATCAACTGCATCATCAAGTTGTAGTTGGAAATGCGAAAACTGCGGAATCGCCCCAGCCCCGTACGAGAATCCATCAAGAAATTTAGCAGGGTCCATTGAGTCGGATTGAGGACTTCTTCAATGGAATACTTAGCTGAGTCAGCCTTATCCACTGCCACCATTAATTCAGGGGCAATGTTGTGGAACGTTGCTGCACCACCATAGTATTCGTAGACAACGCGAGCGGCAGAAGGCGCCTCGCTGTCAATAATGTAATGGTCACCATCCACGCCAAAGTTTCGCAGCGCTTCGCTAGTGTGATGGTCGAAGGCTAGATGCGCACCAGGCACGTAGGGTAGATTTGTGGTGATATCGCGAGGGCCAATATCAATCTTGCCATCCTGCATATCTTTAGGATGGACAAACTTGATGTCATCAATAATGCCAAGCTCTTTAAATAGAACGGCACAGACTAGGCCATCAAAATCGCTACGAGTTACGAGGCGATATTGAGGTTTTGTCACAAGCATGGCTGCGAGCCTCCGAGCAAAGGTGATGTGTTTATAGTTTGCCCTTTTAATCGGGGCATTAACGCTCTCATAAGTAACAGCTAGAACCATATCCAATTCATTTATTTCTCTCCAAGAAGTAGCCTTAAATTTGAGTATTTAATCCGAGACTAAAGCAATCTTCTTTCAGAGAATCCCACACAATAAGCTATCGGCAGTTACGGAGTAGAGACCAGAGTAAAGCTGGCGATTAATACGGAGAACGAAGTCTTTCACTCCTTCAGTAGAAAGGCCTGTAACTCTATGCAAGCAAGAGTTACAGGCCTTTCTGCTATTCATTCAGTATCTCGAATGGAGCACCGTGTTGCCACAGAGTCTAAACCTAGTGAAGGTCGAGCTTCCACTGAATATTTTGACGACGGTCTAACGCCGTAATATTATCTCGATCATCAATGACTGCATCGTCTAGATCGACAATGGCATAGCTGCCATCTTCGAAATGTAATAGGGCTTGATAACCCGAGAAGGTAACTTTGGCGGTTTGCGATTCTTTGCTATTTGAAGTAGAAGCGATCGCCTCAAAGGAGAGTCCATCCAACCGCTGTCCTTTATATTCCGCAGCGCTGGCGGCTGTAGCAGCCATCATTGTTGCGCTGCCCATGATGCCTAGGCTAAAACCCAGAACGGCGGCGCGTCGAACGGTATTGCGAAGGGTGGTCGTGAACATGGGCTTATGACTTCCTTGGGAAGCTATGATTCCTGTTTAGTACTTCAGTGACTAGGTCGGTGTTTTCGCTTTGATGCTGTTTTAACGAAGCAGGCTTAGAAAATCCTTACAATCAAATGAACAAATGATGTGTTCCTGAAAGGCGTGAGTAATGCCCCGCCTGAGCAGAAGCACAAAACCTAGCTGGAGCATCGGGGATGAAAGTTGGTTTTATCGGGCTGGGCACCATGGGCGGACCAATGGTGCTGAATTTGCTCAAAGCAGGGCATGAGGTGACGGTGCATAACCGCACAAGGGCCAAGGAGGAAGCTTTAGCAGAGGCGGGAGCCCAACGAGCTGAGACCCCGAAGGCTGCATCCCTAGGGGCAGAGGTGGTTGTGAGCTGTGTGAGCGATAGCCCCGATGTGGAAGCGGTGATTTTGGGTGACGGGGGCGTGATTGAGGGTGTTGCAGCTGGCGCTGTGGTGGTGGATATGTCCACGATTAGCCCCAAGGTAACGCGGCGGATTGCGGCGGCTTTGGCCGAAAAGCAGGTGCAGATGCTGGATGGGCCGGTGTCGGGGGGCTCTGAGGGAGCGGTGAATGGCACGCTATCGATTATGTTGGGCGGTGAAGCGGATGCGGTAGCGAAGGCGATGCCGGTGCTGGAGGCCATGGGCAAGACAATTACTCATGTTGGGCCGATTGGCTCAGGTCAGGTGACCAAGGCGATTAATCAGGTGATTGTGGCAGGCACCTATTTAAGTGTGGCGGAGGGGTTGAGCTTGGGGATGAAAGCTGGGCTGGATATGGGCCAGGTGGTCAAAGCAGTGGGCGGTGGTGCAGCGGGGTCTTGGGGGCTGACGAATCGGTCGGGCAATATGATTGCCAATGAGTATCCTCTAGGATTTCGGGTGCGGCTGCACCATAAAGATTTGAAGATTGCGCTGGAGGCGGCGGAGGAGCTGGGGGTGACGGTACCGATCGCCGCCTACGTGACCCAGATTGAGGCGGGGCTGATGGCGCGGGGATTTGGAGACGAGGATGTATCGGCGATCGCCCGCAGCATCCGTGAACCATCAGGGTTGGGTTAGTGGTGGATGCAACTGGTTAGAAACCTGGATTGAAGGAGCCAGGCGGACAACGAATCTCAGCCGGTGAGCTGATGGAAGATGGCATTTCAGGGGGAGCGGCACCCGGTTGGTCGCTCTCGCAGATGATCGCCAGGGTCGTCAAGTCATCAGAATGCTGGTCGGGCACTGCATACATAGCACCAATGTAGCTCTTGAGCCCCGCTGTATTGTCTAGGGGCACCGCCGTGGCCATGACGCTGGGGAGGTCGTCCGTTGGGGGGAGGAGGATGGAATAGCTGTAGTCTTCTGTCTGTTGGGGGAGGTTTAAGCCTAAAGCTTGGATGTCGGCTGTGAATTGCTCATGTTCGAGGAAATAAGCCTGGTTGGCTCGGTTCATTAAGCCGATCTGGGTCTTCGCTTCACTCGCTTTAATCTGATGGGTTTGATTGAGCAAGCTGGGGAGGGCGATCGCGGCAATAATTCCCAGTACAACGGTGCCCACGCTCAAACATCCACAGCCTGCCAGAATGCTGAGGCCGATTTTGAGGCCAGTGGGCATTTTGCTGTTGGGGTCAGAGCTGGAGGCCATGGCAATAGGGAAGTAGCGTTATGGGCAATGCTACAACGGTGGAGCAGGTCATTTCGGTGTATTCATTTAGCCTGTCGAGCTAAATTATTGAGCTGAAAGCGTTTGGTGAGGAGGCGATCGCGCATCCACCCAGGCAACCACCGCTGCAAAAACGGCAGCAAAAAGCTCTTATTACCAATCCGCACTACGGGCTTGGGATTCTCACAGGCTTTGACAACCGCCTGGGCAAAGACCTCGGTGGGGGTTGCACCTTGCTGGGAGGCATTGGCTCTGGCTCGAATGACTTGCTCCAGTGCGCCGTAGCGAGAGTCCGTCTTGAGGGTTTGTTCCAGCAGGGCTTCGGCGTTGTTGCCGATGTTGGATTGGATGGCTCCGGGTTGTATGACCATTACCTTGATGCCGAAGGGGGAAAGTTCGAGGCGGAGGGCATCGGAGAGGCTGTGGATTGCGGCTTTTGAGGCGCAGTAGGCTCCGGCGAAGGGGGTGGTGAAGATGCCGGAGACGCTGCCGATGTTGACGATGAGGCCGCTGCCTTGGGCAATCATGCTGGGGGCGACGGCTTGGGTGAGGGCGATGGGGGCGATCGTGTTGGTTTCGAG
>CALLAT010000017.1 GCA_938002085.1 uncultured Pseudanabaenaceae cyanobacterium
TGCTAGCACCACTCGCCTTCTCCTTTCTGCATTCGCCATCGATAACTTAGAGCATCTGGATTCGACTCATTGTTGATGGCTGACTTCGCTCCGCAGGCGTTGAGCCCTAGAGCAAACGTCCAACGATTAAAGCTATTGCAAGACAAGTCTAAGAAGCACTCAGCAATTGCCTTGTGATACGAACTGCTTTCAAGACGTTACCGCTCATCAAACCACCCACACCATCAAGGATTTGCACAATGTCTTGATCGGGCGCTAACTCTAAAGCCGGAGTCAGGGCCGCTTGGGCTGCCCTGGGACGTAAGCCATAGAGATTAACGAAACTGAGGTATGCATACACATAGGGGTTATTGCCGTCCAATGCTGTGAGTGGCTCCAGCGCAGCGATCGCCCCATCCACATCCTGCTGCAATACCTGGGCTAAAACCAGACTGTACCGTAGCGATCGCTCTTTCTCATCAGACAGCCCCGGCTGCTCTAAGCGATAACGCAACGAAGTTTCTGCCTGGGCCACATAGTCCTGACGCGGCGCATATTGATTCACCCGCGCCACCTCATCAAACGCAGGACCAAACACATCGGGCCCCTGGGGCATCAGCCAGGACCACTGCCGCAATTGAGTGACCCAATCCAGCTCAGCAGCGGAGGCAGCTTGAGTCAGGTTATTCTCGGCATTGACATCCAAGGTGAGAACCACCTTAGGCACCTGGAGAGCTGCAACCTCACCGTTGCGTCGATCAATATATTGGCCTGTGAGCTGATATTGACCAGGCTCAGCTTGGGGCAACATTGCCAGGCGCTCTTGCAATTGCACAACGGTTTTGCCAGCTTGCACCAAGGCCTCCGAATTGTCCTCAGTCGCAGCAGGTGCCAAAAGAAAGCCCATTCCTGGTGTGTGATCGTGAAACCAACGATTGCTAGGCAAGGCCCCCAGGGCAGCAGTTGCTGGCACCGCGTTACTGGCACCGCCTTCAAGGGCAGGCGGATCAGTCGCAGTAAGCGCAGCATTTGGGGAAGGCACCACCGCAGAAAGACTCGCTCCCACTTGGCGAGGAGCGGCCGTTTCACCATCCAGAGCTGGAGCTTGCGCAACGAAACTGGGAGCCTCGAGTCGCTGTTTCGCAGCCGATTGCTCATCACTATTATTTGGGACACCTTCCAGCGGCTCCCAAGTCAAAGCAACCACACCATTCTGCAAAGCCTCAATGGAGCCAACCCAACGGTAAGTCACCGCCAAAGGCTGGTTTGGCGGAGCGCTGCGGGGCAGCTCCACATCGACCAGCTTGACCTGAGCACTGGATCGAGAATTGGCTTGAGAATTAGTTTGAGAATTAGTTTGAGATTTGGCACTATCGCTAGGCTCCACCGTGATCCAGGGCTGCTTGCGATGGAACAACTTAAGCTCTCCCCCATCAGGATGGGGCCACTGTCCAGTCAAGATAAAATCCCCTCCCGTTTCCACCTGCTGGGTAATCAATGGTTGAGAGGGGGGAATGGAGCCCTGGTCACCCGTCTTGGTCAAGAACCAATTCAGCGATCGCAGGTCCTGGGGCACTTGGTCTTCCCGGACTCCAACCTGACGGCCAAAGACCCGGAAATCCTGTTGGGCACCGAAAAAGCTGATGTTGTGCTGGTTAATCGTCGGCGTGGAGGGCAAAACCCCGAGGGTATTTTGCAAATAGGGTTCCGCCTGGACCATGGTTTGAATGATCTCCCCATGGGGCCATTGAATACCCACGGCCGGGGGATAGGTCGGGGTGGAACTCACCTTTTGCAATGCGGCTTGGGCTTGGGGGCGGCTGGAGAGAATGGGGAGTGGAAATAAATTAACCAGCAGCATCAATAGCGAAAGCGCGATCGCCCCCCGGGGTAGCCAACGTAACCGAGGCGGGTAAAAGGTCATGCCCCGCGCTAAGAGCAGCGACAGCACGGGGAGATAGGCCAAGCCGTAGCGGGCATCCTTATTCGGGTTGAGGCTGGCTAGGAGATAGGCGCCCAAGAGAAACATCAACGGCCAAACGAGGGTTAGCGCAGGACGCGCCTGAATGGGCTCAGAAATCAACCCCTTCTGGCGATTAAAGGCATAGGGAACATTCGCCGTTGCCGCCTTGCGGGGTTTCCGTTTACGCAGCAGCAGATAAACTAACAGCCCCAACAGTGGCGCAATCAACAGCGGCCAAGACACCTGACTGGGCAATTGCTTGAGGTAATACAGCCAAGCATCGGGACTCAGCAGAGAAGGATCGCCCTCCTTCACCGCAGAATCCACCGTAGCTCGCTTACTAGAAGACAAAATCAGCAGCCAGTTCGGCGCAATCCAGGGGCGCAGCATCAGCCCTGTAATCAACAACGCCAAGGCTCCCTGGAAGAGTCTGGCCCAGCGAAATCGAAATAGAGCCGTGAGAAAAACCCAGAGCAGCGGAATGATCAAGAACAGCGCTGCCGTTTGTTTGACCAAGATCGCGAGGGCTAGGGCAACCCCTGTAGCGATCGCCCCAAACCAGCCCCCCAAACTCCCACCGCCCTGACGACTGCCATGCCATAGGGTCATCATCCACCAGGCAAAAGTCACACTCGCCGCCAGGGGGTAGTCCAGCAAATACTCCAGCCGCAACCGCGCCAACCCAGGCAGCACCATACAGATAGCCGCCGCCCAAAGCCCGACTCGGGAGCTGACCGGACGGGGGAAAAGACAGCGCGCCAGGCCATAAACCGAAACCAGCAAGATAGCGCTAAAGAGCAACTGCACCAGCATCGCCGTATCCCCATTGGGGGACCAGAGCTGAAAAAAGGGCAACGTTGCCAGGTAGGTCAGGGGAGGAATCTTGGGGGCCAATTGCCAGAACTGCGTCCACCAGTCTGGACTAAAGCGTTCTGCCGCCTGTCCCCCCACCTGATTCCACAACGCCCAATAGTTCATCGCCCCGTTGAGGTAGTCCGCCTGGTCCCAAGCGGGCATGCGATTGTCTAGCAGCAGCCAGAAGCGATCCACCGCCGCACTGACTAACCAGAACAAGAGCAACAGAGCCGAAACTCTGAAGGGAGAGGGCGATCGCCGAGAAGGGCGAGCCTCTCGCTCCAGCTCAGACACCGCTGGGGGAGGGCCCAGTTCAACCTCCCTCGCCGTCGTCCCGGCAGCAGCACTTGGGGACGGCTGAACGGTATTCCCTCGACGAATCGATTCCAGGTCCCGGGGGGGCTTAGCATGGCCATTGCCATTCCCGTTGCGGTAGCCATTGCCATTCCCGTTCAGGGGCACCCCATTGCCAGGCTCATAATTATTGTCATTGCCATCCGAGCCCTCTGATGGGTCGTGGTCGCCGGAATTTGGCCCCTGCATGGCAAGTCCTGTCAAAGCTCAATTAGCTTCGCTATTTTGCCATTAGCCCTCACCCAATCCCAAACTTGGATATTTCAAGGGAACAGTCAGGTCGAGCCCAACCTTCCCGCCTTAACGACTCTCCTAGCAAGAGAGCACCTACAATGAAGAAGATTGTGAACGAATGTAAAGCTTCCTATGGCCTCCTCTCCCCTTGTTGTTGTCATCGGTGCCGGCATTGGTGGCCTCACCGCCGCGGCGCTGCTGGCCAAGCGAGGCTATGGCGTCAAGGTCTATGACCAGGCGATCGTCCCGGGTGGCTGCGCTTCAACGTTCAAGCGTCGAGGCTTTACCTTTGACGTGGGAGCGACCCAAGTGGCAGGGCTAGAGCCCGGCGGCATTCACCATCGCATCTTTCAAGAATTGGGCATCGATCTGCCCGAGTCCCGCCCTTGTGATCCAGCCTGTGCAGTCTTTCTACCGGGAGAAACCAAACCCATTTCGGTCTGGCGAAATCTGGACCAGTGGAAAGCAGAGCGATCGCGCCAGTTCCCTGGCAGCGAGCCCTTTTGGAATCTCCTGGCCACACTCTTCGAAGCCAGCTGGGATTTCCAAGGCCGCGACCCCGTCCTTCCGCCCCGTAGCCCCTGGGACCTGCTCCAGCTCGCCAAAGCCCTGCGCCCCGATACATTAATCACCGTTCCCTATACTTTCTCCACGGTGGGAGATGCTCTGCGCCTGTTCGACCTGGACCAAGACCTGCGACTGCGCACCTTCCTGGACATGCAGCTCAAGCTCTATTCCCAGGTCACTGCCGAGGATACTGCCCTGCTCTACGCAGCCACAGCCCTGGCTGTATCCCAAGAGCCCCAAGGGTTATTCCACCTGGAAGGCAGTATGCAGGTTTTAAGCGATCGCCTGGTCACCGCCCTCACAGCCCATGGCGGCGAACTCCACATGGGCCACAAAGTCGAAGCCATCCACAGCAACGGCCAACGTCGTGACAAACGCCCCCAATCCGTAACGGTCAAACTCATCCGAGGGGGCAAGGGCAAGCGGGGCCAAACCTTCACAGAGCCTGCTGACCATGTCGTGGCCAATGTCACCGCCCAGGATATCGTTCACCTGATCGACCCCGCTGCCAAAGCCAAGCCATGGGTTCAGGGCTACAACAACCGCGTTGAGCAGCTCCCCGATGGCTCTGGAGCCTTCGTCATTTACCTGGGCGTGGACCAAGCCGCTGTCCCCCAGAACTGCCCCCCCCACCTGCAATTTCTCTACGACTACGACGGCCCCATCGCCGAGAACAACTCTCTCTTCGTGTCGGTCAGCCATCCCAATGATGGCCGTGCCCCGGAGGGCAAAGCGACAATCATTGCCTCATCCTTTACTGATGTAGGGCGCTGGTGGAGCGGTAGTGAAGCGGACTATGAGGCCTTGAAGCAAGAGTTTACGGTCGGGGCGATCGCCCGCCTCAGCAGCTACTTCGACCTCCGCCCCGAGCACATCATTATCTGTGAAACCGCCACGCCTCGGACCTTCCACAAATACACCGCCCGAGAGCGAGGCATCGTCGGTGGCGTCGGTCAACGCATCCCCACCTTTGGCCCCTTTGGCTTTGCCACCCGCACCCCGCTCAAAAACCTTTGGCTTGTGGGCGACTCGACCCATCCTGGTGAAGGCACTGCTGGGGTCAGCTACAGCGCTCTCACCGCAGTCCGCCAAATCGACCAAAGCCAGCGCTAGTCCAAACTCCCCCCCCTTCTCCCCTTGCCAACAACGGCAGGAGTAATAGCATTGGGCCACCTAACGCCCCGTGCTCAACAGGTCGCTCGCCCTAATGCTTTGGCCTCCGGCCGAAGCCCACAGCTGGGGCAAAGCACTGGAAAAAACCATAGCGAAAAAGCATCAGGCTCACTGGCCCAATGCTCTTCTCCTGCTGTTCAATGGACCTACTTTTAAGGCAGTAACCCTTCAGAAGGCAAAGGCGGTGGTTCTGGCGGATCTGCCGCTTCATCCACAGGCTCAAAATACTCGGGCTCGGGCTCGGGCGCCACATACTCTGCTTCAGCCTCAGGAACCGGAATATAGGCAGGCTCGGGTGCAGGCTCGTAGTAGGGCTCTGGCTCGTAGTAGGGCTCTGGCTCGTAGTAAGGCTCCGGCTCGTAGTAAGGCTCCGGCTCGTAGTAGGGCTCTGGAGCAGGCTGAAGAATCGCCTGCCAACTCTCAATACGTGCCTGGGCCGTACCATAGGCATCCGTCCAAGAAGGCACCAAGCTCGCCGTTTCAATCGCTGCATAGAGATCGACATTGGCCTGATCAATCGCAATTTGCACCAAGCGATTACTCCAGGTCGCAATCTCAAGATTTGCGTCGTAGCGCAAACTACTGCTCGCAGGAACGCGATCCGCCGCTTCAATCGCTCTCAACAGAGAATCAGGGTTCCAGCCATCCTGGGCGTATCCCCGAGCCGCGATCAAACTATTTTCAGAATCCACCTGGCCCTGCCAGCCACTAATGGCATCTTGGGCTTCGCCATAGAGCAATCGCCCAGACCCAATTTGCTTGGCAGCGGCGATCGCCCCCGGCAAGTTCCCCGAAGAAGCCAAAGCCCTCGCCTGGGCTAAGAAAGGCTGGTCCTGAAGCCATTGCAATTTCTCACGCCAGTCCGCTGCCCTAGATTGAGCACTGTCATAAAGAGCGCGACCTTTACCAATGCGATTCGCCTCGGAAATAGCAGCCTGGTAAGCCTCTGCCGTAGCAGACTGGGCCAGTTGCTCTGCGCGGTCCAGAATGGGCTGATCTTCCTGGGTCTGGATCGTCGACGTCCAGTTGCTGATCATCGCCCGCGCATCGTCATAGCGAGGGTTCGTCTCAGGAATCAGGGAAGCCTCAGAAATCGCCGCAACTAAGCTAGGGACATTCCCCTTCGATGCAATCTGCTCAGCCTTCTGCAAGCGAGCCAAATCTTGAATGGCCGTTTGCCAACGGGTAATCAGCGTCTGGGCCTTGGAGTAGTAAGGCCGATCCAGACCAATCTTACGAACGTCAGAAATCGCGGATTGAATATCAGACACCCGGCCCGACCAGGTGCGAGACTGAGCCCGAGCAATGGTTCGGAAGTCTCGGACCTCCTTTTCAAGGTTGGCCTGTTTAGGCACGTTATCGAGAATGTTGAGGGTCTCGCTCAGATCCTTAGCATCCAAGGATTTTTCAGCGAGGGTCATGAGCTGTTGACCGTAGCGGGCCAAAGCTCCCTTCGCGATGGGATAAACCCGACTCTTGGGAGAAACTGAGCCCGCCAATCTGACGGCCTCGATCACGCTGTTGGCATCGCCCTTATCTGCCAGGGCTTTCGCCTTCGCCAAGACACTGTTGGTGCCCCGCACCTCCTGAACCTGGGCGCTAATCTCTTCGTACTTCGTTGTGCGCCAATGGCGGTTGTCAACCGATAGCAACAGGGCAGCGACCTCGGCTGCTTTGCTCCACTTTTGATTAATCAGCGCCTTCTCCGAATCGGAGAAAATCTTTTCCGCCTTTTCCCAAGTGGTCTTCCAGCGCTTACTACGGCGCTTCATGAAATCCTCGGGGCATTCGCTGTCGGTGCATTCCAGGCGATCGTAGGGAATCCGCTCCGCCGTTTCTAGGGCATCGTCCAGTTGACCATCCTGGAACAGCTCCTCCGCCACATCCATGAGCTCCATGGACCAGCGACGAATGTTGCGATCCACCATGGGACGCAAGGGGTGATCCGAGGGCAAGGAATCCACCAGGACGATCGCATCTAACAAGCCCCGATGATCCTTATCGTCTGCCGCAGCCTGGGCGCAGTAGACCCGCAAAGAAGCTGAAGCCAGCGGCCAAAACACCCGAGGACATTCCAATGCCTGGGGCAATCGCACCAAGGACATGAAAGCCAAAGCCCCCGAAGCTGTCACCCCGCCCATGGCCAGGAAGATCCAAAGCTGCCAACTGACCAAAACCCGCGTTAGCCAACTCGGGCCACTAGATGCCTTGCCTCGTCGAGCTGAGGGAGAGGCCACTTGGGTCGCAGCAGTGCGAGAACTTGCAGCATTTTTCTGAGCCTTGACCGTGGTCCGTGCCGCATTCGTTTTACGGCCCATGGGCTGACTTGCAGCAGTCTTGCTTCCGATAGCCTTGCCCTGGCTACGGCTAGACTTGGCCCCAGCAGGCATTGGCCCAGAAGACCGTTGCGCAGACTTAGATTTTGAGGGCTGATTGAGGGTCATGGAGGCTCAGGAAACACCGCAGGACGAAAAAGTCATTCGGACCGATCAGACAGTCAAGAAAGTTCGTTTTAGCAACATCTAGCTCGAAGCGCGATTGATTTCGAGAAATAAAGCCACTTAATGAGGAAGTAATTTCTATCCTCAAGGGTAACGGAGACTGATTTTATTCGAGAGCGCCAAATGGCTTTTCTATAGGAATGCTCCAAGGACCACTGCTCCAAAGGGTATCCCAAAGGCGTAATGCAGCGTAGCCGGGGCAATTGAGTGCTCAAAGTAACATATAAATTCCGTAAAAGGGCAAGGTTCGACGAACCTGCTTTCACGGGGGTTCTCAGCCATCGCCCAGGGAGGACAAGACCAACCATCACTGGGTGATGTCTAAGGAAGCTTTTATTCCTTGTGTACAAAGTATTCCCTGGCAATCCTCAATAATTGCCCTCTCTACCCAGCAGCGATGGCCGCAGCGAAGCCAAACCAGCCTAGAACATTAGGTTTAGAGGAATAGCGGCCGCTCTTCAGCCCCCTGCCTCAGAGTTGCTTCAACACCATCCCAGTCCTCCGACTCAATCAAAGAGATGACCTGTCCTAGGCTGTCCCGATAACTTGCCAAGCTCGCCAACAGTGCATCCCGGTTGTATCGAGCCATCAGCAGGCCCAGCTCAGGGTTGCCGCCTCCCACCCGGCTTGTATCTCGAAACCCCGAACTGGCGAGCTGCTGAGCCAATTTCCGCACCGCTGGAGTTTCCTCGCGGCGGCAGGCCTGAAACAAGCTGGTACTGACCATCACGGGCAAATGGGAGATCCAAGCCACGGCCCGGTCATGTTCGTCCGGGGGACAAATGTAGGTTTTGGAGCCTAGGGCGATCGCCAATTCCTGAACCCGTTCCACGGCCCCCGCAGGCGTTTTTTCCGTGGGCGTCAAAACATAGGGACGGTCCTGAAACAGATCCAGCAGCGCCGCATCAATCCCCTGCTCTGTCGTCCCTGCCATGGGATGCCCACCGACAAAATTGGGCCACAGCGGCTCGATTTCTTCCACGATGGGGGCTTTGACCGAACCCACATCCGTGAGGACCGTCTCTGGATTGAGATGGGGCCGTAGTTGCTCCACGGTCTTGCCCAACACATTCAGGGGCGTACAAAGGATGATGACATCAGCCGGGGCCAGGCTAGACAATTCAATGGAAGCCTCATCCGCCGCGCCTCTCTCCACCGCGCGATCGCAGGTCACAGCCTTACGACTCACCCCCAAGACCCGATAGCCCCGCCGTCGCAGGTCCAAGCCTAAAGACCCCCCAATGAGGCCCAAGCCCACAATCCCCACTGTGAGCTCAGTCGCCGCCCTATCAGTCGCTGAGCCAGCGGTCTCCATTGCTGCGGCAGAATCGTCCATTACCATTACGAAATTCCGTACAAAGTGACGCCATTACTCTGGCTGCTAGCCATCTAATTCAGCCCGCAGCCATGCCTTAAAGGTTGTTTGAGAAAGGCAGTTAGCGGTAGCCAATAACTCTATGGTGAGCCTAAAACCGTGAAATTCCAGCATTTTTTCACTGAATTAGAGTCTCAATTTTGACGCTTGGCCAAATTCCCAAACAACCTCTTAGCAGGGTAGTCCGTCAAAGACACCATTCTCCATTTCCTCCCCATCAATCCCACAGCCCAAATCATTGATATATGGACCTTCCAGGGAGCATCACCTCACCATCAAAGCTCAAAAGGAGATCAAACAGTCCATAGCTGAGACTCTTCTCCCCCCAACAATGCCCTGTGAGACCTAGCACTCCTCAGGGCATTCTGATCCCAGAGGGAGCCCCAAGCCAAAGCCTTGTCAGCAAGCAAGGACTTCAGCCAATTGAGACGGTAACGATGCGTTAATCGATTCGCACAATCCCCCGTCTTGCCCTTTTCGTGAGTCAGTCAGTGTGAGGCACAGCTATGGAGACGACCCATCAGGTCATGGATTCCGATCGCGTTCCTTTGCTTTATGCAGGCGGCGATCGAACATTTCATAAATCCCATCTGAGAGGGGTGCGCTGGCAGGGACGCCACTTCAATGGCGCTGACTTCAAGGGATCAGATTTTACAAAAGCCCAGCTTCAACAGGCGCAGCTCAACAAGGCCAACTTCAGCAGCAGCCAACTGGCCCAGGCCCGCCTCTCCGAAGCTCAACTCGCCAAATCTTGGTTTAAAAGGGCCGACCTCCAGCGCGCCCAACTCAACGGTGCCAATCTCCAAGAAGCTCAAATGAAACAGGCCTGTCTGGCCTGGGCTCAGTTGGAAGGCACAGACTGCCGTAGAGCCTCTTTGATTGCCACGAACCTGGAGCATGCCAACCTCAAAGGCGCAGACTTCTCCCAGGCCGTCCTCAGCGGCGCAGACCTCCGCTTCGCGGAAATGCAGCATGCCAATTTCCAGCGGGCCAACCTCAGCGGCGCAAACCTCAGCGGCGCAAATCTGCGCTGGGTCGATCTAAGCGGGGCCAATCTGCGCTGGGCAGACCTAAGCGATGCCAAGCTCAGCGGGGCAAATCTCATGGGAGCCGACCTGAGCAACGCCATCCTGAGCAATACCAGCCTGGTTCACGCCGATCTAACCCAAGCCTGCCTCAGTCGAGTCCATTGGGTCGGTGCCGACCTATCCCAGGCCACGATGACTGGCGCCAAGCTGTACGAAACGCCCCGCTTTGGCCTCCAAACCGAAGAGCTAGTCTGTGAGTGGGTTGATTTGAGTCCGGGGGGCGATCGCGCCCAGATCCACCGCTTCAGCAACGCCCAACAAGCCCAGCAATTCTTTCGCCCAGCCCGCCCCCGCGTCCAGCTCACCATCGACTCCGCCCTGGACCATCACGATCACTTTGTTCTTGCTAGCTTCTACCACCAGGTCGCCCGCAAGTTTCCCCTGTTTCAACATCCGCCGAGCTTTGACATTGACCAGCGGCGCACCACCCTCAACTTTGTCCTAGAAAAGGAGACAGACCTACTCGCCTTGGCCTACCTCGTCGTTCACCCCTTCAAAGAAGTCAAAAGCGCCCACTACAACATTCAAAAGCTACTGGAAACGCTCCAGGCCCTGGAAGCCAAGCTCACCGCCGCAGAGCAAAAAGCGGTAGAACAAACCAGTCATCAGCTAAAGCCCCTCATTGGCCAGCTAAAACCCGTCAAAATGCCCAGCAGCAATCCCAGCCAAAGCTTTTTTGACTCCCCCATGCAGGTGATGCTGCAAAATTCCAGTGGCGAAATGGTCACCCTCCACCAGCATCCCCAGTTCGGCAAACGCATCGTCAATATTTCCGGCACTATTACCCGCTCAGCAGGGCTTCCCAGCGAGGCTCGCCGCGCCTCTCGCATTCGCGGCGAAGAAGCCCTAGGGTTCCTACGAGGGTTTTACCAGCTGGAGGTTTAGCCCAGCGACTCAGCCGTGGAGTAAATGGAGATGCTGGGATGACCAACTCTCACCTCCCAAGACACGGCAAAGAAAAAGTAGGAGCTGCGAGCCAGCTCCTACTTTTTCTTTGCAAATTTCAATCTTCAGAATGAGGGCATCAGGCCCATGCTCTATTCGGGGGGATTGTAGGTTAACCATTTGGACTGCACCGCCCAAGTTTCTGGCTGCGAACTCCCAGTCAAACGAGCATGGATGTTGTACACCCCACTAGGATGAGTCCAGCGCCAAAACATCTCCGACTCACCATCACGGCCTTCTACAGTCAGCTCTTCAACAACTGGTGAGGAGCCAGCCAGTCCTTCAACGGGCGAGTTGT
Organism: uncultured Pseudanabaenaceae cyanobacterium; assembly: GCA_938002085.1. Lineage (GTDB taxonomy): Bacteria > Cyanobacteriota > Cyanobacteriia > PCC-9006 > JAAUQQ01 > JAAUQQ01. The sequence continues at coordinate 11,333 of CALLAT010000017.1, forward strand.
CTGTCTCCACGACTACCTCATCGCGCTGGCCCTCATGGCCTAATAGCGATTGAACCTCAGAGAGCTCCATCCCAGGATGAATTCGCTTATAGCCTCCGTAATCCACCAAAGGACGACTCCCCACAGCAGCGGGACGTGCCATACGGGCTTCCTGCCGCTGACTCGTGGGCACTGCACGCCGCCTCGCCACAGGGCGTAAAGAAGACTCTGCTCGCCAGGGCAACTGTCCACAACTGCTCAGGAGTAAAACCAGGGCCAAACTGCCTCCGCCTCGTCTAAGGGCACGACGGACAATGGCAGAGTTATACCGAGCGATCGCAACAGTCCGGGAGAGAGGCAAAGTCATGGGGAGATTCAGAAATTGGCAGGCTAAGAACCCAAAACAAACGGTCAGCCCCCATGCTCTCAAGACCTTGTCTGAGGTTGGGAATCCTTACTTAGGATTCCCGACCTTGGAGCTCATTAAACTCTCCAGAGCCTCGCCTCTTTGGCCACCCTGTCCCCATAGAAAGCTTGCTTTGCGATTCCGCAGGAAGCTTGCTACGCAATCGCCCCATCCCATGCATCCAATCAACTGACTGTGCATAATAAAAAGTCCAGGTGATTGCATTCAAACCTGCTCTCTCCCACCTCAAAATCCAAGTCAATCGTCAATTTGGCTCACAACAGCACTCAACTTCCCAGCCCTCCTCAGCCCTCCTCAGCCCTCCCATCACAGCCCGTGATTGAAGTCGAAGTCCACCAACAGCTACGCGCCTTCCTGAGAGAACAGGGAGAATCCCAATGGCCCCATCACCTCACCCTGGCTCGCCTCGTGGCGAGGGCGCTTCGCCTGGGCCGCAGTGCTCTGATCCAGGCCGTACCCACCCGCAACTATCGCAGCTACCGCCTGGGCTACCTCACGCCGCTGCTGTTATGGCCTGAACCTGCCATCCTCGTCGCACCGCTCTCCGTTCAACAGCGGCTCCTGAGCGTGGAGCTGCCTCGCCTGCGAAGCTGGATGCCCACGCCAAAATCGATTCACCAGGGCGATCGCTGGCCCAGCGATGATTTCCGGGGACTGCTGATGACGACACCGGAAGCCTGGTTGGGCGATCGCCTCCACAACCTCGGCCATTTCCCCGAAGGCATCCCCACCGTCATTGAAGGAGCCGACGACCTCGGCCTTTGGCTCCGCCAACAGCTCACCCAAACCCTCACCCCAGGAGACTGGGACCAGCTCATGCTGGCCTGCCCCCTCCACAGCGACGTCATCCGCCAAACCCGCGTCCAGCTCACCCACAGCCTCTTCCAGCGGCCGGCCAACCCCTACAGCTGCAACCTGCTAGACGAAACCGAGACCCAGCCCCTCGCCCACCTGTTCGACTGCCTAGAAGGCCAATCTCTCCCAGGGGCATGGCAGCAGTTCCACCACCACTTCCAGCAACAACTCCACCAGAAAGACCACCTGCTCTGGACAGATATTTCCAGAGTCCAGGGACAATTCCAGCTCCACAGCCAGCCTCTTGATATCCCCACCCTGGCCGCTCCTCTCTGGAAGCGTCAGCCCATGGTGCTCATTGGTGAAGCCATGGACCCCGAAGCTGAAGCACCGCGCTACCGCAAGCAAATGGGCCTGGGCGACCTCACCTGCATCCAGTTTTCTCCCAATCGCCAGACCTCCGAGATTCAGCTTTACATCCCCGAAAATATTCCCCTGCCCAACACCGCCCGCTACCAGGGCGCATTGCTAACGGAACTGCGCCGCCTGCTCACCCTGCGCCAGGCAAGCAGTCAAACCAGCAGCGGCCCCGTTGTCTTGCTGATCAACGACCTGCCGCTCAAAGGCCAAATTGGCTCGATCCTCGCTGCCGAATTTGGCTCCCGTGTCCAAGTCGAGCAAACCTGCTTGGATGACAACAGCATCCTCGTCAGCGGTTGGGAATTTTGGCAACATCACCAAGGCGTCTTGCCAGTCCCAGGCCTGCTCCTCATGGCGACTTTGCCTTTCCCCAGCCTGGAGCACCCCTTAGTTGCTGGGAGAGTGGCCTTCTATCGAGCCCGCCGCCAAGATTGGTTCCGTCAGTACCTGCTGCCCCAATGCTTGCGGGACTTGCAGCGGGCGATCGCCCCAGTACGCGAGTCCCAGGGCATCGTCGGCCTATTCGACACTCGCATCATTCACCGCAGCTATGGCCAGCAGGTCCTTGCAGCCCTCAGTCCAGCTGCTCGACTGAATTACCTCGACCCGCAACTCTTCGACGATCCAGCAGCAACGATGTGTGATTGTGATTGAGCCCACAGAAAATGCATACACAACCCCACGACCTCGCACCTTCGCCATCACGCCCCAGCCAAATGAAATGCAAAAACTGAATATTACCAACAAGAAGTTACTAGCAATTTGAGTCCTAGCTTGCTTCACAGCGCTAGCCAGTCTAAAGACGAGTAATTACTCACAGAAACATCACATTTTCTTAGCTCAATCTTCCAAAAAGTCCGGCGGAGTTGAGCTCTCTCCCTAAGGCTCGAATCCCTCCTCACAAGCAACTCCAACAGAAGGAAAGTTTGAGCCCAATCTAAAAGCAGTGTACAGAAGGGCATCAGCAGGATTCGCTACTGATAGCCGCGCCAGCTATCACGGAGCTTCAATCTCCCAAACTTCAATCTCTCCAAGACTTTGAGAGATTTGCAATCGATCACTTGCCAACAAAGACAAACCCAGTCGCTCAGATACAACGAATTAGAAGAGACATCAGCCTCTAAGTACAAACACGCATAAATTAACGAACATATTCGCTACACAAACTCTGTATTTTTTGTTAATACGTAGAAAGAAGCTCTTCTAGCGGGAGAAAAATCTATCTCATTTTTTATTTTGGAGTTCTTATTTCCCTAGAACCTTTAATCAGCAAGTGTTTAATTGACTGGCTTTGAAATCTAAACATTTTCTGTCAAAATGTGAAGGTTCATTGCACCACGCAGATCGTTTGTGCTTTCAGAAACATTGCCTTTTAAGAGGTTGATTTTCACTGCACAAAGTCTAAAACTCCGGGTGAATTACGTGCATTTATTGCCAGGCGTTGGTGCGCTCTCTGCATTGCTTTTGTTTCGGCTATTAGGTGTGAGGACCTGGGGCGTTTTGCGCTCTATCAAGTAGCCGGGCAGAGAGTTTTCTCTGATGTAAGCCGCTCACTAGCGGTTTAGGAGGTCGTTCGTTTGATGCATTCAATGAAACTTGCTGCAGGCTTTGCGGTGTTATTCACCGCATCGACTCAGAGTTTCGCTACGGCTGGAGAGATTTCCTCAGCCCCGAAGCTAGCTTTTATCAAGTTGCCAGGCTTTGAGGGCGAAAAGCCCCAAGCTGCTCCCTTTAATTTCCGCAACCTCACGCTGCCCTCTGAATACCTGTTCCAGGGCAAGACTTCCATTCCCGTGGAATGGTGGCAACAGGGTTCTAACTCCCCCCTTGCCATTGTCATTGGCAACGCTGAAGGGACTCGTCGCCTGGATGGTTCCATGAATCCGGCCTACTACTGGCACCGGGACCCAGGCAACGGCGCAAATAATTTTGGTAGCTTCAGCTTCCAGCATCTCTCCCATCAGGAAACAGCAACCGTTCTGGAGCAAGCGAACAACGATGCCATACGTTTGGCAGCAGCGGACCGAGCACTGCCCGAAGTCGCAGACCGGCGTCAGCTCGTCAAGCTGCGCCGCTTCCATGACCTGCTCCAGGCCCAAGCCAAGCGCAATGGCATACAGCTCACAAATTTGGAGCTCATCAACGGCCTAGACCTCACCACCCAAAGTGAATTGGCTGGTCTCGATGCTTGGGGGTATGTGGATCGTTTGGCGCAAATGAAGAAAACCGTCACCGACCCTGATGAGCAAATTATTCGGGCTCGGACTTGGTCTTACTGGGACCCAGTCAAGAACCGCTGGGCAGCGCCAGGATTAGGCAACACGGAGTATTACATTCGCCGTGACCAAGCGCGCCGCTTCGAGGCGGTCAAGCAAGCACTGCTATATCAAGAGCAGCAGCCTTCGGTGCTCCAGGAAATTGATTTAGCTTGGGCTGAGAATGCTGCTACGAATGTTGCCAATGATGTCAATCAGGCTGAGGATGGCTGGGCGATCGCGCTTCTCAACCAAACCAACGTCTTGGAAGGCAGCAGCTTTAATCGCCAACCGCTCCAACTCGAAACCATTCACAGTGACTTAGATACTGTCTTTGCTGAAACCGTCGCGGCAGAGATGGTTCTCGCAGATGCCATGGCTGAAAACGCAACTGTGGCCCTGGCGAATCCCGAAGACATCCGCTTAGAGGATGTCGACTTTAAAGGCGAGCTGAATCGGACCAAGAATCAGACGTCTCGCCAAACAGTTGAGTCAGATGCCCTAGAAATTGCCCTAGGGGTAAATCCTCCCCTAGCCGTCGAATCGGAGCCCGCTTGGGAGCGTCTAGCCATGACGCCAGAGGAGTTTGCCCTGGCAACTGCCATTGCCAGCCCCAACCTTGCCAGCAAGGCTAGCGTGAGCTTGGCAACTGCCACCGACGCGTTAGAAACCGAAGCAATCGCTATGGCCCTAGAAGCCTCGGTCATCGCTGCCTCGGTAGAGACTGCATCGACCTTAGCAGCAGGCAATTCGCCAACCCGCTCTCCATCTGAGGGCCCATCTATCGCTGCTCCTCAGGCTGCACAGCTAGCCGCCAATGACGACACCACAGTCGAAGCGGCGCGAACGATCTCAGCCGCTGAAGCCCCCGACTCCCCCCTCCCTCCGCAGGAGCAGGATTCAGATGTGCTCGGCGACATCAACAGCAGCTTGTTGACAGTGCAACCCTTTATTCCAGAAGAGCTCCAAGCACTGCCCCTGGAAACAGCGGGGGAAGCAGAGCCCACCACGGCAGCCGTCAAACCCGGCCAGCCTTTCCAGCGAACGCCTGAGATCGTCCAACTGGCGGCCATGGCCCATGTTCAGGCAGCAGAGCCGCTCATTAGCGATCGCATCGAATCCCAAGCGTTCCTTGAACTCGCGAACGGGTTGAAAGAATCGCCCATCGAAGTTCTCGATGAAAGCCTTGGCCTAGCTGTTGCAGCGGAAGGGCCAGCTCCTGAACTCGCGAGCGAGCAATCCGGGGAACAGCTAGTCCTGGAGAACTCTGCCCCCCAGTCGGCCACTATCTACTTCGACCCCCAAGCAGCGCCCTTAGAGCCTGGAGATCCTTGGGTCACTCCAGAAACAGCTCTAGAGATTGAATCTCCTCCTCTGGAGCCCATCATCCCGGCAGATGTTCAAGCCATGCTGGCTCAACCACAGCAGGAAGCAGCGGTAGAACAAAACCTGAGTGAAACCGTGATGTTCTTTGAGGAGAACCTCAGCGAGTAGCGATCGCGAACTAAAGTGATCTCTCACAAAGAATATACCGACGTAGATTCTCCTCTCGGGAGGAGGTAGAGGTGGGTTCGCTAAGGCTAGCCGCCCAAGCATTGCAAACCCACCCTGACTCCCTCCTTGGAGGGAGTCAGGGTGGGATAAACATTTCTAGAAATCGCCTAAAGCAGGGGCCACCTCAGCCTCCCCTCAAAAAAGGACTGACCCTTTATGAAGGGTCAGTCCTTTTTGCCTCATATCGCCATTGCCCCATGGCTCGGGAAAAGACAAAAGGGGAAAATCCCTCCCTCGATTCTCAACCACTGAATCGTCGGGATGCACTGCCGTTCGTCCGCAAAAGATTTAGCGCATCAGGATTTCAAATCCATCCACACCTGAGTTCGACAAATTTAAGGCTGACTTAGCTCTGCCGCCGTGAGCTAAAGTGCACGGCTCAAAGCTCAAGTCCGTTAAAACGGACTGAACAGCCCACCTGTGAGGGTTGCAGCCCACTTTAGTGGGCTTTCGCTCTTAGGCTGGGAATTTATTCCTAGCTTGCTTCGCCAGTGCTTTTGCGAGCCGTCGAACTCAGGTCATCCACAGAACAAACAACGATAGAAGGAAGCCTAAAGTCCTAACAGGCAATAAAAAAGCGCCTCTCAACCACGAGATGCGCTTCAAACGGTATATGCAATCCGACTCAAACTGGGAGCAACAAATCTTGTTGCTGAATCCATTATGCCCAATATCGCTGCCAATTTTCCGTATTTGTGTCATATTGGCGGGTTATTTTTAGATTTTGGCTGAGCACCACCACGGAGACAATTTACAGGGAGATCAGGCCCAATCCAAACCTTCTCCAACCCAAACATTCCGGCCCTAGAGAGGCTTCAAGGCCGTTGCCGCTTAGCCCGCTCAATATTCCCCTGGGTCACTGTTTTTTGTTCAGCTAAACGGGCGTAAAGGTGGGCATCGTGGGCGATCGCCTGGATCTGCCCGCCACTCAAGCGCCACCGCGCCACCGCCTGCCAATCCAAGCGCTTGTCAAAGCGGGTGCCCTTGGGAAAGGCCTGCTTCCACAAGCGCTCACGAGCCTTGGCACTGGGCAAGGGGAATTCTAGGGCGCGATCGCATTGGCGCTGCCACTGAGTCGCCACCCGGGGCAATAAATGCACGGAGAACATCGTTAGGCAGGGCTGGGTTCGCCGCTGGGCAAAAAAGCGATGTATTAAATCTGTCGGGACACCGCCTTGCTGGCCGGAGGCCCCCAGCAAGCAATCAGCACCATCAATCATCAAAGCCGTGGGGGACTGACGCAGCAAATCAGCCACCAAGGGAGCAAGCTGGACCGCCGGATATTGGTTTAGATCCACAGTAATCAGCGGAGTTTGGGCCGTTTGAGCCACCAGGCGAGAGGCCGCTGTTTTACCCGTGCCAGCTGGGCCATGGAAAATAGCGAAGGTGCCATTGGCCAATTGGGCTGTCCCCAGGGCTGAGGCCACCTCGGGCTGGGCATCTAGGGCAATGGTTTGCAGGCGATGGGCTAAATGCTGGAGCTCTTGTTTAAGCGCTCGCTCACCAATGAACTTTTTCCAAGCCGGTTCAACATCGGCCTCAGGCTCATAGCGCTCCCAGGTTGGGGGCGGGGCAAAGTAGCCCAAACTGGGCGTCAGGCTAGTGGGAACCTTCGTCCGAGCAGCTTGAGAATGAGCGATCGCCTCCTCCCCAGCAAACTCAGCTCGCTGGGGCAATGGGGCGGACGCAAGGTCTAAACCATCGGGTTCACCTGCTAGCGGAGATTCCGCTTGGGACGACTGGGCCAAAGTCAACTCCGAGAAGGCCGTCCCCCCGCTCAGCAGTAAGTCCAAATCTTCTCGCTGGACCGGCTTCGCCAGGGCATAGTTCACCAACCCCGGTGAGAGCTGAATGCTATGCATCAACAAGGGCCGATTCGACGGGGCAATAAAGTTCACCAGCCCCGCCTCCACCAGGGGCGATTCCGAGGTCAGCCGCATACGGGCAGCCTGCCATTCCTGGTCATTGCGACAGAGCAGCTTCAAGGCCAAGTCCAGCTGGGGTAGCTGGGTGGCTTCGTTGTCCTGCAAATAGCTGTACAGCCGGGCATAGCGACGATTCACCTCGGGGGCCAGGCCCAATAGCAGCAGGTTTTTCTCAAACAGCGTCAGGTTAAGGCGATCGCGCAAAGCCGGTAATGCCAACAACACCCCCTGCTCCTGGGTCAACTTAATCCGCTGCTCCAGCTTCTGCTGATACCCCACTGGCTTAGCGGCTCCAGACGAAGTCGCACGGGACTGACTCCCCCCTAAACCCGCAGCTTCGCTTTCCGCAGCGGGACGAATGTCGTCATAGCGGGGCGTCCCTTCCAGGGAGACAATGCCCTTCCACCAATGGCGAGTGATGCGATCGCGCTGGCTGCGACTCGCCTGCTCCGTTTCCTTGCGATCGCGCTTATGCCGCCCCACGGCTAACAACAACAGACGGTCCAACCATTGCAGCTCTGTTTTGATATAGGCCCAGTTATCCACGAAGGGCTTTTGAGATTTAGAATTGCTAGCCTTATCACCCATGGCGGATCACTCGAATAAACTCCAACGGCAGACCATCCGCATCAGCGATAAACGCCACTTCGTAAAGCCCTTCCCCAATCATTTGCTGCTCTGGCTCTAGCAGCACTCGCAAACCTTCCTTCTGTTGTTCGCCTGGATTTGCATCTGGATTTGCACTTGGATTTGCCCCAGCTCCCTCGGGGGGATCTTCAGGCAAGAAGCGCGATCGCAAATGCTCCAGCCAGTCCGGCAAACTATCCGTCACCTCCGTCAAATCAAAAGACAGGTGGTAATAGCCGGTGTAATGCTCATCGCCAAAGGCATCCGCTGGAGGATGGGGCTGAGGAATTTGAATCAGCTCAATCCGCCCTCCCAAGCCCGTCATCCAGCAAGCCAATGTCGCCCCCGTCGTAAATCGCTCCTCCAGGGCAAACCCCAATCGTTCATAAAAGGCAACGGCCCGATGAATATCCGCAGTGCGAATGGAAGCATGATGCATGACGTAACCGAGAGCGTGAGCGAAAAACAGACGACGACCCCTAGAGCGAATCGCCCTGAATTAATCCAACAGTCGAAAATAGCGTTGTTGAGCCGGCACACCGGGCTCCTTATCTAATTCAAAATTAATAACTGCCCAACAGGGCTCTTCCTCAGTTGGCGCGCTGAAATGAACCGGCAAGCCGTATAGTCGAGGCCCTTCACTCTCAGATTGCCCCTTCCAGGGACTGCTCCGCTCAAAGTAAGCATTAATCAACTGGCGATAACGCTGGGCAATGGTCACTTGAGTGGCCCGAAACCCCTCCGTATAGAGACGATCCAACGCCTCATGAATCTCAAAGCGAATGCCATCGGGGTGGGTATGCTGTCGATACCATTTATTCTCCCACTGACGCCAATGGCGGCCGGACTGTAAATGGACCAGCTCTTTCGTTTCCGGGTCCGACTCAAAAACCCCATGGCGGCTACAGAGGTAGGAATCGGTCAAGGTCAACGCTGGAATGGACTGATTGCAGTGGGGGCAGCAGATCTCTGGACCATAAATGGGATATTGGGAGACCGCACTGACCATGGCGAAACTATCCAAGCGACGGAAGGGATTACGAGGTTTAAGCCCTAGGTCATAAAGCTTGCCCCCTGCGTAATTGAATTATAGAGGAGCCCTAGGGTCCTGGGTTCGATTCCCAAGAACAACTCCTAAGACTTAATCTTCAGATGTGGGGTATTCATCCCCCACATCCAGTCGACTCCCTTCGATCTCCCATTCCCATGTGTGGCCTGCTTCAGGCTCCAGTCCTATGAGTTCCTCCCCCCAACTTTGGCCTCAGCCCGATCGCTCCAAAGCCGCCTATATCGCCCCCAGTGCAGTGGTGATGGGAGCAGTGCTCATCGGTGAGGGCGCAAGTATTTGGCCCACAGCGGTGGTGCGAGGGGATGTGGAGAAGATTTCCTTGGGCGATCGCTGCAATGTGCAAGACGGCGCTGTCATTCACTGTGACCCAGGGCTGCCCACTGTGCTGGAAGCGGATGTGACAGTGGGACATCGAGCCGTGATTCATTCTGCCCATGTGGAAGCGGGCAGCCTGATTGGCATTGGCTCGATTGTGCTCAATGGGGTTCGGGTAGGCGCTGGCAGCATTGTCGGGGCTGGCGCAGTCGTCACCAAAGATGTACCGGCGCGATCGCTGGTCGTCGGCGTCCCCGGCAAGGTCCTGCGTCAACTCTCAGAGGCAGAGTCGGCAGAACTCATTGAACATGCCCACAAATATCACCAGCTAGCCCTAGCCCATGGTGGCAAAGGCACGGACTTAGGATTTGTGGACCAGCCTCCCCAGCTGTAGCCATACTCCCCCACATCCCAGAGAGACAGAGCAGCCAGGCAAGATTCCTGCGCCGAACAGCGCTGATTTCTGTAGAATGGGGTTCAATTAATGATCGTTTTATAAGCGTCTAGTAAGTAGAGGATTCTCCCATGGATTTGCGTGTAGTTATTGTGCTGGCTCCCATCATCCTCGCGGCAAGCTGGGCTGTTTTTAATATCTTCCAGGCAGCTATGGGTCAGCTCAACAAAGCCTTGGGCAAAGATAGCTAGGCAACTTCCTATCTCATAATCCAGAATCTGGGTTAGCTGCGGCGATCGCCTAGTTGGGCGATCGCCGCATTGCATTTATGTCTACAAACGAACGGCTAGGCTTCGAGCAACCCAGCCCCGAGTAACCAAGCCTCGAGTAACCAAGCCTCCCGCTCTGCAGACCTCGCCGAACTTGGGCTCTCTCCAGCGATCGCAACGCGAGAGCCCTCAAAACCGCCCCGACCTCAGCCCCACTCCAGAACCTGCCATGACCGCTGCGACCCAAACCTCCCAAGCCCCCATCCACGTCATTGGCGCAGGCTTGGCCGGCACAGAAGCAGCTTGGCAAATTGCCCAAGCGGGTATCCCGGTCATCCTCCACGAAATGCGACCGGAACGCCGCAGCCCCGCCCACCACACCGAACATTTTGCAGAACTGGTGTGCAGCAACTCCTTTGGAGCCATGGCCACGGATCGGGCAGCTGGACTCCTCCACGAAGAACTCCGCCAACTGGGCTCCGTTGTCATTGGCCAAGCCGACGAACATTCCGTCCCCGCTGGCGGAGCCTTGGCAGTAGACCGCGCCGTCTTTAGCCAGCGCCTCACCGAAACCCTCACCTCCCATCCACTGATTGAACTCCGCCGGGAAGAAGTTCACAGCATCCCCGATAATGCCGTCGTCGTGCTCACCACCGGCCCCCTCACCAGCCCAGACCTAGCCGAAGATCTCCAACGCTTTACCGGCCAGGACTATTGCAGCTTCTTTGACGCCGCCAGCCCCATCATCGTCGGCGAATCCATTGATAAAGAGACCGCCTTCATGGCCTCCCGCTACGATCGCGGCGAAGCAGCTTACCTCAACTGCCCCATGGACAAGGAGCAATATCTAGCCTTTTACGAAGCCCTCTGCGCCGCCGAACAAGCAGAGCTAAAAGACTTTGAAATCGAAAGTGCCAAGTTCTTCGAGGGTTGCCTCCCCATCGAAGAGCAAGCCCGGCGGGGCATCGAAACCATGCGCTACGGTCCCCTCAAGCCAGTCGGTCTATTCGATGCTCGCCACGGTGACTTCAAAGCCCCTGAGAATCAGAGCAAACGTCCCTACGCCGTTGTCCAACTCCGCCAAGAAGACAAAGCAGGTCAACTCTGGAACATGGTCGGCTTCCAAACCAACCTGCGGTGGGGTGAACAAAAGCGCGTCTTCCAGATGATTCCTGGCCTGGAAAATGCCGAATTCGTTCGCATGGGCGTCATGCACCGCAACACCTTCATAAACGCCCCCGAACTATTGGATGCCACCCTCCAGTTCCGCCGTCGCGAAAGCCTTTTTGCTGCCGGTCAGCTTGTGGGAACGGAAGGCTATACTGCCGCTGCTGCCGGAGGCTGGCTCGCTGGCACGAACGCGGCTCGCTTTGTCCAAGGCAAACCCTTGGTTGTTATGCCAGGGACGATGATGTCCGGCGCGTTGTTTGACTTCATCAGCTCCGCATCACCCAAGCATTTCCAGCCCATGCCCCCCAACTTCGGCATCATCCCGCCCCTAGAAAAGAAAGTGCGCAATAAGCGAGAGCGTTATGGGGTTTACCGCGATCGCGCCCTAGCAGACCTAAAAGCCTGGAAACAGCAGACAGCCGAATCACCTCTCCAAGCAAATTATGTATTGACTTAGAATTAAGCTACAGATATTGGGCATGCTCCAAGACAAGCCGTTCACAAGTCTCACGCACTAAAATAGACACCCAGGTACTAACACTTATTCTAAATTCAACCTAAATCGGGCTCGCTTATTCTGAACCACATTTCTCTTATTGGAATTCAGTGAGCGAAGAGGAGCTATTTCCCACTAGCCCAGATATTTTTATAGTTATTTTTATCTTATGAATAGAGAACATACTCGTTCTTCCCCCCTTGGCTCAATCTTAATTGTCATTCTCAGTCTGGCCTTTGCCCTAATTGCTGGCTTTAGTGCAGGCATCAATAGTCTCTTCCCGATCTTGGCCATCATTGCAGTTGTGGGAGGGCTATCACTTTATTTCTTCCGCATTGAACAAATTGTTCTTGGACTCCTCGTCGTCCGCAGCGGCATCGACATCTTCTCAGCGCAACAACTACCAGCACTATTTGCCATCTTTCTCGATGTCTTAGCCATCACCTACATTTGTGGCCTCTTTATCAAAAGGCGTCCCGTTTATACGGATACCTTCTTTTATTTGTTTGCCAGCTGGGTCCTTTTACAAAGTCTTTGGGTTGTTTTGCTCCCCCTAGGCGGCTTGGGAATGGGAGCAGGCCATACGTCAGTGGCATTAAGAGAATGGATACGCGTTTTCTCTTGGCTCATGACTTACCTTTTGGTACTGCAGCTGAAAGACCGCATCAAGCCTGACGCCATTGTTAATACGCTATTCTTCAGCATGATCCTCCCTTTATTGGGAGCTGCAATGCAGATCGCTTTACCCGCTTCACTACTTCCTCCATTCCTCGCCCCCAGAGGCGCAACCTTCAGTGCCGTCGAAAATGCCTCTCGCATTAACGGCACCCTAGGCCACCCCAATGCCCTCGCCACATTTTTAGTCTTATTCCTAGGCTTGTCCTATTGGCGCATGCGACGCTCCCAGACTCGCTGGCCATGGCTATTACTGATGGGAGCCATCGTGTTCTTCATCATTAGCACCAAGGCCCTAGTCGGGCTTGTCATGATGAGCATTTTGGCCGTTGGAATCGTAATCCCGGAGCTAAACTTCCCGAAGTTTCTGGGCCTCGTCGTAGCACTCACAGCCCTCATCGTTCTCTTTGGCAGCTCTGAGTTTGGTCGAGAGCGCCTATCGCTATTCACTGAGCTCCCCTTCTTCCGAGATGACATTGACGTTTCGCGTGCTATCTTGCTGCGAAAATACGTCAACAACAGCTTCTATTGGCGCTTGGATCAATGGAGTATGCTGCTGGAAGCATGGCGATTCGAACCTTGGTTTGGCTACGGATTAGGTTCACCTAAATTCCTCACGAATCTAGAAAATTCAGCCCACAATGACTACATTCGCTCTCTGGTAGAGGGGGGCATTGTCGGACTAGTCTCTTTCGTTAGCTTTCTTTTCAGCGCTGCTCTGTACCTGTTCAACAAGTATCGCCCCAAACTCGACCACTCCTCCAAATCAGACTTAGCCCTGGTTCTGCTAGCAGTTCTTGCATCCATGATGTTTGGCATGCTGACCGAAAATATTTGGAGTCACACAGCCCTTTATTTCTATTGGTTTACGCTGGTATCTTTACTAAGCTGGGATTGGGGAACAAGGAGCGATAATCTCAAGGGTGACGGTTCAAAGAAACCTTCCCCCATATCCTAAGCAATGCCGACAATGCGAAAGCAATTTCATCGCTTAGATCTAGATAACACTTGCTTTCGCGACATCCAATCTAACAAGCACCAACCATCTATTTATAGTTAATGTATAGTTACACCTTCCCTAATGATTGGGTCACGAAGAGAAGCATTAAAAAATATGAGAAGCTGAAATCAGACCTATCAGCAATGGGCAATGAGCTTCCTCCAAGCCGCTTCGTAATGTTCAACTACCCTAGAAGTGGTAGTAATTTGGTTGGTGGAATGCTGAATCAGCATCCAGAGATACTGAATCACCGAGAAGTATTTAATCCAAAGAAAATATATTACGCTCGTGATTTTCAAGACCTGCAACAGTCTTCATCCTCTCCAGATGCCTCCCAAATGCAACCCAGCTATAAATTAGGGGTCGTTAATAGCAAACTAGAGCGAGATTTTGACCCAGAAGGCTTTTGCTTCAAATTATGGAAGTATCACTATGGTGCTAAGGCCGTTGGTTTCAACATCTTTCCAAGCCATGTCCCCAACATGTCTGTGAATCTAGTGAGAGATCGAGATCTCAAGAAGATTTTGCTCATTCGACGTAATAAGTTGAAGTGCTATGTGTCCCGCGCGATCGCTCGCCGCACAGGGGTGTGGGATCTCTATGGCAAAACCGAAGAGACACAAAATACTTCTTCTGAGCCCACTGCTCCCGTACAAGTAAAAGTCAACCCTGCGAACTTACTGCAATGGAGTCAAAAGTATGACGAATACTTTGAACAGATGCGTCGGTCTTTAGCTGATCAAGACTTTCTTGAGCTTTGCTACGAGGAAGTCGTAGGCTCCGAAAGTCACGCTATTAAGGCAAAATTACTGAACTTCATTGGTGTCAGCCCAGAAACGTCTTATCTCACTCCACCTCTAAAGAAGCAAAACTCTAAGTCGATTGCTGACTTGGTTTCCAATTACTCCGAGCTTCAAACGGCTTTAACCGGTACGGATTTAGAGCCCTTTGTCTAAACGGAGTAATCAAGGCATCCACAGCATTCAAGCAGCTAGCGATGCATCTTCGGTGTCATCTCGAATGCTAGAAGGGCTGCTCTCATAAGAATGAGAGCAGCCCTTCTAGCATTCGGTAGACTTAGCGCACTGGACTTTAACAGATTCTATTAGTTGCTTGAGACAAGAGGAGACAACTGAATAAAATCGAGTCGCGCAAACTCGTTCGCATTGTTAAACGCTTTGATTGTCAAAACATCGCCTGTCTCCAGGATTTGCCCAGAAGCAATCCCCAGCTCTACAAAATTGGATGCTGCTGCTCCCCACCGACCACCAGGTTGATCTAAATCAACAGAACCAATGCTGTCCTGATTTCGCTGAAGCGTAAAGCTTGCAGCTCCATCTCCTTCGTCAAAAGCGCCTAGGGAAATGTCATAAGCAATCCCGTCTACGAAGCCTGTCAGCCCATCCACAGGAATGGAGATGACACCGGGCTGCTCGAGATCCTCTCCCAGCAAACTTAGAAGCTTTCCGTTAGAAGCGACCCCAGTCGTTTCTACAGCGTAGTTCTGTACCACGGCTCCAACAACGGTTGCGAACACATCCTCTGCCTCAAGTTTAATAACCGAGGCTGGGGGCGGATTAACGAGAAAATCGTCATCAGCGATCGCGAGAGAAGCCTGACGCCCTGAACTAAGGCTGACATTAGAAGCCCCATCGGTCACGCCATTGAGCCTCACAACCACTGTCTCGCTCCCCTCAATCGTAGTGTCATCTTGAACAACAACGTCAATGACAGCAGTTTGTTGACCCGCAGGAATGGTCACCGTGCCCGCTAACGCATCGTAGTCATCCCCCGCATCAGCGGAACCAGAAACGCCGTAGCTAACTGTCGTGGCACTGGCACTAGGTTGGCTCAAGCGAACGCTAAATTGACCATCTTGATTGGGTTCAGTCGCGTTACTGCTTGAGAGAATTGAGACCTTAATCTCATCATCTACAGGGGGAGTGGGGTCACCTGCAATGGGCTCAAAGCGGATGAAATCAAATCGGGCATGCTCATCTTGCTCTTCAATTCCTGTGATTGTAAATGTATCTCCATTGCTAATGGAGACTCCCGTTGCAACGCTTCGCTCAACCTTTGTATTTGCACTGGCTGCATTGCCACCAGGGTCACGATTGAGAAGTACAGTGCCTAATTCACTCGTCTCGTGAGTAACAATCAGACTTGCTTGACCATCATTTTCATCAAACGTGCCTAAAATAACGTTGTATTGACCGGAGCCCCCCGAGAACGCGAAAGTTGCTGTCCCAATCTCTTCACTTTCACCTTTAACAAGGCTCAATAATTGCCCTCCCGAGGCAACACTCTTACGTTCCAGTCGATATCCACTCACATTCGCAATGTCTTCGGCCTCAATCGTCAATGAAGCCAGAGGCACATCATCATCAACAATATTCACGATCGCGCTTGTAGCCGTCCCGAAGACAACATTGGAATCACTCGCTTGAATCGTATCCAGCGTGACAGATACGGTCTCAAGACCTTCAACAGCCTGGTCGTCAATGACAGCGACATTGATTTGAGATGAGCGTTGACCCGCAGGAATCGTCACCGTTCCAGCCAAAGCATTGTAATCAGCGCCTGCCTCCGCAGTACCCCCAACGCGATAACGGACAACGGTATCCTCAGCTGCGGCCTGCTCAAGAGCGACTGTAAACTGACCGTTGGTTGCCGGTTCAGACGCATTAATACTGGCTGCAATACTCAGCTCATTCGCAACTTCATTATCAGCAATCGTAACAGTGGCAACGTTACTAGTCCCAAGGACAATATTGGCATCCCCTCCTGCTATTGCTGTCAGCGTTACAGCGATGCTCTCTGGAGATTCAATCTCAAGATCGTCATTGACCGCAACATCCAAAGTTACCGATAACTCCCCCGCAGGAATCGTCACGGTTTGTCCTATGGCAATATAGTCATCGCCAGCTGTGGCGCTCCCTGCAATGCTTAGACTGACAACCGTATCGGTCACCGCGACTTGGCTTAAGCTCACGCGAAACTGACCATTCGTTGTGGGCTCAGCAGCATCTTGAGTCGTCGTAATAGAGACAATATTGTTACTGGGTCCACCAGCTTCAATCAGGTCAAACTGGATAAAGTCCAACCGCGCATGCTCACTTCTTTGTTCAAAGCCCGTGATGGTGAAGCGATCGCCACTACTCACATCAATAGACTGTGCAATTGTCCTTTCAACTTTGGATGCATTCCCGGCAAAGTTAATGGTTGAGCCTTGATCGAGAGTAAACGAGCCCAGCAATTGAGTCCCGCGCTGCAGCTCAAAACCGGCCTCACCATCAGACTCATCAAATGTGCCCAGGGCGATGTTGTACTTACCCGAGTCTCCTCCAAAGGTAAAAGAAGCTGTTCCAACCTCATCATCTCCTTGCCGCACCAGGCTCAGCATCTTGCCCCCCGAAGCAGCAGCATTATTCTCAATGCGATAGCCAGTGGTAGCCGTAAGGTCCTCAGCTTCAATTTTCAGAGAATCAATGGGCGTACCGGGGTCGGGTTCCGTAGGCTCATCGGGTGGATCGATGGGTCCACCAGGATTATCGTCACCGCCTACATAGCTCCAAACTCCAACCTCGCCTTTGATAATGTTGGCGAAGTAAAACTTGCCATCTGGCCCCATGGTCATATAAGACAAGCCCCGGGAAGACTCCAGCACTGGAATGGCAGAATTAAGCTCTCCTTGCTCATCAAAGGTCAGAGCTTTGACATCACCGTTACCAAACTCTGCAAATAGCAGCGCCCCTTGGTAAACATCAGGGAAAGTAGTGCCAGTATAGAAATCCCCCATAACTATGGCGCGAGCACCATCAGCATGGTTTTCAGCATAGATTGGAGCGACAACTTTGCTGTCAAACTCATTGTAGAGATCCTGAAATGCAGATCTATTTGCGATGCTGCTCGACCTCAAACTTTCTCCATTCCCACCTTCATAGAGCGACCAACCAAAATAATGTCCTGCTCCTCGGTTAATCTCTTCCCAGGTGCTCTGTCCGACATCGCCAATAAAGGGTTCATCCGTCTCTGGATGCAATGTGTAGCGCCAAGGGTTACGAAGACCATAGTTATAAACCTTGGACTGAATATTGTCGGGGTCACCTGGCAGATAAAACGGGTTATCTGCTAAGCCTTGCCCCGTGGCAGGATCAATGCGCAGCAGCTTACCAAAGGGATTATCCAGGCTACTGAGGAGTTCTGCCTTTTGCACACCTGTTGTTGTACCAACAGCTTGACCATCGCCATGGCTAAAATACAGAGCACCGTCACTGCCAAATTTGAGTTCTCCAGCAGCGTGAAAGTTATCCACGAGACTCGTTTCAAGGAGCAGCACCTCACTATTAGGGAGAGCCGTTTTATAGTTTGTGGCTGGGTCTGCTGAAACTCTAACCACCCTTGTCACTCGAGGTACATCAGACTGATCGGGTGTTTCGCCAGGAGGATCGTAGGAAAACGCGAGATAGACATAGGGCGAAGCAGGCGAGAAGTTGGGATCTACAGCAAAGCCCAGCAAGCCCCTTTGGCCTCCTATATTCACCTGAGCTGAAATATCAATAAAAGGTTCAGAGAGTAAATCGTTACCGTCATACAGGAGGACAACCCCATCTAGTTTGGCAATAAACATCGTGCCATCTGGCGCCCAGTCTAAAACCGTTGGGCCTGGCGGAGAGAAGGGTGCATCCGATCCAGCATCCAGTCCAGAAATGATGATCTTCTCTTCAAACTGGTGGGGTGAACTGTCTTCTTCTTCGATTTCCAAGCTAGCTTCACTCTGGGCTCCCAATGATGCGCCCACTGGATTCCTCAGACCAAGGTTTAGAGACTCTTTAACTTCAAAAAGGCTGTCATTGGTAATAGGAACCGTAAAGCTTTTACTAGTTTGACCCGCAGCAAAATTGAGAGTCCCAGTCGTGGCAGTGTAATCACTTCCGGCCCTAGCACTAGCGTCAGTTGTGAAGTACTCAACGGAAGCAGCTGGAGCTCCATTACCTGAGCGCTGCACAGTGATTGTGGCCGAACCACTATTTTCTACAGTGCTATATTCTGCCGCACTGAACCGAAAAGCATTATTACCGTCAGAATCATCATCTTCGATGGTGACAAATGCACTCCGAATAAAGCCGAGCTCGTCTCCAACAGAGGGTTCACCAATCTGGACGTTAAAGCGTTCGTCCACTTCAGCCAGATTATTATCAATAATAGGAATCTGAATTTCTAGCCGAGTTTGTCCCTCTGCAAATGTGAGGCGACCCGAGGCAGCTGTGAAGTCTTCGATCGCAACTGCGGAAGAATCAGTCACGGAATAGTCGAAGGCAGCAGTGTTACTGCTATCTCCAGTGCGCACCACAGGGACAAGGACGAATCCCTCATCTTCGGCTACTGTAATAGCACTGAGTTCTAAGGAAATAACACTACTCATAAGCTTCAGCCCACTAGAAACTAGACATTTTTACATAGGCCAATAGTAATATCTGCAACCAGCCATATTGCTGAGCACACTTTTTCTTCACACCTGTGTGAAACTAGGCACAACTGAGAAAGAAGGCCCTTCAGAAACAGAAGGTTGAGCAAGCAACACAGATGAGGCCTAAAAGCTTGAGCGAAAGGAAGCCAACAGTACTCACTCAAAATTTCCTCATACAACCTTGCCCGCTAGCTCGAAGAGACTAAACACATCTCAAAATTTTGACCTATAGGAGGGGGAAATTAGGCTGTTCCCCGCGGTATCTAACACTCGGGGGAAGGTTGTATGAAGGTAAAAATAGCTGCCGCTGTAGCTTGAAATAGCAAGCCCAAAACCTAAGGCCAGTCCAAACTGAGCTCCCAATAGAGTCAGAAGCTTAGGGCTGAGAAGTCTGGTATGGGCGTGGGAATAGATAACGCATCACATAGAAAGCAAAGCCTGGAATA
Organism: uncultured Pseudanabaenaceae cyanobacterium; assembly: GCA_938002085.1. Classification (GTDB taxonomy): domain Bacteria; phylum Cyanobacteriota; class Cyanobacteriia; order PCC-9006; family JAAUQQ01; genus JAAUQQ01. Next base: position 30,619 of record CALLAT010000017.1, read on the forward strand.
AAGATCCATCGACTCACCAGTACTGCGATCGCTAACTGCAACACACCTTGCCTCGCCGAGACCACTAGAATGCCAGCAAATGCGATCGAGAAGAAAATATTCCAACGAATATCAATAGCCATCTTATCTGTTGCTTGCAGCAGTGCAGACAACGCTTTCTCAAGCGCAATGGGAACCGCAGAAAGACAGATCAAAATCAAAATGGGAATCGCATCTTCCCATTTCTCTCCAAAGACAATCGGAACATAAAAAGGAGCCAGGCAGGACTGAACGATAACCAGCGGCAAAATTGTAAATGCGATGGTTTTCAGGCTCTTAAGAAATCTGGAACGCAGTGCCTGTGGGTCTCGACGTACCTCACACAAATAGGGATACCAAGCAACACCGAAGGAATTGATGACGCTTTGGCTGATGCCAATGCCAGCACTATAAGCGAAGAAATAAATGCCTAATGCCTCTAGACCTAAGAATCTAGCAACAATCAGGTAATCCATTTCCTGACGCAAACGGTTGAGTAAGTCAACGCCTAAACGTTTTCCTCCAAAGCTGAGAATAGGTCGCCATTGTCGAAAAGTTGGTCTTCCCGGCTTAGGCTTCCAATCACTAAAACGACCAATGATTGGAATCCAGACTAAATGGCCAACGACCATGGCAAAGACAATCGCCCAAACCCCAAATCCTCGCAAAGCAAGAATGACAATAATGACATTTGCGACAATAGATTGAGCGGACTTAGACCAAGCTCGTACTTTGAGAAGGTTTTGTCGCTCTAGCAAAGATGAGCGAACCATAAACGTTGGCAAGATGAGATAAACCAAGCCAACTGCACAAATAGGAAAGACAAGTTTAGTGTCGTTATAAAATTGAGCAATAGGATACGACAGGGCACATTGAACGAGAAACAATGAGCCCATCAAGATCCAGTTTAGGAAGAAAGCAGTATTGCAAACATCCTCTAAATCTTCATCATTTGACTGAATGATCTTGGCGGCTATTCCCCCTCTGACGCTAATGACATTAGCGAAGGCGAAAATACTATAAATGGCTGAGACCATCCCATAGTCAGCAGCGCTAAAGTTCCGAGCTAGCACCACCGTGGTTGCTAGCCTGGCAAAACGCTGTACAAGCTCTGCACCTCCCAACCAGCCAAGATTTAGGACATATCGACTGGAGAAAAGGGACTTTATACGGTCCATGGACATAGAGGGTGAAGAGCAAGACGGGACTTACAAGCTAGACGGAAAATCCTTAAACACCCTAGCTGATGTAGCACACCCCATAATAATGCCCTGGCACAAACTAGATCTTCTACCGTTGATGCATCGGCACAGAATCCCAGTCAAAATCATCCTCATCATTGCAAACACCGTCTACAGAGCGGGGATTTGCGACGGCTGCATCCGCAGAATTCAATGCCGCTTCTAGCTCGGCATCGCCCAAGCTATCAGGGAAGTCCATCTTGCCTTCAACCAGCAGCTTCTGAATCAAGGGCACAATGTTTTGCCAAGTGAGGTTGTGATTTTGCAACAGCTTGCGCAGCTGTCCCATGGCCATCTCTGCCGCATCAGGCGGATGGGCATCGATGGAGCTCATTTCTCGCAAGGGATCTCGCTGAACTGCAGCCACACCATGACGAACAGCAGTTCTAATTTCCTTTTCTAACTTGCCCTTACCTTCTCCCCACTGACGCCGCCAGCCCTTTTCACTGGTGACATAGAGGGCAGGTAGACGATTCAGCGCAAAGGCCATAATCTGCGGAACTTTGACCTGTGCAAGTTGTTTTTCTGTGAGGTGATGTAGCTGCTCGTCAATCTCCTCAGCAATGAGGGTTTCCATGACGTTTTTAGGCGACAGCTCCATAGATGCATCTTTAGCAGCAGCTTCCGCTCGCTTAGATGCTCTGCGGCGAATAGCTTCCGCTTGTTTGTGGGCTAGGGGACTACTAGAGACTCCTAGACGGCCTGTAGGCATGCCTGCAACCATGACTCATAACCTCCATACTTTGGTAGTGCGCTTGACTCAACCGCGATCGCGGCAGCGCTCATGTAGAAATGGCACCGTAGCCACTCATTCGAAAACGTATAAGTAAGAACAACGAAATCAGCAACGATTACGGCAAATAAGACTCTGCCGCTCCGAGCGATAACTGACATCAGGTGAGGGGATGCTGACATTCAGTCAAAGGCTTACCAATCAAGCTTTGATGGTTCGCTATGCTCAGCATACCCAGGGGCTCAGTCATTTAATCGCATGGGAGCAAGCTGAAATAGCCTGCCATGGTCGTCCTACAGTTCAGTCAGGGCAGGCTTTTACAGATCTATACGTCTCCAATGGCCTTAAGCACCTGAGAAGGTTGTTTGAGAATTCGGCTAAGCCTCAAATTTGCAACCTCAACCATCAACCGAACGCCAGAATTTCGTTAATTCGAGCAGCCCCTAGGTCATCCTGCTACGGCTAGATGCCTTTCTCAAACAACCTCTGAAGCTCAACAGCTTGAGAAAATCTTGGCTTCACCCATCCAGAAGGAGAAAGTGTTTCAAACCATCAATGAACATGTTCCATAGCCGCCCAAAAACTCAGTAGCCCCGTTGATGGAGCGGGTGGGAATCCCAGTCAAAGAAATCACTCAACACAGCTTCCATCTCAGGACTCAGCTCTCGCCCTGACTGAATTTGGCGAATCGGGGGCACATCGCTTTCATTCGGGGCTTTTGTCGCTGTCTGCTCAATATTGGATTGTCCCTCAGCCTTAGAGGCTCGACGACTATCGGGGAAATCCATTTCACCGTTGACCAGCAGCATTTGAATCGTTGAAACAATATTGTGCCAGCTCAACTCTTGGCGCATCAGCAAACGACGCAGTTGGTTGAGCGCCGCTTCAGCGACGTCCGGAGGGTGGCAGCTGAGGACCGTCACATCTCTAAGGGGATCTCGCAACACCGCTGCAATGCCCTGACGCACAGCAATCTTAATTTGGCATTGGTACTTATTCTTGCCACGGCTCCACTGGCGCTCCCATCCCTTTTCGCTGGTAACGTACAGTCCTGGCAGGCGGTTGAGGGCATATCCCATGATTTGCGATCGCTGCAAGGTCTGCTGTTCTCGTAAAGAAAGCTGCTGCATTTGAGCATCAATCTCCTCAGACACCAGCGCTTCCATCACATTTCGAGGAACATCACGATCAGGCGTATGCTGCTCAATGGTTTGACTACGGGCTGAATGGCCATGACGCCCATGGATTCCAACGGTCGCAGTTCGGAAGTGATGATGGTGGAGAGGCTGATGGGATTGCATGAGGGTTGTCACCTGAGTCGGTCGAGAACAAAATTGCTGCTTTAAAGCGGGTGGCGAGTCATTGGGGATTCCCTAGAGAAACCACTGAGACAACAGCCAACCTGTCCACAATTTGCCACGAGAACCGTAATACCACCACCAAATTTGACCTCAAAAAACACTTTCTTCTCAGTGTTTACTCGTATTCGAATTTGAAATGAATATTCCTTGGTCAAGGCTTCAAATCTGCGATATTTGACGGGAATTATTTGCGGAGCAGGCGATCGCCTCAGCCATATAGCGGAGTTGCTGCAACCATCCGCAAGCTTCTCCCCATAGGCCTTAGCACCCACAGAGGGTTCTAGCCGATTCAGCCTCTCGATTTCCCATCAGTTGAACCATAGGAGAGAGCCACCGTTCGCCCGCAGAGGATTTAGAAGTACAGCAATTATTATTTGGGATAAGGCCAAATCTGATTCAGCCCCAGGCTTTAATCAGTTGAGCCCAAACTTGATAAAGCCTTGAGTCAGGACAGCCATCTCGATGACCTGTAGGGCCGATCGTTCGACCCAGTCTAAAAGCCGGTTTTGGCCTATGCCCTAACCCACCGCCGGAATCTCATAGCTCATAAAGTCATGGGCCAAAATCGTATTTGGGAAAATAGCTCGCGCCTCAGCAAGAAGGTTATCTAAAGTCAAAGCATTTCCCGGTGCATAACGCGGGCTGAAATGAGTCAAAATCAATTGCTTCACCCCGGCTGCCAGGGCAACCTGGGCTGCCATCGTGGAAGTAGAATGCATCGCTTTAAAGGCCTGATCTGCATCCTGATGGGCAAAGGTCGCCTCATGGACAAGCACATCAACTCCTTGAGCGAGCTCCACTGCCCCTTCGCAAAAAATTGTGTCTGTGCAATAGGCAAACTTTCGGCCGGGGCGTGCTGGGCCACAAAGCTCTTTGCCATTGATCTTCCGCCCATCCTCTAACGTCACAACCTTGCCAGCCTGAAGCTGCCCATATACAGGGCCTGGTGCAATGCCCAAGGCTTGCGCCTTAGCCAAGTCAAAGCGGCCAGGCTTATCTTTCTCTTCCACGCGATAGCCCTGGGCAGGAATACGGTGCTTGAGGGGACCACATCGCACCAAAAATTCATCATCTTCAAAAATGACGCCCGGCTTTGCAGTTTGAACCTCAACGGGATAGGAAAAGCGAGTTTCGGAATAGCGGGTGCAATCTCTCAAATATTCCCTCAGCCCCTGGGGGCCATAGAGATCAACCCGTTCCAAGCTGCCTGCTAAGCCGCAACTGGCGAGTAATCCCGGAATACCAAAAATGTGGTCCCCATGCATGTGGGTGATGAACATCCGCCGCAGCTGCCCCACCCGCAACTCACTGCGCAAGAACTGGTGCTGGGTTCCTTCCCCACAATCAAACAGCCACATCTCTGCTCGCTGGGGCAGCCGTAGGGCGATCGCCGAGACATTCCTTGCCCGCGTCGGCACCCCAGAACTCGTCCCCAAAAAGGTCAACTGCACAGGCGATGGTCCCCAGATTCCTCACGGCAGGCAAGCAGTTCCATTTTGCCACGGGAACTCACGCCCCCAGGGTTTTCGCCAAAAGCCGAACGTCAGTTCAAATCAGAACTCAGGACTCAGCATGAACAAAATTTGCTTCAAGCAAGGGAAATTACTAGGGCCTAATCTCTCTCCCAGAAGCAAAAATCCCCAAACCTACGGACGAAATTGCGATCGCTCCAAGGCAATATCAGCCTAATGTTCAGGCTCCTATAGCCCTAGCTTTTCCCCACGGTGCTTTACAATCGTTAAAATTTCGCCTCAAGAACGCTTTATTGTGCATCTTTGGCTCATTCCAAAATGCAACCAGATGAAGCGGGGCTAAATTTACTCATTATCGACTGTTAGCTGGATGGTAAAGCGTATTAGGTCAAGAGCCTCCAGGCTCCATCAGGGCAGATCTTTCGAGATGACAGCCCACCAAGCGTGGCTGCGGTGCCTCTACCTATGACGCCCTAAAGACTGGCCCAAGGGTACGGAACTGCACCCGGTGCACCCCGTCCTCGAATCTAAGACCACATCACCCAAGCGTTTTCTCGCCTCGGTTGTGCTCCCCATCCCATAGAACTTTCTATTGCGCTCTCTATGACTTCTGATTTATCCGCATCATCCTCTCTCCAGATGATCGGCTCACTCCTCAGCCGCACAACGAGCCACCCTGGTAAGCACTTCACTCCCCTACGCTGGCTCACCGTTCTGGCTCTGCTGCTCATTGCAGCCCCCGCCCAAGCCGCCTTAGAACTGCGCGTTGCCATTGAAGAGAATCGCCCTAGTGTTCAAGTCGGTGCTTCAACAACGGCCGTCATTAAAGATGCCAACGGCAACGCCCTGGGTCGCCTCAAAGGCCAAATGGGCAACAATGCCTCGGTCAATGCCCAGGGCAACATCGACTTCGGTAATTGGGAAGCCCAGCAAATCTGGGTCGAGCCCGAAGAAGAGAATGGCTTGGTTTGGATTGGTGACACCTGGTATCGGGGCAAAGTTCAAATTACCCCTAGCGGCAACGGTGTCACTGCCATCAACCACGTGGACCTAGAGGAATACCTCTACAGCGTCGTGGCGAGCGAAATGCCCACTAGCTGGCCTTCAGATGCACTCAAAGCTCAGTCCGTCGCAGCCCGAAGCTATGCGCTTTACAAGAAAAATCTCTCCAAGAATCCTCTCTACGACCTAGGCGACACCACCAAGTTCCAAGTCTACAAAGGCGTCACTGCGGAGACCGACTCCACCCGCAACGCTGTCGGTGGCACTGCCGGTGAAGTGCTCACCTACAACGGCACCTTAATTGAAGCTGTTTTCCACTCTTCCTCCGGTGGCCACACCGAAAACGTCGAAGATGTCTGGTCCAAGCCCATCCCCTACCTACGCGGCGTCCCTGACTTCGATCAAGACTCCCCCAAGTACAGCTGGACTGAAAGCTTTAGTGCTTACCAGCTCAAGAACAAGTTGGCCAACCGCATCAGCGGACTAGACAGCCTCGGAGCCATCGTGGGTCTCGTCCCCCAGCAGGCAAGCCCCCATGGTCGCGTCAAAACCTTTAGGCTCATTGGCCAAAATGGCGATCGCCTCATCAAAGGCAACGACGTCCGCAATGCCCTCGGCCTCAAAAGCACCCGCTTCGAAGTCCTCGCCAACGGCACCAGCCAACTTAAGCAAGCTGCCCCTAGCAACTTCGTCCTGCGCGGCTACGGCTACGGCCACGGCATCGGCATGAGCCAATACGGTGCCAAAGGCATGGCCCAACAAGGCAGCAGCTACCAAGACATCCTCAGCCACTACTACCAAGGCACCCAGCTCTCCCAAGTACGCTAACGAAATAGTGCTTGACGAGGCTGCTAGAGGCTAGTCCTAAATTCCCAAAGGAAAGACCGAGCGATCGTTTATCGCTCGGTCTTTCCTTTGAGAACAAACCAATCACATTCAAGGTTTGAGGCACCGCAAGCCAGCCGTTCGTCCCTTCTTCCTGACTGACTCTCCACGATGATGGCTTGTGCTCGCTCCACCAGGACATAGCGATATCTCTAGCTGTTGCACTACCTTAAAGTCAGCAGAATTTTGCCCTTGCTCCCCAACAAACTTGCCCTGAAATGTCCGGCTTCTCCATTCTCTTCCTCGTTGTTGTAGCTCTCCTCCTCTGGAACTGGTTCCAGCGCAGCTCCCGCAGTGGCCGAGCTGGCTTCAAAGGCGGTACGCAAAGCGAGCGCAAACTGAGCAAAGCCGTCGGTCGCCCCGCCGCGAATCGGCTGATCGAACAACTCCAACAGCGCAACCCGGATCGCTCCCGCGACTGGTGCGCCGACAAAGCCTTATTTGATTGGGAACGCGATCGCCGTTACTAGCTCCACCTCACGCCCCAAGGACAAGTCACTTAACCGCAAAGAAAACGCCCCATTGCTTCTATCGAGCAATGGGGATTCTTATAAGTTTCTCTCTAGAATCAGCCACATTTCTCTTGACGTAAGCCTCGAAAACATCCGGCAAGTCCCATCCCCCCAACGAAGAGTAAATACATCTACGAGAGAATGCGACCTGTATTTGCATTTTTTCTATTCCATGTAATGGTTTAGCACTATTTATAGCTAGGCTCTATTACCTCAATTTGAGTTCCACGCATCCTCCCTCTTCAGTCTTCATGCTCAAACGTCTCAGCATTCAGTCCAAGCTGATGCTCATGCTACTGCTCGTCAGTCTCGGTTCCAGTGCAGTCATTGCCTATCAGGGCTATCGCAGCGGGAAACAGGCTCTCGAAGAGAGCATATTTAAACAACTAACCAGTCTCCGTGCCTCTCGCAGTGATCAAGTAGAGACCTATATTGAATCCCTAGAAGCAGGCATCAGAAATGCCAGCACCAACCCATTTACGCTGCAAGCAGTCCAAGAATTCAACGCAGCCTACCAAAAGCTCCAAAACGTTGAGATTCCTAGGGAATGGGATCAGAAGATAGATGACTATTACCTGGGTTCTTTCCTTCCGAGGCTTACGCAAAATGTCGATGGGGAACCGACACTGGATATTTACCGGCCCTTTCGAAAAGCGAGTCGGTATCTTCAGTATCAATACATTGCAAATAACCCCAAGAAAGTAGGGGAGAAGCAACGATTACTGGCTGCTAATGATGGCAGTGAATACAGCAAGGCACATACCCAAAATCATCCATTTTTCAAAAACCTAGTTGAGCAATTTGGCTTCTACGATGTCTTCTTGATTGATCCCCAAGGCAACATCATCTATTCCACCTTCAAAGAGGTTGACTTTGGGACCAATCTTGAAGAGGGCCCTTTCGCAGAAACCAATCTAGCAGAAGCCTTCAGCCTTGCAATCAAGAGAGAGCGAGGTGGCGTTATCGTCACAGACTTTGAACCCTACCGTGCCTCCTACGGGGCTCCTGCTGCATTTATTGCCAGCCCGCTCTACACCGACTCAGCCCTCGCAGGGGTCATTGCGGCCCAACTCCCAGTCGACAGACTGAACGACCTAATGACCAGTGGCGGAGATTGGGAATTGGAAGGTCTAGGTAAAACGGGAGCAACTTACCTCGTGGGTGACGATAACCTCATGCGCTCCCAGTCACGTTTTCTGATGCAAAACCCAGAGGGATATTTTGCAGATCTAGCTTCTCAAGGGACAAGCGAGCAACAGCTTGAGCGAATTAAAGCGCTCAATACCTCAATCTTAGTCCAAACCATCAATTCCTCCGTTGTAGACAATGCCCTCAATGGCGACAGTGGCACGATTATCCGCAAGGATCATCGAGATAAGTCTGTTCTCACAGCCTATGGCCCTCTTCAAATCAACGACTTAAGATGGGCCATCTTAGCGGATATGGATACAAGCGAAGCCTTTATCCCGATCCATCAATTTGAACGCATTATCATTGCAACCACAGCAGCATTAATGCTGGGTGTCTCTTTAATTGCCTTAGCCTTAGCTAGGCAGTTCCTGCGCCCCATAAACCAACTAACGGAAGGCTTTGATGCGATTCAAAAAGGAAAGACTAGCATCGAAATTCCTGTCGATTCAGAAGATGAATTTGGTCATCTCGCCGCAGCCTTCAACAGCACAGTCAAGAGCATCAATCGCAAGAATAAAATGGTCACTGCGAAGGAGGCTGAGAACCGAGCTTTACTCGCAACCATCGTTCCTGATGACGTTGCTCAACGCATGCGTAAAGGTGAGAAAAATATTGCGGACACCTTCAGTGATGTAACCGTCTTATTTGCAAATCTAGATGGTTTTAGTCGTCTTTCTGATAGCATCAGCCCCCAAAAAACGATTGGTTTACTCAATGAAATTGTCATCAGCTTTGACGAAGCAGCTGAGAGATTTGGGATTGAGAAAATCAAGACCCTTGGCAGTAGTTATATGGCTGTCTGTGGATTAACAATTCCTCGCCTAGATAGCAGCAAGCGGATGATGGACTTTGCCCTGGAGATGTTGCGCTGCACAGCATCATTTAACCGTACTCACAACCTCGATTTACAAATTCAAATTGGCATTAATACAGGAGAAGTTGTTGCAGGTGTCGTCGGCAACGACAAATTCATCTATGACATTTGGGGCAACACTGTAAATACCTCCCATCGAATTCATTCCTTACGGAGTAACTCTATTCAAATTACAGAGTCGGTCTATCAACGTGTGGGCACTGCCTATGAATTCACTCCCATGGATAGTGATGCTCAACAACAACGGTCTATCCCAAAAGACGAACTAAAGGTTTGGTCCCTAGGTAACGATAGTTCTAACTTGAGTCAGATTTCAGGGGGCTCAGTACCATGCATTTTTTAAATAGCTTGTTGGAGGACAGCTCACTGGCTTGGAGTATTGGGATCATTGTCGTCTATCCACTACTCATGATTGCGCTAGGCGAAGCCATTTTGAGGCTACGCCATCGCCCTCTACTCCACCAAACTCTCCGGGCCGTTCGCAATCTAGTGATGCCTGCTTTGGCTGTTTTTATTCTGCTATCCCAGGTGATTCGCCTGGATGGAGAACAAACGCCCCTACGTGTGGCTCAAACCGTGCTGTGGGTGCTACTCATCCATGTTGTCTTACAGCTCGCCAATCAGTTGCTCCTAGCTCGCGAGCAAGAAGAGAACAACCGTGCCCATGTACCAAAGTTGCTCAGAGACCTGATTCGTTTTGCTTTAGTCGCTCTGGGAGCAGCTATCGTTCTATCCACTGTATGGGGAGCAGATCTCGGTGGTGTTGTTGCAGCTCTGGGTGTGGGTTCTATTGTTTTAGGTCTGGCTCTACAGGATGCTTTAGGCAACCTTTTCTCGGGCTTGGCACTGCTGATTGAACAACCCTTTGCAGTGGGGGATTGGATTCAGGTTGGAGATGACGTTGGCAAAATTGTTGAGGTCAACTGGCGCGCTGTTCATCTCATTACTCGAGAGCAAGAGTTAATTATTGTCCCCAACTCGATTTTGGCAGGCCAAACCCTGCAAAATTTTCGGCGTCCCCAGCGTCTCCATGTAGAGCCAGTCGATCTAGGATTCTCCTATGACGATCCGCCAAACGTTGTGAAGCAAGTTCTGAAAGAGACAGCTTTAAGCACGGCAGGTGTATTACCAGAACCCGCACCTGTGGTTCAAACCATTTCCTATGATGATTCTTCCATTGGTTATCGCGTTCGCCTCTTTTTGGCGGACTATGAGCAAGTCCCTAAAGTGCGGGATGACTTCATGTCTCGCGTCTGGTACACCGCTCAACGGAATAAGCTCAATATTCCTTTCCCAATCCGAACGGTATATCATCAACCCATCAATCAACCCACCCTCGAAGATTTAGTAGCCGATCGCGTTTTGAAGCTGCGATCGCTCCCACTGTTCCTCACCCTAGACACAGATGACCTAGAACTCTTAGCCCGAAACTCAGAATTACGTCGTTTTGGCCAAGGAGAACCCGTGCTCCGCTTCGAAGAGAAGCAAATTCGGATGCATATGCTAGTAAAAGGTCGGGTCGATATAACCATCCCCAATAGCCAAGGTATGAATGTCGCGATCGCCACTCTCGACCAAGGCAATTTTTTCGGAGAATCAGCCTTGTTATCTCGTCAAACGACCACAGCCAATATCAGGGCGAAAGACGACGTAGAAGTTCTGCTGCTTGACACTCAGGCCCTTCTACAAGTCCTCAACAGAAACCCCAATATCCTAGCCAATATCGACTCAGTCATTGAGCAACGCAGAGCTGGAGCTGACCCAAGCTCAACGGCTAGGGCAAATCTAACCGCCCAAGGAGCGTTCCAAAGGCGCAATAGCTATAACGGCAGGGGCAACGCCTAGTAGAAGACCATCAACTAAAGTCAGAAAAGCATGGGGCATGTCATTCCCCCCCCCATGCTTTTCCTGATCAACTGACAATCCCTAAGACGTTGTTTTAGAAAGGCATCTAGCTGTAGCAGGATGACCTAGAGCGGCTCGAATTAACAGAATTCTTGCGTTCGGTGGATGGTTGAGGTTGCAAATTTGATGCTTAGCCAAATTCTCAAACAACCTCTAAGCCATATTTTTCCTAACACGAGTCTTAAGCAAAGGTTTTCGATGGCGGAAGCGAACCTTGGGTCGGCGATGAAGCATGCGAGCGATCGTAACTCCAGTAATCGCCTGATAGCTAAACCAAATTAAGAACGTACAAATAACCACCATGAGTGCAACTCCCATCTCAGGGACATCAGCTAAATTCCAATGCTTCATCAACAACTGTGAAAGCACACGGCTCCCCAAAGCTCCAATCGAAGCACTCAAAGCTCCCCCAAAGGCCGAACTCACCACCCAACGATAGGAGTGCCTCACTCGACGAGCCACCGAAAGCCACTGCAACAATCCCAAAACAAAAAACCCCGAAAGGCCTGAGACGAAAGGCATCACAACCCCTCGAAAAATACTGACATCCATGGAAAAAGGCAGCAGTCCAACCAGTTGCAGCACCCAAGCCTGCCCATAGAACAAAAGTCCAACCCCCGTCGCCAACCCCATCGGCAACCCTACCGCCGTCGCCCACTTCCATAACGTCGCGCGGCGCAAGCGTTGCAATAGCACCTCTGTTTGGGCGTCCCCCAAAATCAATCCCCAGAAAAAGAGTGCTGCCACCGCAATCATCGTCACCTGAGCCCCTAACTGAGGACGATCCCAACCCAAATCACTGGCAATCACCATCAGGGCCAGCACTACTGCTGCCAGCACCACCAAAAAGACAAAGCTGACCCCTAGACCAATCGCTTGCCAATGGGCCCAAATTCGGAAGCAACGCCTGAACACACTCCGCCGCCGTCGACGCAACGCCCGCCGCTCGCTAGCAGGCAATAGTGGGATATTTTCCTGCCAGCCCAGTTCTTCATCCCCGCGCAGCTTTGCATAAATTCGAACCTCATCAATAGAGGCCGCAGACAAACGTTCCAATGCTTGCCTGAGATATCCCACCACAGTTTGCTGAGGTGGCAAGACTCGCCCAGATTCCAAAGTAATATGCAAACAGGCGCCTTCACGCGAAGCCTGAGCTGTAATGCCTCGAGGCTCTAGCTGTTGATTAATCAACTGCGTAATCGCCTGCGCATCTCCCTGTTTGGCTAATCGAACCGTGGCGGACATGGTCATGGCGCAGTGCTATGGCGACGGATGAAAGCCGCGTTACGTGATGTGAAAAGATCCTAAAGGCATACAGCACTTGCCGAAACCGTATCACAGGCTTTTTCTCGTCTCTCCTCGTCGGCAATCATATCCAGTCGACAACAATATTTTTTATACTCAGCCACAGCTCCTAAATCGCTGATTCTGAAGCATGGACGAAGTTTCGAGTCGTGAATCAAAAGCATGGCTCGGTAACTAAACTCTGTGAAAAGAAAAGCCTAATAGCTGATTTTCTGACGCAGTAGCAACGGAATGGGGCAGGCTCGTATAACATGGTTATTCGATACCAATATTAAGGAAATCCACGGATATCTTTAATATCTGTCGTAACTTTGGCTCATTCCACGGCTCTTGTTTTTCCGCTGTGGAGCGTCACCGTAGACATGTTTAGGTCTGTCCACGATAAGGAATCGCTTTTAGCCATCTCCTGGGAATCCTAGGAACAGGCTTAAAATGCAATTCATCTTTCCAGAGTCCAAGACTCAGCACGGTAGTCACACAACATGAATGGTTTAGAAACTCGATTGTTCTGTCGTCTTGATGGCTTGAGTGCCGCTGCTCGAGAACAGCAGCGCCTCTTCACTGTCGCTGAATTAGGCTTACTCGAAACAGATAGTATCCCTGTATTTGAAGAGGCATCCCAAACGGCAGCTCAGTTTCTAGGAGCTCCAGTTTGCTGGATGAGTGTTCTCGACCGAGATACCCTTTGGCTCAAAGCCTCCATTGGGCTTTCTAAGTTGGGGCTAATGAATGACCTGGCTAAAACTCGCCGCATGGCTCGGGAAGATTCATTTGATACTCACGTTGTAGATAGCCAACAAGTCCTAGCCCTCAGCGATGCTGCCTTACATCCTGCTTTCTCCCAGACTGCACTTGTCCAGCAATTTGGCATTCGAGCTTATTTAGGCGCTCCCCTCGTCGTTTCCGGAGGGCACTGTTTAGGAACCCTCGCAATCCTCCATTCTGAACCTCGGGAATTTACGGAGAAAGATATTCAGTCCCTTGAGCTCGTTGCTCGCTGGTGCGTGAGTGAATTTGAACGGGATCAGGCGATCGCCAACAATGCTGCTAGTAGCAAAGCCAATCAACCGGGGCTTTCCAATGGCGACGCTGCCATCACTTCCACCGCCTCTAACAATTCCCTCAGCTTCCAGGGTCAACAGACGACTTCCGGTTCTTCGGTCACATCCCAACAGGACGATCCCAGCCCCTTACGGCTGAAACTAGTCGGCCAACTGACTCAGCAGCTACGGGCCCCCCTCACGGCAGTCCTCGGCATGGCAGGAATGCTCAGCCGTGAGATTTACGGCCCTCTCACCGACAAACAGCGTGAGTATTTAGAAGTGATTCAGCGTAGCGGACAGACTCTGCTGTCACTAATCCAGGAAATCATGGACCTGGCAGCCCTGGACAATGATCAAAGCGGGCTCAACCTTACCCCAGTAGATATCGAGCTGCTCTCTCAAAAGGTGTTGCACTCCCTCACGCCCATGGGAAACCAACACGATCTGCAACTGCAATGCTCTGTTGAACCTGGTAAGCGCGTTTGGCGCCTAGACAAGGATAAGCTCCGCCAAATGCTTTACCACTTGGTATTCAGCATTATTCAATCGGCCAATGGAGGGAGCGTAATCAAGCTTCACATCTCCCGCAAAGCAGATAAATTACAACTTTCCCTTTGGGTCTCCCACCCATGGCTAGGCGAAGGACTTCCTCCGAACAATGAAGGCGAGAATCTAGCAGTTCTTCCTGTGAGCACAAGCGAGCTCAGTGCCTCCTTCGGAGAATCAGATTCTGGCGGCGTAGCGACTGTTCAGCGGCTACTAGGTGAACTCGCGACCCCTCTCAATAGCGATAACCTCAACGAGCTTCTCCAAGCCACGAGTGCAGAGCGTCCTGAGAACCTTCGTTTATTACTCAGTCGTCATCTTGCAGAAATTCAAGGTGGTCAACTCTTTGTTCAGAGTTCAAAGGAATCAGGCTACCGCTACATTGCTCTCCTCCCCATCAGCAACTTTACAGAAGATAGCAACAGCCTCTAAAGACTGCACGCCAACAAACTCAAAAGGCAAATCTGAAGCGCCCTCTCTTCAAACGAGAGGGCGCTTCAGATTTGCCAAGAAGAATACACCTGGGACTCTTATTTTAAGAACATCGGCTACTCAAGGTTTGCAAAATAATTAGGTGCTTAAACTGGCTTATCGCCACACCGAACTTACATCTGGACTCTAAGAGCACCCCCCTCAAAGGAGAGTCAAGCATCTCAATATCACCTATACCCCAACTCCTCGAACGATCTCAACACCATTCTGCACCAATACAACTTGAGGCTCTGCAGCCGTAGTCTCAATCCGGCGGAGCTCTACTTGTCCCCCCGCTAAACGAGCCCCCTCTTGGACAGTTCGGCTCAATCTCCCTTCTCCTTCGTTGACAATGACTGCAACCTGATCACCCAGCTGCACCACACCTTTAATTTCTACAGCTTCGGCTAAAGCCGTAGGAGAGATTTCTTGAGGAGCCATTGCTACAGGAGAGACCACAGGAGGCAATTCACTAGGAGCAGGAAGCACTAACTGAGGGTCAGGCGCAACAGCAATCTCAGCAAGTTCTTGAGGAACCACCACAACGGGGGTAGATGGGCTTAGTTCCATCGGCACGACCAACGCACCTGGCTGCAAAGAAGCCCCAGGTTCTGGCCCCAAACCAACGTTAGGAACAGGCGGCAACGAAGTTGAGGTCTGAGCAGGAACAAAACGCACTTCAAACTCCGGTTGCTCTGCCAACGCAAATGGATTGTCTCGCCCCGTCTGAAGAGAAGCAAGAACAGAAGACTTTCGGACTGTCGGGATAGCGATGGTCTGTTCAAATGATTGACCAGTCACATCATTTTGAACAGACTTAGGAAATGAAGAATTGACTGGAGAAACAAACCCTTCAAGTTTGTCAGCAGAAGTTCCAGTTTCCTTACGAGTATTGGGAAGTGACTGACCAACTGCTACAGAGGGATTGACACTCGGGGTGATTTCCGTACCAACATGCTGAGCAGATAAATCACCATCATCAACAGCACTCTTCTGAGAGCCACAGCCAACAATCAATGATGCGATCGTAAGGCAGATGAGCAGCTGAGCGCTTTTCATAGGAATCCTTTTTCTGAGCAGTGTGCTGGAATGTCCAAACTTGAAGTCAGCCTAAGAAGAAAATCCTTAGTCTTAAGAGCTTCAACAATATTCGGTCGAGATTCTAGCAGATAATTCTAGAATTGCGGAATAAAGTCGAGAAGGTAAGCTTTCGAACCAGAACAGTAACTGACAGAGAAAATGCAAACATGCCTCATGCCGCAGACAATACAGCCTATGGCAAAGCAGTAGCATCCAATCAATTCAAACTGCTCAATAACCTGACAAGAGCCCGAAGTTCATGTCATTTTGCACAAACGATAGAACGAAGTGAGTCAGAGCGAAACACAGCTAAACAGCCATTTTCCGCAAAGCCTTAGCCTGCTCCAGCTGAATCCACAAAGAATCTGCTTCAGCTTGAATGTATAGATATTCTGCCTGATGGTTTGCTTTGTACAATTGTTTTAGACGATCAATGAACTCACGTTGATTAACACTTAAGTTCTGCACGGAATTAGAAGACGCACTTCCTCTTGACAAAGGAGTCTCCAAAGTTTGACTCGTCATAACTCTAATAGCAGTAGATATCTACTCACGACAGTTGACAGCCGCTATGCTACCCCATTTAGCTAAATTGGCGTTTTAAATCGCCATCAAAATAAAGATATATATCTAACCAATTTAAACCAAAACAAGGCATTCATAAATCCCCACATATCCTCTCAACTCAAGCTCCATCATCCCAAGCATTTAAACACAGAGCAAAATGACTCATCAATGAGAGCATAAAATCAAGAGGAGAAAAGCCAACCTGCTCAATCTCATGTCAGCATAGAGAGCGCAATGTAGCAGCTCTGGCTTAATTTAGTAACATCGTGTTGAAAACCGTTTTAGCAGACTTTCAAATCATCTTTGAGCGTGATCCTGCAGCTAGGAGTTGGCTAGAGGTCATTTTATGTTATCCAGGCTTACATGCACTCTTATTACATCGTCTAGCAAACAAGCTCTACAAATCAGGACTCCCCCTAATTCCTAGAGTAATATCGCAAATAGCAAGGTTCTTCACCGGTATCGAAATTCACCCGGGTGCAAGCATTGGTAAAGGGGTATTTATTGACCACGGCACGGGGGTCGTTGTAGGCGAGACGGCCATAGTTGGCAACTACAGCCTCATTTACCAAGGCGTCACCCTAGGAGGCACTGGGAAAGAGAGTGGTAAACGCCACCCAAGCCTAGGGGAGAATGTAGTTGTAGGTGCAGGAGCGAAAGTATTAGGCAACATTAACATCAGCGAGAACGTTCGTATTGGAGCTGGTTCCGTTGTTCTTCGGGATGTTCCATCAGATTGCACAGTTGTAGGCATACCTGGACGAATTGTTTACAGAGCTGGCAGTAAAGTTGAGCCTTTAGACCATGCCAAATTACCTGACTCAGAAGCTCAAGTCATTCGTATGTTATTGGACCGTATAGAGAATCTAGAAACCCAGCTGAAGACTCTACAGCAGATAGATCAAAGCACTGAAGAAAAGAAAGCAACAATGAAAAGCAGCTACCCAGAACAGTTGCAACTTGAAGCTAGTTGCTCTTTAGAGAATAAAGAAATAGAAGAATTTTTAGGAGGTGCAGGAATATAAGAAGAGAGCCTTCTCATTCAATTAATTAAACCGCCACCAACCAATAAAAATATTCAATTATAAAGAAAGCTCCTTAATACTTAAGCACTAAGGAGCTTTCTTTATAAAGAGTTACCCTGGCATCGAGCTAGTTTCA
>CALLAT010000018.1 GCA_938002085.1 uncultured Pseudanabaenaceae cyanobacterium
CCTTTGTTGACATTTCGCAACATTAGCCATTTCTCCCATCCTAAGCGGCTTTGACAAGAGAAGCAACTGCGAGACTCTCTAACTGCGAGACTCTCTAGCTTCTCAGAATGGACGAATCATTTCAGGGGAAAGATTACCTCACAAAATTGCCTCCCAGCCTATGCGGCAACCTGGAAAGATACTTTTTAAGCGGACTGAGACATCAGGCACCCCAATATTTATCCAAAGCGACCACTGACATACTCTTGCGTAGATTGTTGGGCTGGCTGTTGGAAAATGACCTCAGTGCGATCATATTCCACTAAGTAGCCCATTTTGCCGCCTTGGTCTGTGGCCTTGGCGTTGTAAAACGCGGTGTAGTCAGAGGTGCGGGAAGCCTGCTGCATGTTGTGGGTGACGATGACGATGGTGTACTTCTGCTTCAGCTCTTGCATCAGCTCCTCGACTCGCAATGTGGAGATGGGGTCTAGGGCAGAGCAGGGCTCGTCCATGAGGATGACTTCGGGTTCGATCGCGATCGCCCGCGCAATACAAAGCCGCTGCTGCTGGCCCCCAGAAAGACTAAGTCCACTGGCCTTCAACTTATCCTTAACCTCATCCCACAGCGCCGCATCGCGCAGCGATCGCTCCACCAGCTCATCCATATCGCCTTGATAGCCATTGATCTTGGCGCCAAAGGCAATGTTTTGATAAATCGACTTGGGAAAGGGATTGGGGCGCTGAAACACCATGCCGACCCGGCGGCGCAATTCCACGGCATCAACCTGCTTAGCGTAGATATCCTGGCCATTGAAGGTGATACGGCCCTCAACCTTGGCACTGGGAATCAAATCATTCATGCGGTTGAAGCAGCGCAACACCGTACTCTTGCCGCAACCCGAAGGACCAATAAACGCCACGATTTGATTCTGGGGAATCTCTAGAAAGACGTCTTTCACAGCCATGACAGAGCCGTAAGAGACCGACAATTTTTCGGCCTGGAAAGCGATTTTATGGGCTGTCGTCGCGCCAGCTGTTTGAGTCATCGTGATTCAATCCTGTCAAAACAAAGCAAAGGTGAATAAGTCGCGGCAGAACAAACCTGAACTGGAATGCAAGAGCATTCAGGCATGAACCCTAGCGATTTTGTTGAAAGCGGTTGCGTAGATAAATGGCCCCAGCATTCATCAGCAACAGAACGCTCATCAGCACGATGATGCCGGAGGCGGCTAAGTCGTGAAATTCCTTCTTAGGGCGACCCACCCAGTCGTAAATCTGAATTGGCAAGACGGTGAAGTCGCTAAACACACTGTCGGGCTTAAAGGCAATAAAGGAGGCTGCACCAATCGCAAGCAATGGTGCCGTTTCGCCAATGGCTCGGGACAGGGAAAGAATCATCCCAGTCAAGATACCCGGCATGGCGGCGGGCAAAATATGGTGCCAAATCACTTGCCAGCGCGTCGCCCCTAGGGCAAAGCCAGCCGCGCGAATGCCATCGGGAACGGTGCGCAGAGCCTCACGGGTGGAAACGATGATTACCGGCAGAATCAATAGAACGAGGGTGAGACCACCAGCTAAGACACTGCGGCCAAATCCAAAGACACGGACGAAGGCAGCAAGGCCCAATAGTCCGTAAATGATGGAGGGCACCCCGGCCAGGTTGCTGATATTGATTTCCACCAGACGGGTGAACCAGTTGTCTTCAGAGAATTCCTCAAGGAAGATGCCAGCCCCCACCCCAATGGGGAAGGAGAACACCGCTACAACGCCCATGACCCAGAGGGTTCCAGCTAAGGCAGCTTTGATGCCTGCCCGTTCAGCTTTGCGAGAGGCAAAACTATCAATGAAATTCCAATTGAGCGTGCCAATGCCATCAACCAGAATGGTGAAGAGCAGCCAAGCCAGGATGGCTACCGCAATGGTGGTGGCTCCCCAGGCCATGAAAGCAAAGATACGATCTAGGTTGTAGCGTTTAGCCAGGTTGGGCTTAAAAAGCTCAATGTTGATGGGGCGATCGCTGGGCGAGGTGTCGTTAATATTCATCCGTTCTCGATGGCTCTGAACTGTGATGTGTAGGCCAAGATGGCTGCCGCAGAAGCTGCTATGGCAAAACGTCGAAGTCGGTCCCTAGTCGTACTTCTCGCGGAATCGACGGACGAACCAAAAACTGAAAATATTCAGCGCCAGGGTAATCAAGAATAGGGTCGTTCCCACAGCAAAAAGCGTTTGGTAAGCAATGGAGCCATGGACCGCATCGCCTTTCGTAACTTGCACAATGAAAGCCGTCATGGTCATCACTGGCACAAAAGGATTGAGGCCCAGAGTCGGATTAGCGCCCGCTGCTAGGGTCACAATCATCGTTTCCCCCACGGCTCGGGAAATGGCCAGAATTAATGAAGAGACAATCCCAGACAACGCCGCAGGCAGGACCACAGAGGTAATCGTTTCCCGCTTCGTCGTTCCCAGCGCATAGGCTCCATCCCGCAGGCGCTGGGGCACGGAGTAAATCGCATCCTCACTCAGGGATGCCACCAGCGGCGTAATCATCACACCCAAAACCAAGCCTGCGCTGAGGGAGTTAAAGCCCTTGAGATTTGGCAAGAAAGTTTGTAAGAACGGCGTCACCGTCAGCAAGGCAAAGTAGCCATAGACCACCGTGGGTACACCGGCCAAAACCTCCAAGACGGGCTTGAGAATCTTACGCATCCTGGGGCTGGCATATTCGCTCAAGCAAATCGCCGCCAAGAGCCCTAGGGGCATGGCAACCAGGATGGAGATGACCGAAATCATCACCGTTGCACTAACCAGAACAAAGATTCCAAACTCCTTACTGGCAAACAGCGGCGTCCATTTCCGATCCGTCAAAAACTGCCACACAGGAATTTCCTGCAAGAAGGTTATCGTCTCAAACAGCAGCGTCGCCACAATGCCCAGGGTGGTGACGATAGACACCGCCGCAAAGGCACCACAAATACATTTGACGATGGTTTGAATCAACCGGGAGCGATCGCGGTTCGGACGCCACAAACTTTGGCTCGGGGTAGAAGGAGATTGAACGGTCATGCAAAGACGCTCCGAATGAGCAGGCAATAGAGCCGACTAAAGCTATTGATGGCAAAGCAAAAATCGAGCAGGTATAGATACTGAGTCAGCCTTGTTCAATAGCTTACAGAGCATTATCTCTGGAGTAAGGTGCTCTGGAAGACCTGTTAAGGCAACTTTATTAAGCCTAGAACGCTTCTGTCGTTGGGCGATCGCGAGATATTGAGATATCAGCAGATCGATTGCCAAAAAATTGGCCAGCACCATAGCAATAATCCATGGAACTGGCCGATTTAAAGCGAATTCCCGCGAACGGAATGCCTATTGTCTGGTGGACTAGGCGCTAGGCATTCAGCGCATCCTGCATTAGAGCTCGGTGGGAGCAGAGCCCGTTTTGCCAGTCTCTACACGAGCCTTGGAATTGCCAAGGATATCGTCGGGCAGAGCCACATAGCCCGTTTCAGAGATGAACTCACCGTTAGCGGGGTCGAGCTTATAGTCCACATAGGCCTTGACCTGGGGCTTAGTCTCATAGGCTGCCTTGCTCACGTAGAAGAACAAGGGGCGAGACATGGGGTTGTAGGAGCCATCAGCGATGGTGTCCCGAGACGGTGCCACACAGTCACCAGCTTCATTTTCGATTTCAACGGACTTGAGGGCGTCTTTGTTTTCCTCGTAGTAGGCGTAGCCAAAGTAGCCCAATGCTCCTGCTTCAGACTTCACACCTTGAACGATGACGTTGTCATCTTCGCTGGCGGTGTAGTCGCCACGGCTTGCGCCTTCTTCGCCATTCACTTCATCGGTGAAGTAATCAAAGGTGCCAGAGTCGGTACCAGGACCGTAGAGAACCAGCTCCTGATCGGGGAAGGAAGGATCAGCCTGGCTCCAGTTGCTGACCTGACCTTCAGCATCGGGGGACCACATCGCATTGAGCTGGTCAGTGGAGAGGCAGCTTGCCCAGTCGTTGTCGCTGTTGACCACAACGGTCAAGCCATCAAAAGCGATGGGAACTTCAATAAAATCAACGCCATTCTCAGCACAGAGGTCAATTTCCTTCTGCTTGATGGGGCGAGAAGCATTGGAGATATCGGTCTCACCCGCACAAAATTTCTTGAAACCGCCACCGGAACCAGAAGCGCCCACAGTAACGTTGCTACCGGCATTAGCCAGCATGAACTCTTCAGCCATGGCCTCAGAGATGGGGAAAACAGTACTGGAACCATCGACGAGGATATCGCCAGCCACGCCACCATCAGCAGTAGCACCGTCACCACCCGCAGAGGTTGTATCTCCACCACCACAG
This sequence comes from uncultured Pseudanabaenaceae cyanobacterium, assembly GCA_938002085.1. Taxonomy (GTDB): domain Bacteria; phylum Cyanobacteriota; class Cyanobacteriia; order PCC-9006; family JAAUQQ01; genus JAAUQQ01. The sequence goes on from CALLAT010000018.1 coordinate 4,325, forward strand.
GACACCACACCCAGAGAAAGCACAGCGAAAAGGCTCAAAAACCGAACGCGCGCAGACACAGTTCTCAATTGCATATCTCGTTCCAAGCTGTTGTTAGTCGTAAACCCGCAGCCAGAATACCGAGTGAGTGTAAAGAGAAGGTTAACAATCCCAGAGAATTCACGCATGACATGAAGCAACCCTCAGAAAATAGGGGGTCAGACCCCATAGATACACGGGGTTTGAGGATTTATGGGCCTAGCCAGACAATGATTGATGAGTTTTGGGGATAGGTCTGATTAGTCCTATGGCTGAGCATTGAACAGCTAGATATCTGCGTTGAGACTGGCGTGATGAGGTTGGGTAAATCCAAAATCTCTCGCTCCAGTCGCTTTTGGGCTCCATGAACCGTTGATTGGCTGTCAGATTTATCGCCGCTTGCGGTATAACGCTTTAATCAGCAACAGTCCGTTCTCAAGAAAATGAGACCGGCCCCATCTCAACGCATCAAAGATGAAACTGAGTGAACTTGTTCAGATTTTTACGGCTTACCAAGGCGATCGCTGCCGCATGGACCCAACCCTCGATCCAGAAATCGAGCAAGTGGCTTCCCTAGAAGAGTCTGTAGCTGGCGCTTTGAGTTACATAAGCCAGCCGGGAACCATGGCCGAGTGGATTGAGAAAACCCCGGCGGCGGCCCTCATCTTGCCGTTGAATGATGAATTGATTGAGCGAGCCCAAACTCACGGTTTGGCTTGGGCCGCAGTGCCTAATCCCCGGTTGGCCTTTGCCCAGGCAATCGCGGAATTCTACCAGCCCTATCGCTTACCTGCCCAGGTTCACCCCACAGCTGTTATCGCCCCTGGAACTCAGCTAGGCAAGGACATCAGCATTGGTGCCCATGTGGTGATTCCTGAAGGCTGCACCATTGGCGATGAGGTTTGCATTCATCCCGGCGTGGTGCTGTATCCGGAGGTGAGCATTGGCGATCGCACCACCCTCCATGCCAACTGTGTCATCCATGAGCGTAGCCAGATCGGAGCCGATTGCGTGGTCCAATGCGGTGCCGTCATTGGTGGAGAAGGCTTTGGATTTGTCCCCGTGCGAGAAGGCTGGTTCAAAATGCACCAATCTGGCTACGTAATTTTGGAAGATGGCGTCGAAATTGGTTGCAACAGCACGGTAGATCGACCCGCAGTGGGCACAACCCGCATTGGCCGCAACACCAAGATTGATAATCAGGTGCAGATTGGCCATGACGTTCATATTGGCGAGAACGGCGCGATCGCAGCCCAGGGTGGACTAGCAGGCGGTGCCCGCCTCGGCAATCGTGTCATCTTGGCCGGTCAAGTCGGCGTCAGCAATCGGGTGAGCATCGCCGATGGCGTCACCGTTACCTCTAAATCTGGTGTCCATGCAGATATCGTGACGCCGGGCTCAACCATGTCTGGCTTTCCCATCATTCCCCACAAGCTATGGCTGAGAGCGGCCACCCTCTTTGGTCGCCTGCCTGAAATCCAGAAAAGGCTGTCCCGCCTGGAGCAAGCCAGCAAAGCACCAGAATGAGGGAGTTCTGACTCGCAGTCGATATCGAGCCTAGGCCTTGAATAAACGCTGGGCTGGCTTGACAGGGACCTTTTGCCACCGCCATGGTGAAGAAAGGAACTGAATCGCTGAGTTGATGCGAGTGAGACCTTGCCGCAGCAACTCCGATGCAACGCTGTCCTCCTTTGCTTGTTTAGGGCCTAGAAACCTTGCCGGATCAACAATCTGCTACGAGTTCTGCGGCTCAAGCCAAGGGCAGCAGTGCCATTCCCAACTATTACGACCTGCTAGGGGTTAGGCCTGGGGATACGGCCCAGCGGCTGCGTCAGGCCCATCGAGACCTGAGCAAGCTCTATCACCCCGATACCACGCGGTTTCCGGCGGAAGAGGCTCGTCTACGATTTGAGCAGGTGCAGAAGGCCTATGAGGTGTTGAGCGATCGCACCCAGCGTCTCCAGTACGACTTGCAGATTGGGGCGATCGCGCCTCCCAAACCCATGGTTCCGCAACGCCCCGAGCGCGTTGAAGTCGAGTCCTCAGCCTACCTATCCGCAGAGGATCGGCCCCTATCCTCAGGGGAAATGTTTTCGCTCTTCATCCTGGGCGTGACATTTCTAGGCTGTCTGGTACTAGCTCTAGCCCTAGGCTTAGCGAGGGGAGAAGCATTGATGCCAACGCCTAGTTGGCAAAGTGCAGCGCCGATACCTGCCCTGGAGCAACCCGCCAAGAAACAGCCGATAAAAAAACTCCAGAATCTATCCACCCCCCAGCATTCACCCAGCCTAAATTCACGCCATCAGGCTTGAATCAGGTTTGAGCAGTCCAAGAAGCGAAGCCATCCCACTGAAGCTCCTGAGTGGCACAGCCCAAGGCTGACCAGAACAGTTCACCTTCGACTCCTTAACACTCTCCACACAGAAATTCCCTGAAAGCCCTGTAACATCGGCCCCAAGCGATAGCATAAGTAGAGATGGCTAGGAATATTAGGTTCAGCAGCCAATTCAATCCATCGACTATTTCACTTCCCGATTCATGGCTCTACCCGATAGCGACGTCCCACTTTACAATCACACCCTTGCCCACATAGAGGCTTGGCTTCGAGAACAGGGCTGCGAACAAGACAGCAGCGATCGCAACGTATGGCATTTAGTTCAGGAAGGCTGGCGCGCCGAGCTAGAGCTGGACGTTGAACGAATCGTCGCCTCTTATGAACTATTGGATGGTTCTCGCGACAAAGTTCAACGCTCCTTTCCCTACGCCCTGAGCCGCCAAGATTTAGAGTCTGCAATCTTTGCAGGCCCTTAAAAACATAAAGCCCCGGCAATCAAGATTGCCGGGGCTTTTCATCAATATGGATTTCTCCTCTGCGAAGTCCGCTAAACCAATTCTTGAAACGGCAAGGCTTGCTGGAGCGACAGAATCTCATCTCGATGGGCTGAGATCGACAGCAGGCTCTTTACCTCGCCCGATTCACCCACTGCATCTCCAGGCTCCAGAACTCGGTAAGACACCTCCTCCATCCGCTCAGCCCGCTTCCAGTAGAAAGACCCCGCCGCTGGCGCAAACAACATCACCGCAAACCAAGATGGCCCCACGGCAGGAACAGCCAGCAGAAGCACTAGGGACAGACAAAACAAGCCGATGGTTGCGAGGAAAGAAAGCAATATCGCCAGGGGTAAGCTGGGCTGCATCAAGCCCTCCCAGGTAATTAAATCCCGATCGCGGTCCAGAGACTTCACCGAGTAGGAGCGATCGTCAAAATACTGCCGCAGGTCCTGTTCCAACGCATCAACTGCTTTCACAGACCCCATCTTGAGAACCTCAGTTCGATCCTTAACTGAGGCTCGAATGAAGAAAACCAGCCCTATCAGCATCAGTAGGGTGAGGAAAAAGGTCGAAATCAGCGTTGTCCTATCCATAGGGAAATATCGGCAGCTCGCGATGGCAGCAATCTATATAGAAATAATCTCAGCTGGGTCTGGGCTCAGCAACGAGAACGAGGTCCAGTTCGTAAAGAATTGTTTTAGGACCTTGCCCTAAGATATTGCTTCCTTGAGATCTTTGCATCCTTCCAAGGGAGCCTTGCAAGCTGAGCCATTCGTCCGGCCTGAGTTCAGCGGCAGTTCAAATTGCTTGCCAAAGCACCCGAAGATCAATCCTCTGAACCAGAGCGAAACCTCGCGGAAGCGGGCTGTGCACCTTACCAATCACCTGTTCATTCTGTTTTGACAGACTTGAGCTTTTAGCTTTTACCTGGGAGGTTTAGTTCCCAGGTAAAAGCCAGCCTATTTGTTATCAAATTCAGATCGCAAAAGCTCAATTCCGATGTGCAAACAACCAAACAATGAAGAGGGAGCTGACTCGGGCAGGCACCAAGGTGCAGTAAAGCCGGCGTCAACTCCCTAGGAGAAGCTAATTGTGAGCGAGCGACATAACATCACCGCCTGCCAAATCTATTGTTGACAGGCCATGAATATCCTTATCGCTAGCGAGCCATTGCCTGGGGCTGGATTGCCGCAGCGGGGTTTGCGCCACCCTGCTGCAAGATATAGTCCTGCCACAGCTGGGACATTTCTTCGCAGCGCTCGCGCCACTGTGCATCGATTTGATACATACGACGGGGGCGACCACGGCCCTCAACCTTCTTCCAGTAACCCGCGATGACGCCTTCGCCTTCGAGGAACTTGAGGGCGCTGTAGAGCACCGTGTCAGAAAGTCTGTAGGTGGGGTAATCAGATTCCAACAACTGAATCAACTCAGTGCCATAGGAATCGTGATGAAGCAAAACAGTAAGAACGTAGCAAACGGCCAGTTCTTTGTTGAGATAGTTCGGGGGGGGATTACGGAAAAAATCGTAAATGTCTTCGAATTTCATGGGACTTTCTACATCAGGGCGGTTGCTAATAGCCAGAGAAACATTGCCCTTGTCACAGGTAGTAGAGGCTTACACACTGATGGTTGATAGACGACCGCCGTCTTGGGGAAGGGGGGATACCAAGAACGCAGGAAATAATGGGGTGTCATCAACAGGGTTCAGCTGAACGCTCCTCGCTCAGCGCTCTGATGGCAAGCATCACAGCTCGTAGCAATGGAGAGCTCAGGTTGAAGTGTGCGATCGCACTATGGCGATGGCAAAGGATCAATCAGTCAGCTTTGAACTGTTCTGTTCGGCCTAAATTAAGATTGCCCGCATCGGAAAGATAAACTACTCCGAGAATTTGCGAGAGTGTAATCCAGCCCAGCGCGTTTATACGGAAATCGAACAGTGGAATATCGAATAAATGGAAGAAAATTGTGTTCAGAAAAGCAATTAAAATGCCAAAAAAGAGATAACAATCTGCCGTATTGAGATGAGTTTTTAACCGAATCACTTCTATTCCGCGATAGAAAATCCATCCGACTAATCCCAGTAATCCTCCGGTTATAAACCAGCCCGTTTCTGCACCCAACATTAAAAACAAATTATGGGGATGGCCCATCCAGACACCCATTTCATTCTGGTAGAGATGGCTGAAGTTCCGTAGCCCCCAGCCTGCGAGGGGCCTAGCGTTCGACAGATCCAGCGCAAATTGCCATTGGGTGATGCGCAGGGTTTCGATGGGGCGATCACCAAAGTTTTGATCCGTCAGCCTGGCCCAAAAGAACTCAGGAATAACCTGCCGCAATGGAGCTTTTCCAAAGGGACCAAAAGCAGCCCAAAAGATGCTCCCGGCAAAACCGATAACTGTTGCCCCCAGCCAAATCCACCCCCAATAAATTGCCATGGCCAGCCCTGAGAACATCGCCAGCCCCCAGGCACTGCGAGATTGGGTGAGAACAAGACCCGCCAAGCAAAGAAGGATGAGCAGGCTCCAAAGGAGTAAGCGACGCGATCGCGGCCAATGGGAGAGCCAAGGCTCAGTTGTCGACCTTGCCGTGATAGTTGCGAATGCAGTTGGGCCAGCATCCACTGGTGACGTTGCTGATGCACCCGAAAGGGTTGCCTGCCCAACGATCTGTGCCTTCGCATCCATGCTGGGTACAACAACTGGCTCTTCACCTGAAGTCCTAGACCGTCTGCGAGTCTCAGCGCTATTCCCCCACAGGTCATATCCTCCAAGCCCTAGGAGCAATGCCAACGCCATATTCAAGTACAGCGCCAAATTATTGGCATAGCCAAAGACCGAAGCCATGCGTCCCGGCGGCGTGCCCCCTGCAGTAGGAGGCCAAGGCAAGATTCCCACGAGTCCCGGTGGAGTCGACCAGCCTAGATATAACTCCCCAAAACCGATCAAGACCAAAGGCAAAACGGTTAAGCCAATCAAGGTCGCCGTTTGCTGGAGCTGCTTCGATGAAGCAATCAATTCAGCTTGGGATGCCATTAGCCAAAAATAGGGCAGGAAATGGGCCAGTCCCAGCCAAGCCTCACCGGGAAGATGGGCCATGGTGCAACTCACCATCAACAAAACGCCCAGCAACAACAAACCACGGTTGATGCTCCGCCCTTTCATCTTGGACCAGCAACGACGGGTGACCAGCACACTACTCCCGACCAAGAGCAATCCCCCCAAGGCAGGCATCATCGCCAGGGTCAGAAATCCAAGCTGGGTCAGCTTCCAGGGACGGTTGAGCGGGAGATGGCTGTGGGCTTGCAGAATGGTTTTATTAGTATGCGAAAAGGTGACAGAGCTTAGGCAGCGTAGGCTGGCTCCAGCGCCTCAGCCCGACTCAGGCGGATTTGAGCGAGGAGGTAGATAGCGGGAATAACACGACTGTAGTTGGTCGAGATAGTACGCCAACCCAGATCCGCCGCAAACCAGGCCCATAGAGCTGGCCCCAAGAAGCCCAGAGCAGTCCTTGCAGCGCCATATCGGGCAGCACTCGCAGCCATCCCTCGCCCTGCCAGCTTGGCAATGGCGTAGCTTTGTAACTTTGTAATGGCACTGCCCCCCTGCTTGAGGGCCAGCTGAGCCAGCTGACGGCGAGCCAGGTGCTGAGAAAATTGCCGGGCTAACTGTTTCAGAATCAGAGGCCGAACCAGCGTACTCAGAGCCACAGCACTCCCTCCCTCCAACATTAATCGCAGCGAATCTCGCTTGAGCGTATTAGCTAAGGCTCCCTTCTCTTGAGCAGGGCGTAGGCTTTTTTGAATGGCTTGGAGCAGCTCAGCCTGTTCCCCCGCAGGAAGCTTCTTCCAAGTCCGCTGAATCAAGCAGAGAAAGATTTCTGCCTCTAGCTCTGCATTCGTGAGCTCTGATGCGCCCCAGGGAGAGGCTAAGGCAGCAACATCTAATTTGAGGTAGTCACTGGCCTGAAACAGAATGTCTCGATAGGAGAGCAATTGGCTATCGCCACAAATTACAGTCACGCCATCAGCTGCGAGGAAACGGAATCGTTCTTCGATCGCTTCGATCTGATGCTCCCAAGACAAGCGCATGATTTGTTCAGGGGCTGCCGTATTGACATAGTCCAAAGGATTAAATTTGGGGCGAAAGAGCAAATCAATGAGGGCATGGCGCTCATCATCGTTAGCCAGCATGAGGCTTTCCCTCAAGTCATCCACGATTATTTCCTCTCACTTGCAACCAGCACGAGCCAGATTTGAATTGATCGCCCCTCAAATTGGGAACAGCCGCGATCGCGCCTTATTTTCTCATCTTAGCTGAAGCACTTCCACCACTGACCCAGTCGAGATTAAGGGGTTCCCAAACGCAATACAGATTATCAATGCCTCTGCAATCAGGTCTCTTTAATCAAACCTCTGAGACACAAGACACAGCCCTGGGCACAGAACTTGGAGCATTCGTCCCCCGCCAAACTCAAAGATGACAGACAGTCATAGTGGCTCACCAATGGCCTTACTGGTTCAGAGATTTGTGAGCCATGGTCCGGGATGAACAGATCATTCAGGCGGACAGAGACTAAAAAGGGATTGCTAGTGCAATCCCTGGAGTGTTCATCAGTCAAAGAGAAACATCCTCTAAGACTCGAACAATAAAGATAAAAGTGGACCTTAGCTATCGGTCGCACCCGTGTTAGCCGTCGTACCGGTCTCGTTCTCCTTATTCTCTTCAGTCTTGTTCTCCTCTTGCTGGGAGTAGTTACGACGCCCCCCAGAGCGATTGCGTTGGTTGCGCTTACGGAACTTGCGCGCATAAGCCTCGTTACGCAAAGCCTTTTCTTTCTTCAAATTGCGGCGTTTCGCCATACTGACCTCGTCAATAGCGTGAATGCAGGTAGGCCCCTAATGTCAAGGCCCGGATTCTCTAACATATCATGCAGCGCACGGGGTTCGATAGTACAGAGAGAAAGCCTCTAGAGCATCAGCATCACCTCCCAATCATTGACGAAGAGACCTCTCTCGGAAGGTCATGTTCGAGAGTCCACCTGACTTGAATTTGAGCGGCAGCTTCTCTCCCACCATTCGAGCATCTGCCAAGCCATTCCCTAGGTAACAATCCAAATACAGACCCTACAAAATTGAAAAGAATCACGACCTCACGCCACTAGGCATCTATACTTTGGCCTTCAGCAGCCTGTGAGAGAGCAATAGACCTTTCAGGCATCAAAATGACTGTTCCCCATGTTTGATTCCATCGCTCGCCACTGTTGGTTTTAATTTGCCATGAGTCGTTCTACATTTCCTGTCTTCGTCATGCTAGGCCTCCTGTTTCTGGTTTTTGGCAGTGTACTGCCAGACCCAGTGGGACAGTACAGCACTAATATCCGTCGTGCCACCAACCAATTTGTGGTGGGTCTATTCCCGAAGCCTCGCCCCAGGACCAACCCCAATGAACGGACGGAACGACAGCTCGAGGAAACAGAGAATCGTTATTAAGGTCGCGGTGACGTGGAAGGTCAAAGGGAATTAGATCTCCAGCAAGCATGGCCCAATGATGGTGGCTTCATCCGTTAGTGAAAGCTAAGGCGCGATCGCATCCAGTAATGATTGTGTTCATAGGGAACATCTCTTTTAGTGGACTGGTCATGTGAAGCAGATATAGCAACGGGCCCACCCATTAGGGGGCCACGTGACTTGCATTACCGCCTGTCATAGGTATCCGCAATGGGCTACGAACTGCCTCAGTTGAGGCCACCCGTGGCTATATTTCACAGATAAGCACAGCTAAAATGGCCTTATATGGTTATCTAGGCCTACAGTATTTCCCGGTCAATGGGTGGCACATTCGCAACTTTGTAAGGGGCCTATCCATCCACAACAGTTACTGAATCTGCTGCTATTCTATGTAGGCGCTATGAGCGAATAGCCCATTGGCAATGGCTCAACCCTTGTCTTCATAAAGCTTTTTCGTCATTTCCCCTGCTGCGTGCTGTACCCAAGAAACGGTTCAATCATGGTGTCAAAAATCCACCTGCTCCTACTGAGCACGCTGGGCGTCCTCCTCTGTTCATTGCCTGCGGAAGCGGCCCGCATTTTAGGATGGCGGTTTAACGAAGCTCAGAATCGGTTGGAATTTAGCACCGATGGCAATGTGCAGCCTCGGGCTCAATTGGTTTTTAACCCCACAAGAGTGGTAGTTGACTTACCCGGCACGCGACTGGACAAACCCTTGGTCCAGGAATCCATGACGGGAACGATCCGGTCTTACCGCATTGGCCAGTTCGATGCAGAGACAACCCGTATCGTCATTGAGATTGCGAAGGGCTACAGCCTCGACCCCAATCAGGTCAAAGTGAGAGGGCTGACCCAAAAACAGTGGGTTGTCGAGCTGCCAGAACCCAAACGTGACAACAGTAGTGGCGCTGCCGTGGCAGCCACTCCCCCCAACGCGGTAACGCCGCCTGCCAAGCAGCCCTTGGCCCAGTCGGCTCCGCTGGTGGATGCCCCCACCCAAATCAACGAGGTCCGTTCTACCCCCGATGGACTCTTTGTTCGATTGGCAGGGGAACCGCCCAGGGTCAAGATCAAGCGCAGCCGCGATCGCCGCACCATCGATGTGCAAATTCGCAATTCTTCTCTGGGGTCCGCCCAAATCCCCCTACCCAGTGATGCAGGCAAGCTAGGCATTCAAAGCATTACCACTGAGCAAAAGAAGGGCAGAATGCCAGAAGCGATCATTCGCTTACAAGTAGACCCCAACGCCCCCAACTGGAAAGCAACGGTCAGTAACTTTGGTGGCATTGTTCTACTCCCCACCAGCCGCCCCGACCCTATTGCAGGCTCCAGCAGCGGGAGTAACACAGGAACCGTCACTCAGCTCCCCCCCTCCAGCTCCACACCAACCTCTGGCACCTCTACAGGTCAAATTGCCACCCTGCAAGGCGTCACCATTGATCGCAGCAGCAACCAGTTACTCCTCCAACTGGATCGCCCCGCCCGCTACTCCACCCGCCAGGAGGGCAACGACTATGTCTTGACATTGTCTCCAGCTCGTCTGGACGCCAGAGTCAAAGAGCCTCCTATTTATGTGGGCGATCGCCTCCGCCAGGTCAAGCTAACCCAGCGAGGTCCTCAAAACGTCGAAATTCGCCTGACACCGGACCGAGGCGTGAATATTGGCGAAGTCCAGGTTCCGAACCTAAAACTGCTGTCCCTCCCCCTGCAGCGCGGTCGCCAGCCCGGCGGAAAAACAGGGCAGATCAATGTCATTCCCCCCGCAGGTCGCCCCAACATTACTCGGCCTCCGGTCTTTGACCCCAATATTCAGCTCCCCGCTCCCAATGGCCGTCCCGTGGTCGTGATTGACCCCGGTCATGGTGGACCTGATCCAGGTGCCGTGGGTAATGGTCTTAAAGAAACCGAGATTGTGCTGGACATCAGTCGTCAAGTGACTAGCTTCCTGGAACAGCAGGGGGTTCAGGTGATCATGACGCGCAACGGCGAGTACGACCTAGACTTGCAGCCTCGGGTAGATATCGCCGAGCGGGCCAATGCATCGGTATTTGTCAGCATCCATGCCAATGCCATCAGCATGGCTCGACCGGATGTGAATGGCATTGAGACCTATTACTACTCATCGGGCAAAGGATTAGCCCAGTCGATTCACCAGAGCATTCTGCAGAGCATTGATATTGGCGATCGCCGTGTGCGTAGCGCACGTTTCTACGTGCTCCGCCGAACCTCCATGCCCGCTGTGCTCGTGGAAACCGGCTTCATTACCGGCGCAGAAGACAAGTTCAAACTCGCTGACCCCACATTCCGAACCCAAATGGCGAAAGCCATCTCGCGGGGAATTCTGCGCTACCTCCAATAGCCAGACAAGGGCTTAGCAACTCAATGCAATCCGGAGAGCCATAAAGCATTGGACATGGCTCTCCTGCTCAAATTGAAAGTATCCAGAATTTTGCCCAATAAAAAAGCCTCAGCTAAATTAGCTGAGGCTTTTTTATCATTGAAGTGGCGGGGCATGGATTTGAACCATGGACCTTCGGGTTATGAGCCCGACGAGCTACCAGACTGCTCTACCCCGCGTCGGCTTATGCAGTATAGCCTACATTTTGCAGAAGATTACTTCTATTTTGACTTTGTGATTCAGAGAGATTGAAGCATCATTTTAGGCCTTCAATGGATTGCAAGGCAGAGCGACGAAATCCAGCCAGGTCGGTGCAACCTCAATGAATTTTGCTCAATGAATTTTGCCCAATAAAAAAGCCTCAGCTAAGTTAGCTGAGGCTTTTTTATCATTGAAGTGGCGGGGCATGGATTTGAACCATGGACCTTCGGGTTATGAGCCCGACGAGCTACCAGACTGCTCTACCCCGCGTCGGCTTATG
>CALLAT010000019.1 GCA_938002085.1 uncultured Pseudanabaenaceae cyanobacterium
TTTCATCCCGATAGAGTCTATAGAGCCCTTCTGTTGATAATGCTGTGGGTGCGATCGCGCTTTCGTTTATTTCGTTTGAGCTCGCTACAATAGTCACAGTTGACTCTGGAAACTGCTGCTGTGGCGATCGCTAACTTCCAAACACCCCAACCGCTCAGTGCCACAGACACTGAACTGGCCCAAAACTCCAGCCAGCGGCTCACAGCACTTTTAGGCACAGACCCAGAGCGCTTGCAGTCAGAGACTGTAGAGCTCGTTGTGCGCATGGGCAACAGCCAAGAAGAACTCGCAATACCCGCCTCAGCGATTCAACTCCTGGCCAACATCCTTTCGCAGATGGCCCTGGGCAACCCCGTCACGCTCATGCCCGTTCACGCAGAGCTAACCACCCAGCAAGCCGCAGACATCCTCAACGTTTCCCGCCCTTATCTCGTCGGTCTACTCGAAGCCGGAGACATCCCCCACCACAAAGTCGGCACTCATCGCCGGGTACGTTTTGATGATCTGATGGCTTACAAACAACAAGATGACGATCAGGCTCTCCAAGCCCTAGCTGAACTTACCCGAGAAGCCCAAGAGCTAGACATGGGCTACTAGGAATGAGCGAGTTCACCGCATTATTCGATGCCTGCGTCTTGTATCCGGCTCCCCTGCGGGATCTTTTGGTTCGCCTCGCCAGAACAGGGCTGTTTCGAGCTAAATGGACAGAAGAGATTCACGACGAGTGGATCCGAAATCTGCTTAAAAACCGACCAGATCTTCAGCCTGAACGCCTGCAACGAACCAAGCATCTGATGAATATTGCCGTGCGCGATTGCCTTGTCCAGAGCTATGAAGCACTGATTCCTTCATTAGTTTTGCCAGATAAAGACGATCGCCATGTCCTTGCTGCTGCCATCGAGGCTCAAGCACAGGTTCTTGTGACCTATAACTTGGTTGACTTCCCCCGAGAAAGCTTGGCGCAGCATGGAATAGAGCCGCAGCATCCAGATCAATTTGTCACCAGCTTGATAGATCTGTCTCCTATGCTGGTTTGCCAAACGGTGAAGCAACAACGTCTGGGGTTAGTTAACCCTCCCACATCCCTCGAAGAGTTGTTAGATATCTACGAAGAGCAGGGCTTAACTCAGACAGTGATTCAACTACGAAATTATATCGAGATGTTGTAGAAGCATTTGTAGACTGTCTGAAGCCGATTTCCTTGCGTGGAGGTATGGCTACAACCTTCCCAGCAAAATCTCAGCCAACCACTATCAAAGCCTCATTTACCCTTCAGACCTGACTCAGGGAAGCGGTGCATTCTGTAGACATCGAAGAAAACAGGTTGTTCCAAACCAACAACCGCCCCCAAATTTCCGGAGTCCCCTCAGTAGGGAAATAACCATCATGAAACTCATCACCCGCACCCTCTCCGCCCTCGCTGTAACCGCAACTGTCCTCAGCGCCGCCAGCGCCTTCGCAGCCACACCCTTCAACATCGCCACCCGCGCCTATCGCGGCCAGCTCGAAGGCATCGCTGGCTACCAATCCCTCGAACACAACTTCCGCTCCGGCAACGTTTCCGCCTCAGACGTTATCCGCGCCGCTGGTGAAACCCCCACCCCCCAACTAGAACGCGAAGTCTCCAGCTTCCTCAACAACCTCAGCAACGACGACTAAGCTTCGCTGAACTCACTCGTTACGCTTCTCATTCCCCCACTTCCTCCTGGTTTGCGTTGTTGTCTGCCACCTCTGGTTCTCAGTAGTTTGTACCGCAACTCAGCAACGCAACACACACAATATTCCCAAGGACATCAATCATGAAATCCATTACCCGCGCTGTCTCTGCCCTCGCTTTCACCGGCACCCTCTTCGCCTCCGCCGCTGCCTTGGCCGTCCCCGCTGACATCGCCCACCAAGCCTACCGTGGTGAGCTTCCCGGCATCCCCGGTTACCAGCGCCTAAACCTAGGCCTCAACTCTCGCAATATCACCATCAACGACATCATCGAAGCGGCTGGCCAAGAAGTTACCCCTGAGTTGCAAGTGCAAGTTCGTAGCAACCTTCGTACCGTCACCGACTTCCGCTAAGCCAAACAGCTACTGCTTGCCCCAACCCTTGCTCCTCAAAGAGCAAGGAAACTATCATCACACTGGGGCTGACTGCTTGGATCTGTTCCCATCTTTTCCAAGAGATGACTCAGGCTTCGACCTAAGCATGTTCCAGCAGAAGAGGCAGCTTGGTCTCTCGTCGTAAACCCATTGAATGAATATTTTGCCTAGAAAATAGGAGATCTCAAGATCTCCTGTTTTTGTAGTTGATCGGCTGAAGTACGTTATTAGTTCCGAGGGTGAGATCACCCTCAAAAGGAACGACTCTACCCCCTGGCAAAACCTGAAATTTATAGGGTATCTAGGGGATGACGACTCGGTTTCACGATCGGTTCAATGTATTCTCTCAGTGCTTAAACATGTACTACCACGCGACCGCCACCGGAGAAGTGCTCTGTAGCGATGAGCCATTAGAGGCGATCGCTTTCCACCTCACTGACAGCCAAGACTGCATTATCCATAGCAACGCCACCAATCCCATCCAGGCGATTCAAGGTCGAGAGGGAATCCTCCTGCGCATGACCCAACGGCGTTTGGAAGCTTGGCTCATGCAGGTTTGCTAGAGTTGCTGGATGGGTTGACTTTCTAATTTGTTGTGACTTGTGCGCGATCGCCCTGTTCCATGCCACTGCGCTGGGCATGGCGTAAGGCCTGCTTCATGGCTGGCACAACGTTGTACCAAGTGAGGGCATCGTTTCCCAGCAAGCGTTTGATCTGACTGAGTGTGGCTTCTGCGATCGGTTCCTTCTCATGGGGCAACGCACTAATTTCCCGCAAAGGATCTCGCTGCACCGCTGCAATGCCTTGCCGCACTGCCGTAGTGATCTGCCCCTTCAGTTCCGCATTGCCCCGTTGCCAATAGCTATGCCAACCCTTCTCACTCGTCACATATAGAGGTGGCAATACATTTAAGGCATAGGCCTTAACTTGGGTGAGCTTGATAAATTTCAAGGTCTTGGGCGGTAAAAGCTGCATTTGGCGCACAGCCTCAGCCTTTACCAGCATTTCCATCACATTTGTGGGCTCAGGGGCCATTTCTTGATCAGCACCAGACTGCTCTGTTAGAGCGTCTGCGACTGCGGGAGCCACCTGAAATCTGCGGTTCCGGACGGCTTCAGCTTGTCGCTGATAGGGATTAAAAAAAGAACCAGACATGGAATAAATACCCTGAGATACGCGAACCGAGCAGATGGCATTGCATTACCTCAAGTCAATGCTGCAGTGAGAGCTGCGGTATGAGGCTGTAATTATTGTTGGAAACGCTTTCCTAGAGGCGATTTCCGGTAATTTCCGGAATTGATTTTTCACCCAATATAGAGATGGCTTCAGGACGACGAAACTTACTTTTTTCTTTCGCCGCAAAAGTTTTACGCATGACGATCCCAGCTTTGCGAGAAGCTGTAAAAGCCATTCAACGCAGAAAGCAGGAGCTGTATGTTGCTCCTGCTTTCTGCGTTGAATATCACTTCAGCCGTCGGCGATCCACCACTCAGCTGATAGATGCTGAGCTAGCCATCTGCTCCGATGAGCACTTCAGCCACAGCCCGAGCTCGATCAAACCCATCCAGGTCTCCCATTACTTGGGCACTCGCTTGGGCACCATCGATCAACAACAGTAGAGTTTGGGCGACAGAATCAGGATTGGGCACTTTCAATGCTTGGGCCAAACTAGCCAAAACCTCGATGATCCTTTGCTTATGCTTGGCAGCAATTTGGTGTACGGGATGATCGAGCTCTCTGAATTCCGAGGCTGCATGGCTAAAGGCGCAGCCCGTAAAAAGACCATCGTGGTCTTCAATGTCCTTATCCATCAAATCTTCGAAAAAGTCGAAAACTGCCATAATCCGATCGGCAGGATTGGCATCGACTTCATTAAGAGTTTCGTCTAAGCTCTGAAAAATTCGCTCATGGTGCCGCTCCAACACGGCCATGACCAGCGCATCTTTATTTTTGAAATTGTTGTACAAAGTCATACTCGCAATGCCAGCTTCCTGGGTGATTTGATTAATCCCAGTTGCCGTGTAGCCGTTGCGAATGAATAACGCTTCCGCGGTATCCAGAACGAGCTCTCGCTTTGATGCTCTAGCCATTGTTTTTGCTCTGAGTGTTTCCGTGGAGGAAGAGGACTTTCTGTAATCAGCCAATTACCTCAAATGGAGAGGAATATTGGGAATTCAATCCTTTAGCCGTGATATATGGGTACTTATGATGACTTAATAAAATAGTCAACGACAACAATACCTGAACTTATCTACCACCCTGTCGGAACCGCTCCTTATAGTATCGCTTGATTTGACCTATATGGTTGATTTCGTTATGGCATTATATGAATCTTTCTATCTGGGAATATTAACTAGATAAATGTATCTCTAATTACAGTCGTTTTAAGCTATGAGATCTTACAAGCTGCTGTGAACGAGCAGCTTGATAAGCAAAGCGCCTTTTTGCAAGCGATTACGACGATTTTGAGGTCTGGTTCTATATTTAGGTTCTGGGAAGATTACATGAGTCTATTTATACAAAGAATGAAAATCTGCGACAATATTGAAGAAAAGATAAAAATAAAATTCCCCCTAATGGGTGATGATGCATCACCCATT
>CALLAT010000020.1 GCA_938002085.1 uncultured Pseudanabaenaceae cyanobacterium
TTGGGCAGGTTTTGTTTGGGGATAGCTTGGGGGGAGTGGGGAGTTGGGGCTAAACCTGCCCCTACGGATGACGTTTTCTATTAATTGGGCGGCGTGGTTCTCGATCGCTTCAACAATATCTCCTGCTGTGCGAAGGCTTAATGCGGGATCAATCTGATTGATTTGTGTAATTTGCTCCGGTGCGATCGCTTCTCCCATATCCACGGTCAAAGGATCCCAATCCAGACCCCAGTCTTCCGCTATCGCCCTTGTCAATCCTTGCTGCCCCGTCCCCGGCATCCGCGCGATCGCAATGGCCAAATCCCTTAACTGCCGACCCTCAGGACATTGCCCCAGCACATGCAAGCCATCGCGAATCTGAGCCTCCTTCAACTCACAGAGATAGGTATCCAGCTCATTCAACACTTGGGCTTCAAAGCGCTGATCCAAAGCCTTGCGTTCTTCAAAGTCTGCGCCGGGTTTGGGCTTTTCTGTCAGGGCTGGGACGGAGGCGATGAGGTTGAGGTCTTCAGCCAGGTTGGTTTCGTTGAGCAGGGTGAGAATGCGATCGCGAATCAAGGCCACCCGCGTTGGATCCAACTGCTGAGCCGAATAATACTCATCCACTAAGCCTTCCAACTGAGTCAGCGGGCCATACAGCTCAGCCCGAGTTAGCGGCGGCGTCAGGTGATCGATGATCACCGCCTCGGATCGACGCTTGGCCTGACTACCTTCGCCGGGGTCGTTGACGATAAAGGGATAGAGGTGTGGCAGGGGGCCGAGGGCGACTTCGGGGTAGCAGTCTTCGCTCAGGGCAATGCTTTTGCCGGGGAGCCATTCCAGGTTGCCGTGCTTGCCGACATGGGCGATCGCCTGCACGCCAAACTCAGCTCTTAACCACTGATAAAAGGCCAAATACTCATGGGTTGGTTCCAAATCTGGGGCGTGGTAGTTAAGGCTGGGGTCTTTGTCATAGCCCCGGCTGGGCTGGATGCCGACGAAGACATTGCCCAACTGAATTCCGGGAATGGGAAAACCTTGATCTGCCGTGGTTGGCATTTCCCAAGTTGTTTGGGCCTCACTGATCGCTGGGGGTCCCCAGCGTTTTTCCATGCCGCTGCGCACGGGCTCAGGTAGTTGCTCAAAGTAGCCTTGGTAATCGGCTAATGCCAAGGATTGGGCAACGGGGCGGATGCCTTGGCCTTCGGGGTCGTTGGTGGGGCCAGCGGTGAGCCAGTTTATTAGCTCAGTGCCAGATTCGGGGATTTTGGGAATGTCGTAGCCCTCCGCCTGCATGGCTTTGAGCAGGTTGATGCAGCTTTCGGGCGTGTCAAGGCCGACGCCGTTGGCGAGGCGACCGTCGCGGGTGGGGTAGTTGGCGAGGATGAGGGCGACTTTGCGATCGCTCACAGGCGTTTGGCCCAGGCTGATCCAGTTTTTGGCTAGGTCCGCGACGAAGTAGATGCGATCGCCCACGGGCTCATAGGTCACCACATCCGTTTCCAAAGCCTCATTGCGCTGAGCCACGCTCTTAAACGAAACGGCTCGGCTAATAATCCGCCCATCCACCTCCGGCAGCGCCACATTCATCGCCATGTCCTGGGGCGAAAGGCCTTGCCAGCTTTCTCGCCAACGCTCCTCTGGGCCACCGCTGCAAATGACCTGGAGGACGGGGACGTTGAGCTTTTGCCAGAAGGCGTTGTCATCAATGGCAAAGCCCGTGGTGTTGAGGATGAGCTGGATCGACTCGAATTCTTCCAGAACAGCGGCTTTGATTTCTTCAGCTCGTAGGCTGGAGACGTAGAGGGGGATGGGACGAATGCCCCGTTCAGTTAGTGCTTGGCACAGAGCTGCGATGGGAGCGGTGTTGCCAGAGAGATAGTGGGAGCGGTAGAAGAGGATGCCAGCAGTGGGGGTTACCTCAGGAAACTGTGGGCGTTGGACAGACTGCCAAGCTTCGTACTGGCCGACGTTGGGGACTGCTTTGGGCGGTGCGACTGGCTCTGAACGCTCGAAGAATTGCTGGCCGAGGAAGAGCAGGGCTTGGTGCAGGTTGTCCACACCGCCTTCGCAGAGGTAGCGCCAGAGGCGGTTGGCGATCGCCAAAGGCACGGTGGAGTGGCTAATGAGGTCCGGGTCCGGGCGATCGTCCCCCGGCAAGAAAATCAGCGCCGTGCCAGTCTCCTCGGCCAGTTCCTTCAGCACCTCCATGCCATAGGGCCAATAGCTCCGCCCACCCAATAGCCGCACAACAATGACCTTTGCCTCAGCCAATGAGGTCTCGGCATAGGTGTCAATGGTGAGCTGCTGTTGTAGCTGAAGCAGATTCGCTGCTCTGAGACTGGGGAAATCGCTGGGGAGCTGAGAAATCGCTCCCGCCAAGGTCTGAATTTCAGTGTCCGCAGCGCTTAGAAAGACAATCGGTGCAGGAGTTTGCTCAATGAAAACGACCCCTTCTACGCTGGGGTCCCAGCCCCCTGGGCTCGCTGCTAGTCGATGCATAACGAAAAAGAGATGGAGTTTTGCGTAGGGGGATTAAGGAAAGCTAGAGACTTGAACCCACAACTCAACTCTAGGGGAGTCCGCAGCTAGTATGGAGGAGTTGACGAAAATAGAGATTTGATAAGGCTAGATTGCGCGAAAATCGCCATTTATTCCCAAAAATCGCCATTTTGGCAATCGCCCCCCGAGTCCTCAATGACATTGTTCACCCGCAATCCCATTGGTTTACAGCAGCTGGAAGTTCCCAGCTCAGCTTATGGTTGCCTGGTGAAATTGCTCCAAGCTTGGTCGGTTCAGCATTCCGGGGCTGTGCTGATGACCGAGCAATCACTTTCGCCTCAGTCTGAGCCACTTGTCGCCTCTCAGCCACCAGATGAGGCTCAATATGAAGACGCAGAATCAGATGGATTAGGTCATGGTTCCCAATTTAATTTGGACCGCTTAGCGGCAGCAGCAGCTCTAGAGCAAGAACAGGCTCATCGGGTTCAGACCAATGGATTTGTCCTATTGCTTTCTGAAGGGTTTTGCCTGCTGATGCAACAGGGAAGCCCTGGAAACAGTTCTGGTTTAGAGCGCTTAGCAGACTGCACCCCCGTTCAGGCTGATATTGGTCTTCGAGAGGCGCTGGCCCATGACCCTAGCCGCCAGGAGCATTGCGAAGATGACTCGATTGAGCCCATCGCCTGTTCTGAGACCTCTGTGGGGCTCACGTTTGATGGGGCTTTAATTGAGGCTTTTGTTCGAGAATTATTGCCCCAATCTTTAGCGGAGCATCACCATGAGTCATTGAAGCATTGGCTCTCCCAACCTCATGAGGAAAATCAGCCCGAACTTCAGAGCCATTTCACGCTGCTGTTGCTTCAGCAGCTAACAGTAGCGGAGTCCTCTCTCTCAGAGCCTGAGCTGGAAGTGATGCCTCTTGAGAAGGCTGAAATATCGAGCAAGCTTAAGCTCAATGAGCATGTCGATGCTGAGGTTGTGCCAGCGCTAGATGCAGAACCCGTTTTGCCAACGTTGGAACTAGCCCCTGGGTCGTCGGCTTTGCGCATTCAAGAGCTGACCCGTGAATTGCAGGAGGCTTGGGAAACAGCCCATGCGGCCGAACAGGCGAAGACTGAGTTTCTGGCCATGATGAGCCATGAGCTGCGGACGCCTCTGACCTGTGTGATTGGTATGTCAGCCACGATGCTGCGCTGGTCCTTTGGGGACTTGAGCGATCGCCAGCGAGACTACCTCCAGTCTATTTATGACAGCGGTGAGCATCTGCTTCAGCTGATTGAGAGCATCCTGGACTTTTCCCAGGCAGAGTCAGGCCAGGCAAAATTGCAGATGCGTCACTTTTCCCTGCGGCGACTCGTAAGCTACTGTGTGCAGCTATTTCAGGAAGTGGCGGATCAGTCCAATCTACAGCTCAGAACATTTTTCACGCTCACGCCGGAAGAAGATGAGTTTGTGGCAGATCCCCAGCGATTGCGCCAAATCTTGATCAATCTGCTCGATAACGCTATTAAATTCACCCCTGCTGGCGGGCAAGTGTCCCTACGCGTGGCCAGCCAAAATAATGGTGTTTTATTCCAGGTCAGTGACACAGGCATCGGCATTGAACCCTTGCAACAGTCCCTGTTGTTCCAGAAGTTCCAACAGCTGGATCGGACCCATCAGCGTCGCTATCAGGGTAGTGGCTTAGGCTTGGCCCTCACGAAGCATCAGGTGGACCTTCATCGGGGCACGATTGAATTGGAATCTTTCCCAGGGAAAGGCTCTACGTTTGATGTTTGGCTGCCTGCTCAGCGAATGCCCGCTCCACTTTCGGCCGATAAGCCCCAAGGAACGGTCGTTTTGCTGGAGGATGATGACCAATCCGCAGCGCTCATTTGTGAGCTTTTGACGGCCTCCGGCTTCAAGGTGGTTTGGCTTGTGGAAAGCTCTACAGCCCTAGAGCAAATTCTTGAACTCCAGCCTTTAGCTGCCATTGTGGACCTTGAGATTCAGGGGGGCAGTGGCGATGAGATTATTCGCCATATCCACCAGGCTTCCTTTGAGCGACAGCCCAAGGTCATTGCTTTAGCCGCTCTGCGCGGACAAGACGCAGAGGCGTTCCCCATGCCCGAAGATCCGGTTTATCAGGCAGATGCCTATCTGTTCCGTCCGATTCAGCCGGAGGATTTTGTGGCCCGTCTTCAATCTCTTGTGGCTGGGACTGTTTAACCCCATCGAATAGGCTTAAGGGTGTGGCTGCTTCCCTATGTCCAGTTTCATTTCTCGTTAGTTCCATTTCCCAGATTTATGGCTCTTTTGCTCACGAATGACGATGGCATTGATGCACCGGGCATTGCCGCTCTAGAGCGTATTTTGACAGGCCGAGAAACGATTACTGCTGCGCCTCGTCTTCCCCATTCTGGCTGTGGCCATCAGATTACGACGGCTTCTCCCCTTGTTGTAGAGGCCAGAGAGCCTGGTCGCTATGCCGTCCATGGCACCCCGGCAGATTGCACTCGCATTGCCATGTTCCATGTGGCCCCGACTCTGTCATCTGAGGTTGATTGGGTTGTCTCGGGCATTAATGCCGGGGGCAATATGGGGGTCGATGCTTATATCTCGGGGACGATCGCAGCAGTTCGAGAGGGCGCTTTTCAAGGGATTCCGGGTATCGCCATTTCCCAATATCTCCAGTGGGGGGAGCCATTGAACTGGGAGCGCACCCAAGCTTGGTCTGCCCATGTGTTGGAGGTTCTGATGACGCAGCCACCTGAGCCAGGGAGCTTCTGGAATGTGAACTTGCCCTGGCCCGGCGATCGCACAGATCTACCGGAACTGGTCTTTTGCAAGCCCTCCCGCGATCCGCTGCCCGTGACCTATTCCCAGGCTGGGGATTCTTTTACCTATAACGGCGGTTATAGCGATCGCCCCGCAGCTCCTGGAACGGATGTGGCAGCTTGTTTTAGCGGTTCCATCGCAGTCACCCAGCTCTCCACTTAGGTTCGAGCCTCAATGTTGGGCTCAATTGCCGACCGCTATCCGTGGAGCTAATTCGCAGAAGTCAGAGCTTGATTGGCTTCAATGGACGAATTTCCATTATCCGTTACCCGAATGGTCTCTCGATTTAAGACTGACAAGCGACTAGGATAGTTTGGCAGTTCTAAAGGGGAAATCATGCGCATTTTGGTCATGGGCGGCACTCGCTTCATTGGCGTTTCACTGACTCGTCGCTTAGTGGAGCAGGGCCATGAAGTTGTCCTTTTTAATCGGGGCAATCGTCCGGCTCCCATGCCCGGCGTTGTTCAGCTCCAGGGCGATCGCAAGGACCCCGCCCAGCTTAAAGCAGCCCTGACCGGTCAGAAATTTGACGCGGTGTTTGACAACAATGGCCGGGAGCGCAGCGACACCCAGATGTTGGTTGAAGCTTTAGAGCCTGGCTTCAAACAGTTCATTTACGTCAGTTCTGCCGGGGTTTATCTAAAGTCTGATGAGCTGCCTTTAGTTGAAGGAGATCCTCTAGATCCCAAGAGTCGCCACAAGGGCAAGTTCGAAACCGAGCAGTACTTGCAAGAGCAGAACCTACCGTTCACCTCTGTGCGCCCGGTTTACATCTATGGCCCCCAAAACTACAACCCGGTTGAGCGCTGGTTCTTTGACCGTATCGTGCGCGATCGCCCCTTGCCCATCCCTGGTAATGGCCTTCATGTTACCCAGCTAGGCCATGTGGATGACCTGGCCCTGGCCATGGTGAATGTGTTGGGCAATGACAAGGCTGTGGGGCAAATCTATAACGTTGCGGGCGATCGCTTCGTCACCTTCGATGGCTTAGCCAAGGCCTGTGCCCAGGCTGCTGGACGGGATCCCGAAGCACTAAAGCTCATCCACTACGACCCAGCTTCATTCGATTTTGGTAAGCGCAAGGCATTTCCTCTGCGGATGCAGCATTTCTTTGCCTCAGTCACCAAGGCTCAAGTTGATCTCAACTGGCAACCTCAATTTAGCCTTGTGAATGGTTTGAAGGATTCCTTTGAGCAGGATTATCAAGCTCAAGAGCAGCCTGAGCCTGACTTCTCCACGGATAATGAAATCATCCAGGCTTCGGCTTAAACGCGTTTTGCTCCTCACTATCGAGCGGCAGTGAGGGGCAAAACGTTGGTCTCAAGCGACTTCTCATGGCATGGCTCCTATTACTTAGGTCTCGATTCCCGGTTTGCGCTAATTGATATAGGGCTTGAGGGCCATAAGCAGGTCCTAACGATTTGCACCTATCGCTGAGCTGAGATTGCTTATCCCCTTGAACTCGCAACCAAGCAGTTCAAGGGGATTTTGGTAGAGGCTTTAGCTCATCACTATGCCTAGAGATGGTTTTGGCAGTTTTTTAGCTATAAAAAATATTCACTGTAGTTTTGATGAAATGATGAGTACTTTCACTGAAACTTTACATAGCCTCACATCCCGCAAGATTACGATTGTATGGACGAAGTAGCGTACATTCGCCCAGTTCATTCGTCTGTACTTGGGCTTTATTAGCCATTAACACGCTCGGGGAAAGTTCAGATATGACTGCAGCTAACGGAAATCGTGCCGCCTCTGCTACCTGGTTTACAGGCTTGACCTTCAGCGTTCTGGTCACGCCCCTTGCGATGTTTGGTGCAGATCCGCTAGACCTGTCACTTGGCAAGATCAATATTCTAGGGCCCTTGGATGATTACGCCATGGAGTACCTTGGACTTGCTTCCGCTATCAGCTTGGGCTTGGGGGCTTCCCGTCTTCTCAAAGCTTCTGGTGAATCCCATGAAGCGGGTTTGAGTTCAACCCCGACTTTGTCTCCCAATGTTGAGTCCATGATGGACTGGGCAAATTCTGATTCGTCGTTGTTGACCGAGGCCTCTCTCAAGGCTTCTGGGCTACAGATGTTTTTGGATGATGACGATGCGCCGTTATTGGTTAATGCCACTGTTTTGGGAGAAGCTTCTCCATCCATTAAGTCCCCCCAGAATGAGCAAAAGTTGGGGCAAGCTGGTTTATATGCAGCTCAAGCATCCAGTATTCCTCAACCAGTCGTTAGCTCTAGCTCCACTGTTCGTGGTGTCCAATCAGAGCCGTCTCTCTCGACTCCAGATGCTTTAGCCAGCATTGTTGCTGAAGTCCAGTCAATTGTTGAGCAAATCTCTGTTCAATCTCAAGAGGTCGTAGCGGCTCAGTCGGTAGCTCCCTCGGTTATCCATAAGCCTGTTCCATCTGTGGCTCAACCTGCTGTGCAAATCGCAGCTTTGCCTCTAAACGGCCATCGTTCGGCTCCGATTTTTCCTGCTGCACAGTCCTATGTGAGCTTTGCTCGTTCTAAAGGTCTAGCGGAGCAATCTGTGAAGCGTGATTTAACGTCTGAACTCGCCGTTCTAGAGCAGATTCATCAGGTTCGTGAGCAAATGCATCTTCTGATGAATCAGGTTGATTTGATTCAGGCTGAGTTGGAGCAAACGGTTTACCCCGCCCAGCGACTCGTTCCGCTGCGTGCTGCTCAAGCCCCCAGCTATACCGTCAGCGCGGTTGAGCCTTTACGAGCTGCTACAGCCCAAGTTTCTGATGTCTGGGCTGGTTACCGAGCTACGGCTTAAATTCGTCCTGGTGATTGGTGGGTTTTGCCTGACGGTCAATCAATCAATTTGTGACATTGGACGTGAGTTTCTGCTGTCTGGGGCTAGCCTTGTTCCAAGGTATCCGGCACTATAGGGATAACTAATGACGGCGATTGTGGCTTTGATTGTTTCACATCGTCTGTTACCGGAATTGCTGTTCTAGGACTCACAGGTCATGCTTGGTTTTAATGCTGCTCGGCGATCGCTGCAAAGATTTGCACGCTCCCTGGGTTTACTCCTTGCGGTTGGTTTGCTGGCCATGACCAGTTTGGCGGCTCCAGCCCTTGCAACCAGCGTTTCCCAGATCCCCAGCGTCACCGCTGGCGATGGGGCCTGGATTGTTGATGAGGCTGACGTTCTCAGCCGTTTGAGCGAAGGCCAGTTGAGCGCCCGTTTGAAGAAGTTGGAAGCCGACTTCGGCGATGAAGTTCACCTCGTTACTTTTCGCCGCTTAGACTATGGCGAAACCATTGATTCCTTCACCGATGAGCTTTTTTCTGCTTGGTTCCCCACTCCTGAAGAACAGCAGAGCCAAGTCATTATTGCGCTAGACATTTCAACTAATACGGTTGGGATTCGCGCGGGCGAAGATACTCAAAAAAGATTGCCTGAAGACATTGCAACCAGCATTGCAGAAGAGACCATGATGGCTCCCATTCGTAAGGGAGATCAGTACAATCAATCATTTTTAGATGCCAGCGATCGCCTGATTGCAGTCTTGTCTGGTGAGGAAGACCCAGGTCCTCCTGTGATTATTGATGACATGCGGGTTGAAGGTACGTTTGCCTCCGTTGAAGAGACGAAGGAAAGCAACGCAACCGTCATCGTTATTATCTTGCTGATTCTGGCAACTGTGATTCCCATGGTGACTTACTACGCCTACGTTCGTTAGCCAAGTCGTAGAGTGAAGCTAATAAAAAAGGCCCATAAGCATCATGCTTATGGGCCTTTTTTATTGGCTGCTATGTCTCACTGGGGAGCCATTGATGCTGGGTTTTTCCAGCTGTGGGTTGATTCTTTTTTATTCATACAGCGACAACACTTTTTCTAAGGGCGTCCGAGACTGGACATTGAGTTGAAGTGAGGAACTGCGACCCTGGTTCAAATGCTCACAGGCCGCACAGGCAATCATCGCAGCGTTATCTGTACAAAGGTCTAGAGGAGGAAAAAAGACTTGAAACCCTTCTGCTTGAGCCGCTGCGGTGAGCTGACGGCGTAGCTCGCTGTTGGCAGCAACGCCGCCTCCTACGGCAATGGTGGAAAGGTTGAAGTCACGGGCACAGGCGATCGCCCGTTTGGTTAATGCTTTTGCCACGGTGTGCTGAAAACTAGCCGCTACATCGGCTGTGGGCAGGGGACCTTCTGCCTTCAGTTGTTCCGTGAGGCGTAGCACCGCTGTTTTAAGACCGCTAAAACTAGAGTCATAGGGATGGTATTTGGCTTTTCCCTGTCCTTTCCCTCGATGCTTGCTTAGCGAAATACGTCCTTCTGGCAGTTTGAAGGCCTGGCTATTTCCTTGCTGAGATAGCTTGTCAATCTCTGGCCCGCCGGGATAGCCCAGGTCTAATAGTCTCGCGACCTTATCAAATGCCTCCCCCGCAGCATCATCGCGGGTTTGTCCCAGGGTGATGTAGTCCCCAGAGGCCTTCACATGAATCAGACTGGTATGGCCGCCAGACACGAGCAGACAAAGGAAAGGGGGCTGGAGGTCAGGCTGGTCCAGATAGGTTGCATGGATGTGCCCTTCCAAGTGATGGACCCCTAGGAAGGGCTTCTGATAGAGCATCGCGAGGCTTTTGGCGGCCATCGTACCCACTAACAGCGCTCCGACTAGCCCGGGGGTGACCGTTGCGGCGATGCCGTCAATTTCAGTCCAGCTGAGCTGAGCCTCTTCTAAGGCTTGGGCGATCGCCGGATTGACCCATTCCAAATGTTGTCGCGAGGCTAGCTCTGGCACGACTCCACCATAGGTTCGATGCAGCTCAATTTGGGAGCTAACGATGCTGCTCAAAACCTGACGATTCTTGACAACAGCTACTGCCGTCTCATCGCAACTCGTCTCAATCGCTAAAATTGCTGCCATAGCCCGCCTCCTTCGCGTTAATCCAACAGAAATGTGTAGAACCCTTAAGCGCACGTAAAGGATAGGGCGTCACTCTGGGAATCTAGATGTATGTAAGTCTAGGGCTTTATGCTCCGCGACTTTTTAATCTAGAAAGCCTCTGTGGTTCCCCCTGCGGTAGTGAGACGCTTTGTCTTAGAAGCTTCCGTTTAATATCCGCATGTTTTCGAAAATATTTCTTGAAAAGAGAGGATTAAGACTCCATGAGACGATTGTTCGCTTTGGCGCTAGCAGTTTGTCTGTGGTTTAGTTTTGCACCCACGGCTTCTGCCGATGTCGCT
>CALLAT010000021.1 GCA_938002085.1 uncultured Pseudanabaenaceae cyanobacterium
ACTTTGCAAGGGCCTCAACTGAACTTATTCTCTTCTGATGAATATGTCTTGTTAAGACTGTATCAGCTCCCTACTAATAGTGATGATAGTGAAGAGTTGGTTCGGAAAATCACATACGCCACAAATAGTCAAAACCCTGTAGATCTGAGGGATCTAAGATCTAATGAAGATCTTCAGATAAGATTGGAAAATGATCTTAAACAATTAGGTTATACCTACCGCCGCAAACGCTCTAATGCTAGTACGCGACCAACAGATATAACCTCTGGTGTCGCTGCTGAGGCGATTCTCTCGGTCTGGAGGAAGAAGCCGCATCAAGCAAAGTTCTTTACGCGAGAACACTTTGGGAAGCTGTATAAACAGATATTTACGGACCATTTGAATGGTGCACAAGTTGTTGTGGCTGTGCGAATCTATCGAATAGCGGAAAATCGCCGTAAGCGACCTGAATCAGGTGATCCTGATTTTGTTCGCTATGCTTCTTGTTTCATCGCAATGCAGATGGGCAATAGGCTTTTGAAAGATCTCGAACTGCACGTATCTGAGATAAATCATCGTAATCTAGAAGAAGCTGAGTCTCTGCTAGAACAAAATCGAGATGCATATTTTGTTGCTGCAACGAATGACATCGAACAAGCTCTTATGAGGCTGTATGGAGATCGTGATATTTCTTTGCAACAGCTTTCTGCGACCTTCCGGCGCGGTGATTTGATTGAGCAGCTTTAGCGGTGGCGAGCATTAACATGTCAGTCTGGAAACGATTGCTCCCTCGCCTCAAGAAACTCGCGATCGCCTACATTCTCCTCTGCCTCGGCTTCTACTTCTTCCAACAACGCCTCCTCTTTTACCCCACAAAAAAACTAGCCAACACCCCAGACCTCTACCAACTCAACCACCAAACCCTCAACATCCCAATTCCCGAGACTTCAGCCACCCTAAACGGCTGGTGGATTCCTGCCGACCAGCCCGACGCCCCCACCCTCCTCTACTTCCACCACAACGCCATCAACATCGGCGCAAACGTCAGCCAATCCCTGCAATTCCACGAGCTCGGCTACAACGTCTTCCTCTTCGACTACCGAGGCTACGGCAATAGCTCTGGCCCCTTCCCCACCGAATCCCGAGTCTACGAAGACGCCCAAGCCGCCTGGAACTACCTCACCCAAACCCGCAACATCCCGCCCCAGCAAATCATCATCTACGGCCACTCCATCGGCGGAGCCGTAGCCACAGACCTAGCTGCAAAACAGCCCGAAGCCTCAGCCCTCATCGTCCAAAACTCCTTCACCAGCATCAAAGACATGACCAAACGGCTGGGGCTCTACTGGGTACTGCCCGTGGAATGGATGCTCAAACAGAAATTCGAATCCCTCGCAAAGATGCCCCAAGTGGACATGCCAGTCCTGATCATCAACGGCACCAACGACATCCAGATTCCCGTCTCCATGGGCGAGCGGCTATTTGAAGCCGCTGCCGGACCCAAGGAGATGATCGTGATCGCAGGCGGTAGCCACGACAACCACATGGATGACCAGTACTTGCAACAAGTGCAGACTTTCGTCACCGAGGCGATGCAATAGCAGCAGACCTATGCCGCCTCAAACTTCAGCGACACCCCATTAATGCAATGGCGCTTACCCGTGGGCTTAGGGCCATCATCAAACACGTGGCCGAGGTGTCCGCCGCAGGTCGCGCAATGAACCTCCGTGCGCAGCATCATCAGCGAACGATCTTCGCGGGTCGCCACGGCATCTTCGAGAGAGGCGTAAAAACTAGGCCAGCCCGTGCCACTCTCAAACTTCGTCTCAGAGGAATAGAGGGGAGAGCTACAGCCCGAGCAATGATAAGTGCCCTTTTCCTTAATTTTGTTGAGAGGACTGGTATAAGGCCGCTCTGTTGCTTCCTGGCGCAGCACCGCAAATTCTTCCGGCGTTAGGATTTCGCGCCATTCTGCTTCAGTCTTGCTGACTGGGAAATTGCCTGCTGCATGGGCATTGGTTTTGGAGGCTGCTTGCTCAGTGGCGTTTGTGGGGAGGAAGCGGGAAAGGGCGATCGCCCCAACAGTTGCCCCACCGATCTGTAAAAAATGGCGTTTTTTCATAACTGAGCATCCTTGCCTGGTCTAACCCAGATCATTACTCCACATCGTCTTTGGTTGTCTTTAGCTTATCTAGCAAGCCTGAGATTGACCTGAGATATCGCTCATAACTTCTAGAAAATACCAGCAAGAAGGGATACGTCCGCTTACAGAAGACCCCCTCAATAAATCATTCACTGCGCTTGCAATTCCGGTTCCCCTAGCTCTTGGCTCTATAGATATTCCGTTTCAGATACTTCTGGTAGATACTCTGCGATCGCCTGCTCTAAAGAACTCTGGATACTCTTCAGTTGAAAACTGGCCGCTAAGGTTCGATATTTCTGGGTAAATCTTTGATATTTCGTTGAAGTTTGGTCAAGCCTGTCTAGCTCATTACGAAATGCCTTAATTAATCCAGATAGGGCGAGCTTTTGAAGATCTCTAAGAGTCTCTAACGGGGGAGATGAAGATAGATGTATTTCTAGAGCACCTCGGTCCACAGCTTGAGCTTGGCGAAGCACCTTCTTCTCATATATCCATTCTAAATTTAGATTGCTTTGCAAGGCCTGAAGCAGCTCCCTCAAATGAACAGGCTTAGAGATAAAGCAGTCTCCTCCAGCATCTAGACTTTTCTGCTGGTCCGATTGGAAAACGCTAGCGGATGAAGCAAATATCTTAGTCTGATGGGTTGATTTATGTTGGCGGAGCAACCTGATGAACTCATAGCCATCCATTATCGGCATCACTAAGTCTGTAATGATGAGATCAGGCTTTGTTGCAGTGGCTTTTTCTAAGCCCTGTTCCCCGCTTTCGGCTTCAAACATTTGAAAACCGAGAGGAGCTAGCATATTCGTGAGCACTGCTCTATTCTCCCAGCGATCGTCCACCACCAGAATGCTCTTCGTTTCTCCTTGATAGGCAAGAACCTTGCGAGTGGAAGGTTCCAGAGCTGATCGACTTTCTAGTTTGACTTCAGGACAGCAGATTGCGAAGGAAAAGCAGCTACCTTGACCCAGAACACTGTTGACGTTGAGTTCTCCCCCCATCATCTCGACAATCTTTTGGCTGATTGCTAAGCCTAGACCTGTGCCTTTGGAGCGTTTTTCAATATTGCCAACCTGCTCGAAGGGGGTGAAGATTTGCCTGAGATCTTTGGGACTAATTCCGGGCCCGGTATCATGAACCTCGAATTGTAGGTAGTATTGTTGCCTCGAAGCCTGATCCGTTTTACCTATGGATGGTTGTCCTGTCACCCGAACTTCGACTTCTCCTCGATCTGTGAATTTGATAGCATTGCTAATCAGATTGAATAGCACTTGCATCAGCCGCTTCTTATCAATCCAAATTCCTGTCGGTAAAAGTGAGCTTAGGTTATAGCGAAAAATAATCCCTTTTTGATTAGCCTGAATGCTAAACATTTCGATGATTGCTTGCATAAAAGAACTAAAGTCTAGCTCTGAAGGATAGAGGCTCATCTTCTGAGATTCGATTTTAGAAAGATCTAATATGTCATTGATGAGGGTTAAGAGATGCTGGCCGCATTGCTCAATAACGGATGCATGAGCCTTCTCTTGAGATTTCAGCTCCTCTGAACGTTGGAGGATTTGGGCATAGCCTAGAATCCCGTTGAGAGGGGTTCTAAGTTCATGACTCATATTGGCTAAAAAGTCACTTTTTGCACGATTGGCGCTATTTGCTAATGCAGCTGAAGCCTCTAATTCAGCCGTACGTTGTTGAATGCGGGCTTCGAGGGAGTCATTGACTTGCTGAAGCTGGGTTTCAGCTTCCCGTCTGGCAAAAGCTCCGCCAAAGCTATTGGCCACGGTCTTTAAGGCATCCACTTCGCTAGAGCTCCAGACATGACCCTGGTGGCAATCGTCAAATCCCATAAATCCCCAGAATGTAGTGCGCACTGCAATGGGGACGACCACCATGGATAAAATATTTTGTGTTTCTAAAATCTCCTGTTCTGAGGCTGGAAAATCTCGAATCAATCCTGCGATATGCTTTCCCTGGGGTAGCTCTGCTGACCAGCGAGGAAATAAGGCCTCTAGGGGAAAGCTTTGTAACTCGGGATTGTCAATTTCGGGAGCAATGCCCTCGGCAACCCACTCCCATTTCTGACTCGCGAGGAGTTGCTGGGTTGCTTGATCTTCGTGACAACGAAAGAGATAGACTCGATCTACTCGCGTAGATTTACCGAGTATGCTGAGTGCACTTTGGATAGATTTACGGTAGTCCGTGACGTTCAGCAAGCTGTCATTCGCTTGGGCAATGCCTGCTAACAAGCGCTCAGCGAAAGCTAGCCTTTGGGTTAAATCCTGCAGCTCATGGGGACTCTCATCGGGCATGGCTTGCGATGAAGAAGAAAGCATATCCATTAATCAGATGCTTTCATCATGATTTATTTGTGGCGCTTAGATAATCGTGGGATCTCAGAACCTTGTCTACGTGATGATACGCATAGCCCTGACCAAGCGGATAGATCGGATTGGCTAGCTCTCGATCGAGTTTGAGGCTGGGAGAAGTCCAAGCTGATTAACGGTGACTTGCCCGGTTACGAGGCGCTCTTTTTTGAGTTTGGACAAGCGCTTAATGCGGTATTCCAGGCGAGAGGCTTCAGATTTATTCTGGCCTGCTGCAGTGGTGAAGACGAGGCTCAATGGTGCTTTACCCTTCAGATATTTGGCACATTTTTTGCCCTGTGCCTCATGCTCGGTAAAACGTCGTTCTAAATCTATGGTGATGCCAGTGTAAAGACTGTTGTCGTTGCAACGAATGATGTAGAGAAACCAAGGTGGTTTGGCTTGGGGCATAGGGCTGGCCTTCTGAATCTCTGCAAGTTTAGGCCCATGGGCGAATCGCTCTAGGCTAAGGGGATTGGTCTTGCCGGTGGCTGATTCCCAAACTTGAAGAACTTTGTATCAGCTTTTCTTTATCCTAGCTGCTGCCCTGGCTAACTCTCAATGCCCTTCTCGGACTAGAGCAACCGCAGGATAAAGGGATAGCGGAATACTCGCTCACGCTTGATGAAGAACCAAGCGATCGCCGCCAATGGTGCCACACCATAGCTAAAGCCTGCCACCATCACAAAGAGTTTGACCACATTCCACAGCAGTGGCACCTGGGTTAACAAGTCAGTGGCTTTGACGAGAATTGCACCGCCTGTAGTCGTCACGATGGCGATCGCCAGCATTGTGATCCAGTAGTTCACCACTTCGCGACCGTGGATTTTCAGCATGTCTTCTTTGGCAAGGTAGAACAGGCCGAGGGGGAAAAGCACGGGGAGGAGCGCGATCGCAAGGGGCTTAATGAGCTCTGGGGCGACGGTTCCTTGGTGCAGTAGCGCTTGTCCTAAGTCCTGCCAAAGCGAACTCGGGAGCAGTGGCGCTAGGAGCAGACCCCCATAGATGGAGAGATGGAGCGCAACGATGATGACCTGTTGGGTAATGTCCAGCTGGAATTGCTTGCTCTTTTCCCGAGCAGCTCGTTCAGCGCCCAATGGATCACTTGCCTTGGGGTGACTTTGCATGGCATGGAGAAACTGCTGGGCCCAGCGCTGGCTGCCCTGGTCGCCAATCTTGATGAGGTGATTGCAGAGGTCTGTGGCATCTTTTCGTTGGCGGTTGCCGCAGTAGGAACGAGCTAGGGCAATGTGGGTATGGGGTTTGGCGTTGGCAAATTGGATTTGCTTGAGGTAGCGCTCTAGCAGGTCCACCGCTTTTCCATATTGCTGGGTGGCCAGGGCTTCTAAGCCTGCATCGCGCAGCTTGCGATCGCTCTTACCTGGGCTAGTGGTGGTGGTGGGTTCAGGGTCACTGATTTGGAAGGCAGTTTCGCTGTCGTCGAGAGCTTTGATTGTGACAAACTGAGTGGCTTTACCATCGGCGTGGTGATCCAGAGGCCGCTGCTTTTCCAAAGCAGGTAGCTTTTTCCAGGACCAATGCTTCAGTTCTTCATCGGGATGGCTGGATAGACTTTGGCAAAGGGAAATGGCTTCATTCCATTGCTCCAAGGCTTCGTGCGCTTGGATCAGGACTCGGGTGGCAGCAGCATAGTTCTGGTTCTCTGGACCCACAGCGGCACGCCAGCGCTCCAACAAGGGAATCGCCTCGGCATAGCGTTCCTCGCGCATGGCTCGCATGGCTCGGATGCCGTCTTGCATGGGGAATTTGGTACTAACCATAGGTCCCAAGTGAAGATGCATTGATAAACAAAGAGTCGGGTTTAGAATGCCCATTTCTTGGTAGGAATCTTGATTTGGGGTCGGGGTCGGGGCTGTTGGCTCGTGAGGGTTTGGTTGCTATGGTCGCTGGTTTTCGTAGAGAGATGGTTTTGGGTGGGACAGAGCCATCATGCCTCTCCTGTCAGGTTTTGGGCCATTGCTCATTTGCTGAACAGCGACAACAGAATTTGCACTGCGAGCATTGACTTGATACCTTTCTAGAAACAAACCGATTGGTCTTTTTTTGTCTAAGGTGGCACTGTCTAAAGCCGAATCTACCCGTCAGCACATCCTGCAACAGGCTGCGGTTCTGTTCAATCAGCAGGGCTATGCCGGCACGTCTCTAGCAGATGTTATGGCAGCCACAGGCTTGAAAAAAGGGGGGATCTATAACCACTTCAAGGGCAAGGAAGACTTGGCGTTGCAGTCCTTTGACTACACCATGGCCAGGGTTCGGCGGCAGTTTTATCGAGATTTGAAGGGACAGAAGTCCACCTTGGCGCAGTTCGCGGTGTTTATGTCTGTGTTTGAGCGGGCGGTGACAGACCCCCTGATTCCTGGAGGCTGTCCGATCTTGAATACAGCTGTAACGAGTGCGGATACCCATCCTGAATTGCGATCGCAGGCCCGCAATGCTTTAGAGCAACTGCGGCAATGGGCCTGCCTTGTGATTCAGCGCGGCATTGATCAAGGAGAACTGCGGGAGGATGTTAATCCCAGTGCTGTGGCGACGTTAGTGATTTCCACTTTGGAGGGCGCTGTGATGATGAGCCGGCTATACGAGGATGAGCAGCATATGCTCCAAGTTAAGGGTTACTTGCAAGGTTATTTGGCAGGGTTGGCGCGATCGCCCTAGGGAGATTGTGCTGGATCTGCATAAAGGCTTGATGGCAACGAAGCCTATTTTTTTGAACTAAAAAAGACCGATCGGTCTTTTTGGTGCCTCGATTGAACATTCATACTTTGGAGTGGACTGATGCAAGGATTAGATTGTGCAAAACAGCAGGGCCAAAACTACACCGTTGCTAGCATTGGCAGTTTTGAGCAGTTGCCTGACTACAGCTACGCGATGCCCATGCCTCGCGGTGAATTTGTGGTGGAAGGCAAAGTCTTTCTCCATCAACTGTTGGGGTTGACCAGCTGTGAAATTTCCTTCAATCAATTACCCCCCGGTGCGGGGATTCCTTTTTTGCACCGCCATCACCAAAACGAGGAAGTGTATTTAGTGATTCAAGGCGAAGGTGAGTTTCAAGTGGATGGAGAGGTGTTTGCGATTGCCCAGGGTAGTGCGGTGCGAGTGAGTACGGCGGGCGCGCGATCGCTCCGCAACAACTCAGCTATAGAACCGCTAACTTGGGTAGTCGTGCAGGCAACTGAAGGTGGCTATAGCTCCCCAGAAATTGGTGATGGAAAAAAGGTTCGCGGGGACGTGGTCTGGCCCTAGGGTGGCCCTGGCCCATCCGCTAATTCATCATTGCCGCCAAAACTTCGTGAATGGTCTCGGCAGGTACCTCATCGGTGATGATGACTTTGCCGATTGCCTCGGGCAACACAAAGCGCACCTTGCCTGCCCTGACCTTTTTGTCATTTTGCAAAGCGGCGACAATCTCAGCTCGCTGCTCTGCAATGGCGGTTGGGAGTTGAGTAGGCAACCCGGTCTTCTCAATCAGTGCAACCTGCCGATCTTGGCTAGCTTGCTCCCACAGGCCCAGTTTCACACCCAAAGCGCCAGCCGCCACCATGCCGATCGCCACGGCCTCTCCATGGTTGACACCCTTGTACTGCATCAAGTTTTCCACTGCATGACCGATAGTGTGGCCGTAGTTGAGGATGGCGCGGATGCCCCCTTCCCGTTCGTCTTGGCTGACGACTTCGGCTTTTGCACCGCAGGACTCGCTCAGGATTTGGCTGAGTAAGGCATCGCTAATATGGCTGAGGTCATCGAGGCGAGGGCTGGCTTCGAGGGCTTCGAACAGGGGCTTGGACCAGATAATTCCGTATTTGATCACCTCGGCCATACCAGCCCGGAATTCTCGCGGAGCCAGGGTTTTGAGGGTGGCAGGGTCGATAAACACCAGCTTGGGCTGGTAGAACGCGCCAATCAAATTCTTGCCGCCAGGGTGGTTGACGCCGGTTTTGCCACCGATGGAGGCATCTACCATCGCCAATACCGTGGTGGGCACCTGGACAAAGTTAATGCCGCGCAACCAGGAAGAGGCTGCAAAGCCGGTCATGTCGCCGACCACGCCGCCGCCTAGGGCAACCATGGTGGAGGAGCGTTCGAGGCGATGGGCGATCGCGCTGTCATAAATCGCTTGAATAGAGCCTAGATGCTTGTGCTCTTCGCCTGCGGGGATTAGATGCTGAGCAACGTCGAATCCGGCGGCGCTTAGGGAGGCTAGGGCGCGATCACCATAATGCTCAAAGATCTCAGCATTGGAAACTAGCAACACTTTCTTGCCTAGTGGTTTTTCCAAACCAGGGCCAGCATTGCCCGTCATCCATGCTCCCAATTGATCCAGGCCACCGGGCTGAAGGGCAATGTTGTAGGACTGCTGGGGGAGTTGAACGGGAATCGTGCTCTGCATGGCCTGGGAAAGAAAAGGGCGAAGAAGTCTTGGCTTCTATCCTATCTGGCTAGGCTACGGCTGATACAGAGAAGCTTCTGTTGCGGGTTTCGCTCTGTGCCTCAGCCATTGGTGATGAGATTACTGGGCGAGCTGGATTTGTGACTCAGCAGTGAGCGACTGTCATTGGGCCCATTAACCATAGGCGAAGGCTAAGAACGATGCGGGTCTTTCTAAGAGGGTGCGTCAGAGCTTTGTGGAGTTGGCTCTTTCCCAAAAAACATTACAGAATACTGATGCAATAGAACGCTATGGGGGGTGTTAACCCTCGGTGTGCTAACACTATATACAGCGTATTCAATTATATTTTGCAGAGACACTCGGTTATGCAGATTGAAACCCGCCCGACCGCTGCTTCTTCCTACGCTAGAAGCCTCATTTCTAGAGGTTGTCCCCAGGCCCTAGCTATTTCTGTCGGCAAAATTCTAGCCAGAACAGACAATGGGATGGAGCATAGTCCCGATGAGAAAGTGTTAATTGAACGCGCCTATGCCCACTTAAGGCGATAGGCCCTGGGCTGGCTGGAATTAGGAGAGTTCCTTGGACCGCAGGATTTCCCGATACTCATACAGCATTTCCCAGGACAGTCGAGCGGTATATTTCATGGGCCGAAGCTCCTTGCCCTGCTCAATAACCTGTAACTGAGCCATGACGGTTTCAATCGCTCGGGCAATTTCCTTAAGTTCTTCGGCGTTAAGTGGGGGAGAAGACATGCTGAGACTCTGCGATTTTGATAGGGTGCTGATCAAAGTACTCCTGGACAGTTAAGAGGGGCTTCTGGATGAACTGCTAGCCCCCATTCGGGTTGCCAATGACAGAGAGTTGCCATCCCCCTGACCCACTGAGGGGGGGCGATTCTGATGCATTAGATCTGAGTGAGATTACCCATAGGTTGACACAATTGCTCGATTTTTGTACGTGAGAAATAATTAAATTTACTTAGACTTGCCCGTCCCTCTTGATTCGTAGAGCCTCAAGCTAGGCATTAATTATTCAAGTCTTGCTTGTTACAGAAGGGGTTATCGCGGTACAGAGGCGCTGTGATCCCATTCCAGCTGGGCCAGAATAAAAAGGCAGCCTGCGATCGCCCCCCCAGTAATGCCAAACAGCCAGCCTGGCAACAGCCAGACTAATCCGATGGCGCATAGATGAACCATGACGACACCAATCAATGCACGAGAACCCATACCCATCGCCGTGATTCCGTAGCCCAGGGCACAGAGCCCCAGCCATAACGGACATAGGCTGAGCAGGATGGGACCCACGCTGAGGTAGACGCCATAGTCTGTGAGACCTAAGCCAACTAACGTGATGACAGTCCAGAGGTAGACAACCCAGCGAAGATTCAAGGCTACTGCCCAGGGCCAAGCCCGAATGCTGGTCGCGCCCAGAACGCTCAAGCTGAGGGCTGACCAGACCCGAGCCTGGTGGTGCCAATCAAACGCATGAAACTGGGCGGTAAAAAAAATGATGGCCGTGGCGATCGCCCACAGCATCAGAGCCTGATCGAGGCGGGTGTAATAGAGGCTTGAATGGCCACCAGCCGATGGTGGCTTACCCAGATAGAAGACCCCCGCCTGTTCTTCTATATCCAGGTTGTTGCGCTTTAGCTGGAGCGCTGGCACAGCCCGGTCAAATTGTGCGTTAAGGCCCACTCAGCGATCTCCCATGGTGTTTGAGTTCGGTGCCTTACTTGGCTGTCAGTCCTGTCGGATTTAGCCATGGCTTATCAGTATAGGGCGGGTGACTTAATGAGGGAATGCTAGTTTCGGATTCCAGCCCTGCGAGGGCTGGAATCCTGGGTCTTACCTGAATCCCTCCTGGGGGATCAGGGTCATTTGTCGTGGAACTCTGCCTAGGCTTGGGATTCGTCATGGGATCTTGCACAAGCTTGGGTCTGGCTGCGCCAGAGGAAGTCTTTGGGTCGCCCTGGGGGGCTTGCCCCCCTGATCTATGGCAGGATGTGATGACAAATGCCCGTCAGTGGCTTCAGGCCATGGAAAAATTTCGCAGGACAATAAATTAGTCCGTGAATTTTCGGGAAGGGCCTGTAGTTGTTAAAGAGCACTGAGCTGTGGCGATGTGAGACGTTGTTACTGCGTAAGGCTTTGGTGCTGTAGATGTGTCTGTGGATACATCTCATTGTGGATTTGCCCAAGGAAACATGCCCAATTCCCAGCCCGAATCATTGCCCAGCACTGAGTTGGACCCCAATGCTCGCCGGGGTCATCCACCTGAAACTGACTGGCCTGCTTTGTCTACCTATGGGGGCGGTGGACTGTTGGGGCCTGGGCTGATTCCTGTGGGAGCGGTGTTGGGCGATCGCTATCGGGTGGTGCGGTTACTGGGCCAGGGGGGCTTTGGCCGGACTTATTTAGCGGAGGATTTACAGCGCTTCAATGAATCCTGCGTACTGAAGGAATTTGCTCCCCAGGTCCATGGCGATGAAAACCTGGCGAAGGCCCAGAGTTTATTTGAGCGGGAGGCGGGAGTTCTCTATCGCCTCGATCACGATCAGATTCCTCATTTTCGAGAGCTGCGGCAAACCACCTACAACGATCAGCCCTATCTGCTGTTGATTCAGGATTTTGTGCCGGGCTGGACCTATCGAGATTGTTTGAGCGATCGCCTCCAGCATGGCAAGACCCTGAGCGAGGCCGAGGTCGCGCTGATGCTGAAGCAGTTGCTGCCGGTTTTAGCTTATCTCCACAGTCGTGGGGTGATCCATCGAGATATTGCGCCAGATAACTTGATTCAGCGCGATCGCGATGGTTTGCCGGTGCTGATTGACTTTGGCGCAGTCAAGCAAGCTGCTTTCACTATCATCAATGAGATTAGTCATCGCTCTGACCAAGGCACTCGCCTAGGCAAGTTGGGCTATGCGCCACCGGAGCAAATGCAGCAGGGGGCGGTGTTCCCCCACAGTGATATCTATGCCCTGGGAGCCACGGCGTTAACTTTGCTCAGTGGCGAAGAACCTCATCAGTTGATGGACCCAGAAACCCTCGACTGGACTTGGGGGAAGGCGATTCACCTCAGTCCTGGATTTGCGGCGGTGATTAATCGCATGGTGGCACTGCGGCCCCGCGATCGCTATCCCTCGGCCAAGGCGGCTCTACGAGACCTGGAGCGACTAGAGGCCCTGCCCAATCGGCCCGTTCCCAGTAAGCGGGGGGCTACAGATCCTGCATTAGCGCCTGCGCCGACGGTGTTGCCGGGTTCTCCTGTGGCTGCCCCAAAGTCCTCCTTAAAGCGGGCTCGATTTGGCGCTGCTTTGGGCGGGTCGTTGGGCAAGGCTGCACGGCGAGCGAAGGAGCCTGACCAGGGGGGGAGCGTTGTTGAAACACCTGGACCTAAAACTGGGCTGGCTCGATTGGGGCAAGCCTTTTGGCCTGGTATCTTGCTGCTCGGTGGCCTTGGCTTTTTGGGGGGAGTGTTGTTGTGGCAACGGCCCCAAGAGCCTCTCGTCGTTGATTTACCCACCCCGGCGGAAGTTCCGAGCCAAACGGCAATTATCGCCCAGCCCCCCGTCTTGAGTGATGCCGAGGTGCAGCGTCGAGCCCAACTGGAACAGCGTCGTAGTGACTTGGGGATTCCGGCGGAGTTTTTTGAGCGGTTTCTAGGTGAGCGTTTTGACAGGGTGCATCCAGAACTGGGTGGCCGCGAGCTAACTCCCGATCCAGCAGATGAGGCGTTGCGTCAGAAGCAGATGGAAATTGCTGATTTTTGGTTGGAGCAGCTTTCGGCCTTGGGGGCTGAGCAGCGATCGCGCCTGGGCTCCTATGGCGACAGCGAATTTGAACAATGGGTGGCGACAGCAGCGACCCGTGCTGTGAATCGCAATGAGTTCCTGAGTCGCATTGATACAGCGGTGACAGCGCAGTTGCCAGCCCTGGTGAGCCAAGGCGACAGTCCTGGCGTGGTGCAGGTGAGGCGGGCGATCGCTAGCACGGTCATCTCGTCCCTGCCTGCTGCCAATAGCAATATCGCCACCATTGCTGTGGACCCGGCAGGCAATGCTTATCAACGGGCGACCTTGCAACCGGGGGAGATTCGCTTACAGCAACTTCAGCTTCGCCAAGGTCAGAACCTACGCATCAGTCTGGAGGCTCCTGCGGGGGTGAAGTTGGTGGTGTATCGGCCTGGGCAAACGAGTAATGCCCTGGTGCCAGGCTTAAGCAATCAGTATTGGGAGGGCAGGTTGCCAGAGACGGGCCAGTATCAGATTCGCTTGTCATCCGATGCAGGCGGTCCTGTGCAATACACGTTGAATTTGATTGTGGAGTGATGGGTGCCAGTGCTAGGGGCCAAGCATTGCGTCACTGAAGATTGTGCCCATTAGCAATTCCCCACCGCAATGCTTGGCCCCTAGGCTCACTACTGTTGATTCATCTGGAATGGAAAATTAACGGATGGCATTGGGCGGTGTGCTGGCGGGGATCTGGGCCGGGAGGCTGACGCGGATGGGGTCGCTGATGGCCATGCTGCCTGCCATATCGATCACAGCCTGGCGATCGCCCGACGGAAAGCTCAGGGTATAAATCACATTTTCCTGCTGCCACATCACGCTGGTGAAACGCTCACTGGCTCGCTTCTTGCGGCCATCCACCAAATACCCCACTAAGCCAGGTCGGAACGTGAGGCGATCGCCCACTTGCTTATGGCGCTGTAACTCCTCCCGAGCATGAACCGCACTACTGCGGTCAATCGAAATGCTCCCGGCATAGCAAGGAGCAGTCCCGCTATCGCAACTGAACAACCCCACATTGACCGTGGTCGGTGTGGCGGAAGAGAACACCTTGATATTGAGTTCACTGGGGTCATTGCCCCCCACGGCCTTAATCTCCTCTGGCAAGCGAATGGGAAACCCCGGAGGCGCACTCCGAATCACCTCGTTGATATGGGGAAAAAACAGTGAATCGGGCTGAGCTTGGGCCACACCATGCCCCAAGCTAACCAGGGCCGTGCCCAGCGCCAAACCGCCTAGTAGTGCAGCTCGTTTCATAGATGCAATCAACATAAAAATTTCAAGTCGTGGATGGATAGGAACTTGATTAACGCGATCTCCTGGAAACCTTCGCAGCGATCGCCCCAGACCTTAACTACCAACTAGACCCCCCTTTTTGCCGGATAGTTTCGAAAAACTTAAGTTCTCTAGCCATCTCTAAGTGAAGCAACCCAGCTTGTGAGGGAGAGGGAATTCTGAGTCGCCGGGACCTAAGCTCCCTTCAACGGCCCAAAACAAGCATTGAGGCAGCACCCCATGGGTGACTGCTATGCCGCTCCTAGGTTCAAGCCACAGCAACTCAACAAAAGCCTCAGCCCCATCTCTTTCCCACCTGTTGGTTCACCTCCCACCCAGGGAAATATAAATCCAACCCAGGACCTTACCACTGCCCAATCTTCTTGCCCTCGTCAGGTGCAGCCACCGCCCACTTCTCCTCAACCCACCGGCGTTCACCATGCTGTCCACCGCCTCTACCCCAGACTCCCCAAGCCCCAGCATCCTCGACCTCGCTGAAAAGCTGGCTGCCAAACAGCAAGCTGAGCAAACGGTTTCGACCCCAAAGCCCCACCATGGGCTTGAGACTGGTCAAGCCCATGGCCCCGACAACGGTTCCGATAACTCTCTGGATCGGCTCTTCCCCTACCTTCAGCACAGCCAAGCCGTCCTGGGGAGTATTCAGTGGGACCCCCTGGGGGTTGTCATTGCTCCCACC
Organism: uncultured Pseudanabaenaceae cyanobacterium; assembly: GCA_938002085.1. Taxonomy (GTDB): domain Bacteria; phylum Cyanobacteriota; class Cyanobacteriia; order PCC-9006; family JAAUQQ01; genus JAAUQQ01. The sequence continues at coordinate 14,650 of CALLAT010000021.1, forward strand.
ACGGTGTTTAGCCCCGGTATGCTGGCTAATGCTTTCTACTTCGGCCATCCTCGCTGGGGCCGGGAGTATGCGGAGCAAGCCCATCGGAATGAGGCCTTTTGCGATCGCTGGCAAGCAGCTCTCCAACAACATAGCCCCGAGGGCTGGGACGGCAAAGTCGTCATCGACTTGGGCTGTGGTGCAGGGAGCCTCTGGGAACGCCTCGGCGGTGAACCCGCAGAGATTATTGGTGTCGATATTAGTCTGGGAGCCCTCCACTGGGCCGCCGCTGATGGCTATGCTGCCCTGCGAGCCGACGTCCACCAGCTTCCCCTGGCTGACCAATGTGCTGATATCGTCTGTGCCAATGCCCTCCTCCACCATTGCGACGATCCTGCCCAAGTGCTCAAAGAAGCGGCTCGCCTCGTCAAGCCCGGTGGCATTTTGATTACTGACATGGATCCTCAACAGAGTGCCTGGCAGCGCGACGGTTGGGGCCTCTGGCTCAACCAGCAGTCTTGGCCCAACCTCATGAAATGGCTGCGCGATGAGCAGCCCCAAGCAGATCAGCAAGTTTGGCAAAACGCCACAGAATTGCACAACCGTCAGCCCAGCCAGGGCATCCGAGCTGACCTATTCCAGAGCGTCCTGGCTCCCCTTGGCTTTGATGTTCAAATTCATCCCCATAACTCTGACCATCGCGGAGGTGTGGGCGCTGAGATATTCCAGGGACAATGGGGCAAGGCCCCGGCCAAAATCCGCTGGGAGCAACGCCTCTCGGGCATTGATAGGCAACGTCCCAGCAGTGCTTCCACTCTGCTCTGTGTGGCCCGGCGTCCTTCAAAGAAGGACTTGGCATTGTTGGACTGGGTCCAGGAGGATCCCTGGGACAATCTAGAAAGCGATCGCTCCACTCGCCCAGTTCGAATCAGAAGTGCTACTGACTAGGCCCATAACCGGAACCTATCGTAAGCAGAACTCATCTAGAGACAGAAGACTCTCGCCAGTCTCCTGGGATAAACTTGGGCTTGACCTCGAAATAAAGCTCATAAACATATGGTTTCTGAGCTCACCCGTCATGATGGAAGGGAGTCAGCCCCTCTTGTATCGCCTGAAGCCCTTGCTTAGGCTGTCTTCTGTCTAAGCTAGAGACATCCCAAGCCAACCAAACGGAGACTCCACTCAACTCCCACGGACATTTTGTCCGCTCAGCATCTAGCGTTGACTGCTCCTAGCTTTGCCGATTCTAGGCAACCCCACAGAGGTGTGAATGGCACCAGATCCCGGTGAACAATCTATGTCCCCTTCTGGCCCATCGCCCCGGCGACCTGGGTCGCCTGACCCGTCGCCTAAGCGATCTGGGTCATGTTTTGGACGTGCCCTAAAGTTTTTTCTGCTGCTGGGCTTCTTGCTGGCCGGGGCGGGAGGCTTTGGTGCCTGGTGGGGCTGGCGCTACGTCCAAAGTTACCTTGCCCCCCAGGTGGAAAAAAGCCTGGGCAAGATCCTTCAGCGCCCCATCGAACTCGGTGAACTAGGCACCGTTACGCCCTACAGCATCGACTTTGGTCCCTCCAGCATTCCAGCCACCGCTACGGACCCCGACGCCATCACCACAGAAGGTGTCCTCGTCAAATTCAATTTGGTCGAGCTGCTAGCCACCCGAGGTAAATTAGGCCTCAACGTCACCCTCCAGGAGCCCAAGGTTTACCTAGAGCAAGAAGCAGACGGCACTTGGATGAACACCCAGTTCAATCTGGAGTCTGAAGGCGGTCCCCTCGAAATTTCTTTGGAGCAGCTTCAACTCCAGGGGGGAGACCTGGTCATCGTGCCCTATGGCAAAGAGGGTCTCCGCAGCGATGCCCCCATTGAGCTAGAGAATGTCAAAGGCAGCCTCAAGTCCCGCCGCAATGGCGAGTTATTTGCATTTAAGGTTGATGGCAATGTCATCGGCCAAGATGCGGTCTTAACGACCCAGGGGGACGTGGATCTGTCAGATAATCCTGCTGAAACCGACAGCCTGACCAAACAAGACAGCGGCATTGCGACGAATACCGCCCAAGGGGGGCCAGAGATTGCGCTCAACATCAAAGGTGAGGATCTGCTGATCAGTGATGTCAAGCGCTTTTTGGAAAGCACGGTCCCGTTTCCAGAATCCGAATTTGACCAAGGACGAATGGAGGGCAATATCAAGCTGACCTTCCTTCCCAATCAAGATCCCTATGTCTCAGGCGAGGTTGATTTCCGCGACGTCACTGTGCGGGTGCCCCAGTTGCCCAATGCCGTCAACCAAGTCAAAGGCAGACTCATCATCGACGGCGATGATTACCAGCTCAAAACTGCGACGGGTCGATATGGCCCCTTTGATATCAAGACCCAGGGCGACATCCATCTTAAAAATGGCTACAACCTCACCGCCCAGGTCCAGCCCTTCGAGCTTCCTGATGCCATTGACTACCTTGAGATCACCTTGCCGACGGAAGTCAGCGGACGAGCCAGGGTTGAGGATGTGGTGGTTACAGGACCATTGGATGTGCCCTTGGCAGTGGGGCGGTTTGAGGCGATTAGTCAGGTCTTGTTAGATGACAAGGTTCCCTTAAAATCTGCCTCTAGCCGCTTCACTTTTGAGAATGCGGTTCTGGGTCTCCAGGAAATGCGGGCGGTGCCTGAGTCTGGTGGATTAATTACTGGCAGTGGTGAGATTGTTCTAAGCAGCCAAGCGGGAGATCCGGGCAGCATCAACATCGACAGTAGTGCCGATGGTCTCTCCGGTGATGACCTCATCAACCTCTACAACCAATCAGCTCTGCCCTTTCATGTCGGGGAGCTCAATGTCCAAACCCGTGTGGCGGGCCCCCTGACTGAGCCAGTCACAACCCTGCGCTTCCAGGCCCTCCAGGGCGATTACCCCGCTCGGGGCTTGGCCACCATCGCCAATGGCCGAATGGACGTGGAGGATGTGCTGATCAGCGTCGCTGGTGGGGTGGCTCGGGGGGGAGGCGAATTAGTTGAAGATGCAACCGGAGATCTCTTCGGTGGCAATCTGCGAGGGCGGGTCCAGCTTGCTGGGGTGCAGCTCAATCAATTTTCAGATGAATTGCGGGGGGACCTGGGAGGGGATTTTACGTTTTCCGGGCCATTTCAGGGGCTCGGTCCCGAGACGATTCAGGCCGAGGGAATTACGACCTTTTCCCAAGGTATTTCCATCATCAACGATCCCATTACGGCCAGGGTGAAATGGGAGCAGGACAAGATTCGCGTGGGTCGCGCCACGGCGGCTGGCTTTGAATCCAATGGTTTGGTCTATACCTCCCTAGAAGGTACGCCAGAAATCACAGGTTTTGACCTTAACGTTCTTGCTGAGGGACAAGACCTCGCCACGCTGCCTGCCACCCTGGGGATTGACGTGAATCAGTTGCCTGTGGCGGTGGACTTAAGCGGTGTCGGAGACTTTCGCGGCAAGCTAACCGGCACCACTGATCAACCCGAGGTGAATGGCAAGATTGCTCTGCGTCAGTTTCAGCTCAATAACCTGCCGTTTGAGTCGAGTTTGGATGGCTCCGTGGCCTTTGGTGTTGCCGGGACAGAGTTAGAGTTGGCTGGGCAACGAGATACAATTGCCTTCAACTTAGACTCCGAGTTTCAGCCCCGCAGCTTCCTCGTCAGCCAGGGCGAGGCTGTGGCCCGTGGCGAAAGTATTGGCCCTGACCAGCTCAAGGTTAATTTGGAGAGCTTCTCTCTCGCTATTCTTGATTTCAAGCCTGCGAAGAATATCACTGCCATTGGCGATACCGCCCTGGGGGGAACTGCTTCAGGGGAAGTGGTGGTGAGTCTTGAGCCGCTGACTGCGGATGGCTCTTTGGTTGTGGATGCGCCGAGCTTGGGGACATTGCGGGGCGATCGCTTCAGTGGCAAGTTCAGCCTGAACGATAACGTCGCTGTGCTCCAAGACGCTGCGCTCGTCCAAGGCCCCAGCCGTTACGAAGTCACGGGGCGTACAACCCTCAGCGATGACCCCCAGTTCGATATGCGCATCGCCATCAACAACGGCGACACCAGCAACCTGCTGCAAACCCTGCAATGGTTTGATTTCGATGATTTATCCCGTGGCTTAGCCCCGCCCACCTATGGCACCCTCGCAGATCTCCAGGTCACTCCTGTGGGCCTGCCTGATGCCCCGTTGATTACACAACTCCAGCGCTTCTCTGAAATTGAAACTTTGGTGCGACGGGAGACCCTGCGCCGTCGCGAAGAAGAGCGCATTCCCGCTCTGGGCACGCTAGCCGGTCAATTCAATGGAGGCGTTAACGTCAGTGGCTCACTGAGCCAAGGCCTCAAGGCTGACTTTAATGTTCTGGGGGAAGATTGGAGCTGGGGTAAATATGCGATCGACAAGGTGATCCTGCAAGGTGAATTTGCCGATGATGTGATTACCTTTCAGCCCGTGCGAGTGGAGGCCAAAGACACGGTCATTTCCCTCACGGGTCAGTTTGGGGGAGATATCCAACAGTCCGGGCAGCTCCGCGCTGAAAATGTACCGGTGACCGTAGCCCGAAATTTTATTGAGCTGCCGGTGTCTCTCACCGGCGATATCGATATGGAGGCCACGGTGGCTGGGACCGCGGCCAACCCCCAGGCCATTGGTCGCATTAATTTAGAGGGGGGAAGCATCAACGGAACCCCCGTACGTACGAAACAGACGGGCTTCAACTACGTTAATGCCCGCCTAGGCTTTGGTGGTGCTCTGGAGGTAGATGGCCCTGAACCGGTGCGCATCTCTGGCAGCGTGCCCTATGCGTTCCCCTTCAGCGAAGTCCAGCCTGAGAATGATGAGTTGAGAATTAGCCTCAGCGTTAAGAACGAGGGCCTCGCCTTTCTGGACTTAATCACTCGCAATCAAGTCAAATGGCTGGAGGGCAAGGGCGAGGTCAAGCTCAATGTGGGCGGAACGCTGAGCGAACCTGTGGCCCAAGGTTTGGCAACATTTGAAGGAGCTTCCTTGGCAGCCCAGGTTCTGCCCGATGCGCCCTTAACTGAGGTCTCGGGGCGGATGCGCTTTGCGGGCGATCGCATCTTTGTCGATGGCGTCCAAGGTCTTTTTAGCGATGGTGCCGTGGTGGCCCAAGGCATCATCCCCATCTCCCGCCCGGATAGCCAAATTGAGCAACCCCTCAAGGTCAGCTTCACCAATCTGGACCTTAATTTGCGGGGCCTCTATCGTGGTGGAGCCAGTGGCGATGTTCTGGTGACGGGCACTAGCCTCAGTCCTGAGCTGGGCGGGCAAATTCTGCTCGAAGATGGGCAGGTGCTGCTGCCAGACTCTAGCGTTGTTGAGGCAACTAGTGGCGGCGATGATGGCATTAATGTGGGGACTGGGACGATTGCGCTGACGCCTCCCAGTTTTGATAACCTGCGCTTACGTTTGGGGCAGGGCGTTAAGGTTCAGCAAGTGCCTTTGTTTAGCTTCTTTGCTGAGGGGGACTTATCTCTGATTGGTAATCTCGACGAGCCCTTGCTGGATGGCGCGATCGCCCTCACCCGAGGGCAAGTCAACCTGTTTACCTCCCAGTTTTCGCTCGCGACCCGAGCGAATAACGTTGCTATCTTCAATCCTGATGATGGCATCGACCCGCTCCTACAGCTGACCATGACCACAGCGGTGACAGAAGCTTCCCGCCGCCGTAGTGCTTTTTCCAGTACCTCCACTTCTGAAATTCAGGATTCCAATGTTTCGGATCTGGGCTCACTGCAAACGATCCGCATTGATGCCAATATTGAAGGCCCAGCCAGCCAGCTCTTAGACAACATCACGTTGAGCAGTTCTCCCACCCGCAGCCAAGCAGAAATAGTCTCCCTGATTGGGGGGGGCTTTGTGGATACCTTGGGTCGTGGAGGAGATAGTACGTTGGCCTTGGCCAACCTGGCGGGTTCGGCGCTGTTAGGTAACATCCAGGGAGCGATTAACAATGCCTTGAGTGGACCTGTGGAGTTAAGGCTGTTTCCGACGATTGTGGAATCGAGCGATCGCCGGGAAAAAGCGGGCACCGATGGCAATGGCGGCAGTACTGATAATGATGACAGTTCCACGGTCTTTGCCCTGGGAGCGGAGGTGGGGGTCAATATCAACAACAGCACGTCTTTCTCGGCGCTGAGGCTGCTGACGGTGGATCTGCCGACCCAATACAATCTGCGCTATCAGCTCAACGAAAATCTCACCTTGCGCGGTACGACGGATTTGCAAGGTGATAATCGATTTGTGGTGGATTATGAGGCGAGATTCTAGGCCATGGGCTAACTCGGATTGGGGTGACCGGCGATTGACGGGGGATACGACAGAGGGTCATGGCAATGCCATGACCCTCCAGATGCTGCGATTGATCGCTTGGGATTTTGCTAGTTGGAGACTTCCGACATTTCAAAAATTTGACCGTCGTAGTCCTTTAGCAAAAAGTTCAGCGGCTTCTCACTGCGGATTTTGTACTTGATGCCCCGGGTTTGGATGCGCATCAGTAAGTTATCCAGGCATTCTCGGTCAAAGCAAACGTGGCGCTGTCGGTTCTTTTGACCCAGACTGGCTCCTGCAATGACATGGAGCTGTGTATTCTTTCGCAGTTGGTACCACAACCCTTCTGCCAGCTGAGTGCCACTGCCGTTGCCCATACTGGCTGGGCCGGTCATGGCGCTGGAGCCCATGTACATTGGGTCCATGCCCATGCCGCCTGCGCCCAGACTTTGTTCGTAGTTGTAGTAGTAGTGCAGGGGGACTTCTGCTGCAGGGAGGTTCAACATGCCTTCATAGATGTCCCGGGCGAGCCCTAGGTCCGACACCATGACGGTGTAAACCTTTGGTGCGCTGGTCAGAAACATCCACATCGCCCCGGCATAGGCCATCAGTAGGACAACCATGATGCCCTGGGTGGACATGAGGCTGTCTAAAGTGGGCAGAAGGGAGGCAGAGAAAAGGTGGTTGAGCATAGGGAGTGATAAGGCCAAATGCTGATGAATCGGTTAAGGGGGCGTTGGAGCCGCCTTGGCATAAAGTCGCCCAGCTGTGAAATAGCCAAGGCAGATTGCGATCGCCCCAAAGGTCTTTCGTGACTCGATGCTTTCGCTACTCAATGTTAGCGAATCCTAGCTCGCTCTTCCGGAGGGTTCTGGCGGTGGATTGCCGATCTCCCTGGGCATGATAAATCTAAGCTGTTAATACGTTTGAACTGAAAACAGCAATGGGAGCCAGCTAGATTGCGAATTTTGCTATCCCAGCCTCACGGCACCACGATCCTGTCAGGGGCGATCGCCAGTGTTTAAAAACCTGTTCTTCTGATTGATCTAGTTTTGTCATGACCCAATCCACTGAGCCCGCTCACACCCCGTCTGCCTCTGCTCCATCTGCCCATGTCTCAGGACAATCTGAGGCGTTGCTGGCCCAGCTCTTGGAGGCAACCCAGCAGCAGAATCGCTTGTTGGAGCGCATTGCCCATGCTGTGGAAGCGGGAGATAGCAGTAATGCTTCGCCCAATTATGAAGTCTGCCTAACCCAGTTTCGGGCCTTTGATTGGGGGGCGATCGATGCCACCGTCGAGCAAGAAGACCGGGATGGCGTTGCAACGGTGCTATGGCGGGGCCATCGCTACGTGCGCCGTAGTGCAGCGAATAAGTTTGAGCCTGCCATTTGGTTCAGCCGCTCCCAAGGAAAAGACGAGGCAGGCAATACGCAATATGCGCGGTTAGTGACCTTTAAGCTGCGTCCCAGCGCTGAGCCCCTGCCCAGCAAGGTGAAGGAAGTTCAGACGAGCACATAGCAACATCAAGCCCCGATGCAACGGACATTGCATCGGGGCTTGATGATCAGAAAATCTAACGTGGCTGAATCTCAGACTAAATCGCTACATCCGTAATCAGGGGATAGTGGTCCGAGCCCACGCTTCGGCCTCGACGGGTTTCGAGTACGGTAAAGTCCCGGCTCACCAGCACATGGTCAATGGGGATTTGGAGTGGCGTGATCTCCGTGGGCCAGGTGGGCTGGATGCCGAAGCCCTCCCGCGTGTTCTTGAGCTTGGCGCGACGCACGAGGGACTGGTAGTAGGGAGACCACATCGTGGTGTTGAGATCTCCTGCGATGATCAGCGATCGCCCCAATCCCTGGGCGTAATAAGCCAGCTCATCAATATGCTTATTGCGCCCTTCGTAATAGGTGCTGTTGATGGGCGGCAGCGGATGGGTGGCAATCACTTCCACCGGTGCGCCGTTCCAATCAACCTGGGCTGTAATGCTAGGCACCTCATAGGCTGTGGCGGACCAGCTGGGAATTTCCACATCGTCTAAAGGTAGTTTGCTGTATAGCGCAATGCCAAAGTTATCCTCGCGGGGCTCGGTCACGCTGTACGGCAGAATGTGGTCTAAATCTGCGAGCTCGCGTACCCATTCATCATTGGTTTCCAGGACCACTAGTAGATCGGGCTGCTCCGCTTCGACCAGGCTGTAAAAGCTATCGTAGTTGCGGTTGTCGGTGAGGACGTTGCTGACCATGACTCGCATGGGCTGGCCCGAATGTCCCAGGGTGGGCAGGGGCATGTACCAGGGGGCGATCGCCACCCCGTTCAAGCCCAAACAGAAAAACGCCATCCACAGCCAGGGCTTCGTCTGCATCAGCGCCAGCAGAATAAACGGCACCCAGCTCAGGACGAAATACTGAAAGCGGAAGTGGCTTAGCAGCTCAAAGAATAAATGGACCCGGCCCAAGTAGCTCAGGGCCGACACTAAAGTAATCAACAGCATCAGCGGAATCGCGATGCCATTGACCACTGTGGGGATATGGAGTTGTTTTCGTGCCGGTGAAGAAGTCATTGGGGCAAATGACAGAGGAAATCAAGGGTGGTTTAGACGGGGGCAATAAAACCACAGCAGTGGGAATCCATAGATTTGCCGCTTGCTGTTAGGAAATTTTCACCACCGCACGAAGGTTATGGCACAACTTTTCCACCCGTGCCAGGTCTTTGTCCCCCGGAGAATGTTCCACTCCGCTCGATAGGTCGATACCCCCCGGTTGAAGCAGGTTAAGAGCCTCTACGACGTTGTCTGGTTTGAGGCCCCCCGCCAGGAGCCAAGGCACCGTGGGTGAGAACTCTCGCAGCATGGCCCAATCAATCTGGTGTCCGGTGCCTCCTAGCTGGGTGGGGTGGTAGGCATCGAGTAAGAGCGCGTCTACGGTTTGGGTAAATGTTTCGGCCATGGCTAAGTCTTCTGGGCCACGCACCCGCACGGCTTTGATTAACTCGACCTTGGGCAGCGCGGCCCGCACCTGCTTTGCAAAGGCTAGGGATTCGTCGCCGTGGAGTTGAACGCCCGTTAGCTGGCCGACTTGGACGGTGTCTTGAATGGTGGCTAGGTCGGCCTTGGCGAAGACGCCGATGCGTCTTGTGGCTGGGGCATGGGTCTTGAGGGCTTGGGAGATGGTGGCAATATCTGGGGGCTCAATCCAGCGCGGGGATTTGCGCACACAGATGAAGCCGAGGGTGCGGATGCCGAGGTCGGTGATGGCGGTGGCTTGGTTAGCTTGGGTGATGCCGCAGATTTTGACGCGGAGGGCGGGAGAAGTGGGAGGCACGGGCAATGGTGGATAGAGGAGAGATAAGCGCCAAGGCATGGACCCGCCCTTGCTTTTGGACAGAGAGAGGGCTGGCCTGGTTGGCCTGGTGAGATTTGGGGCGGGAGGCAACCGTGAAACAACAGTCGGTAAAACCGCACCTGCTTCACCCCACCCCATTCGCTATCGTAGAGCAGTAACCCATCCTGGCTTTTAGCTATGCAATCCGGCCTGCGCATCGGCTCGATCTTTGGCATTCCCCTCCAGATCCACCCCTCCTGGCTCGTGGTTGTCGGTTTAATTACGATTTCCAATAGCTTCGAGTGGCAAGTGGCCTATCCCCAGTGGGGGACGGCGATTACCTGGGCTGCAGGTCTCGCTTCAGCTCTGTTGCTGTTTAGCTCCGTGTTGCTCCATGAGCTGGGGCATAGTCTCACCGCCCGGAGCCAGGGCATTGATGTTAATTCAATTACGCTGTTTCTCTTTGGTGGCGTGGCTTCGATTGATAAGGAGTCGAAGACACCGGGACAGGCCTTTCAGGTGGCGATCGCCGGTCCTGCGGTCAGCATTGTCCTCGGTCTTCTACTGCTTGGGATCCTGAACTTTCTCCCCACAGGCACTCCTTCGGCGGTGCTGGTAAGCGACCTCAGCCGCATCAATATCATCCTGGCGCTGTTCAACTTGATTCCTGGGTTGCCCTTGGATGGGGGCCAAATCTTTAAGGCCGCAGTTTGGAAAGCCACGGGCGATCGCTTTAAAGGCGTCCGCTGGGCTGCCCGCTCTGGAGCCATCATTGGCTGGTGTGCCATTCTCCTAGCCTTTGCCGGCGTCTTCCTGCTCAACGAGCCCGGCTTGCTCTGGATTGGTCTGCTCGGCTGGTTCGGTGTGCAAAATGCCCGCAATTATGATCGTGTCACCAGCCTCCAGGAAAGCCTGCTCAGCCTCAAAGCTAGCGATGCCATGACCCGAGGCTTCCGCGTCCTGGATGCGGACCTCTCTCTGGAAGACTTCACCGAAGACTACTTAATTCCTGAGCGCTCTCCGGTTTACTTTGCTGCCGCTAACGGTCGCTACTGTGGCCTCGTCAAGCCTGACGAAATGCAAGCCATTGAGCGCAGCGAATGGTCCTACCAGCCCGTGCGCAAGCTGGTGGCTTCCCTGCAGGACATCGCCACTGTGACTGAAGGGGATACCCTGGCTAGCATCATCCAGCGCATGGAAAAAGAAGCGCTTAAATTCATTACCGTTCTGTCTCCGGCCGGAGCTGTGGCGGGGGTTGTGGATCGCGGTGATTTGGTTCAGGCCATTGGTCAGTCCATGGGCTTCCGCTTTCCCAAGGAAGAAATTGACCGCATTAAGACCGAAGGCAGCTATCCACCGGGGCTGCAACTGGCGGCGATCGCTGATTCTATCGACCTCTAACGTTCAGTTCGACACAACTGCATCGCGACTAAAAAGGCGTACAGCGATGTGCGCCTTTTTTAGTCGCCGTCTACTCGATGTTCCGATACCAATGCCGCAACCTCCCCTAGCTCAGTCTGGGTCAGACTCCGCTCCACCAGCTCAACCCCAAAGCAATCTTGCGCTGCTGCCGTCAAAGCGTTCATGATCTGCTCGACTTCCAGCTCAGGCCGTAACTGCGGCAATATATCCACCTTGCCAAACACCTGCTTCAGCAATGCCGCATCCGGCCTTAACCGCATGGAGCCATGCTGGAGCAAACAGCCCGCTTGCCACAGCTGAGCACTCCCAATCAGCTTGGCTCCGGTCGCCGTGACCAAATCTGCTGCCGTCGCCGTTCCAAAACAATCGGGATTGTGGATATAGCCCCGCCCGGCCTGACCAAAGCCCAGGGGGAGCCCTAGGTGCTGCCAACCCTGGATCAGGAATTGACAGACCCGCTCGTAGACTTCCGCCCGCTTGCCATCGAGGCCCGAAGTCACGATGGAGTAGGTTAGCTCTCCCTGGTGAAGGACGGCGCGTCCGCCTGTGGGTCTGCGAACGAGTTCCAGCGGTTGGTTGTTATAAGAGAGCGATCGCCACCGCTCCGGCCAGCGTTTCTGGTGATAGCCCAAGGAAATCGTCGCCGTCTCCCACTGGTAAAACCGTAATACCGAAGGCCAAGCCCCCCGCCGATGCTGCTCCAACAACCAGCGATCCAATGCCATCTGCATCGCCCCGCTGAGTCTCATTGGCGGCAACAAGCACCACTGCGTTTCATTCAAACGACCCAAAGCATCCCCAGGCTGAATTCGCCAATCATCCACTGCGCCACTACCCTCTTGTTGATAGCGAGTCCATCAAAACCAACCCCTGCCTGCCATCAGCCAATAAAAACGAGGCATAGATAACACCATGCCTCGCTCAAAAAAATAATTCAAATCATGAGGCCTATGGCCTTTAAATCTCTCGGTTTAAACCTTTAGCAGACTATCCGAGTCATCTGCCAAGGTTGCAACGATGGTGATGCTGCGAGAAACCTCCCCAGCACTCAACCCGGCTAAAGTGCGGCTGGTAACCACAACAACCTTGTCATTCAGCAGCGCGAACCGCCCTTCCAAGGTTGTGGTCCAATTCAACTGCATCAGCTTCAATGCCAGGTCACCCGCACCATCCTGGGGCAAATCTCCTACGACAGACCACACTGTCAGCGTGTCATCGTCTGTGAGACCCGTGAGCTGTACAAAGACCTCTTCGGCAGAACCGTAACCAAACTTCCATAAATAGCCTTCCTGGCCATGACCCACCATTGCCGTCCCCTCCTGCTCCAAGCTGGAGATAACGGTCTCGATCATTTCGACATAACTCGGGGACTCATCGCCCTCCGTGCCAGCGGTTGCTGTTGCATCAAGATTTGCAGTATATGCGGTCATAGTGGGTCTGCCTGAAAAGAAACTTGGGGTCCATCTATGTCCTCGAGGACAGCCTATGCCGTCAAGGACAGCATTTCTTGCTCAAAGGCATCGCGGCTTTCGAATACTTCAAAGGCCTGATCCATTCCGCTGAGCTCGAATACCATTTTAATCTGCGCATTGGGCGAGCAGAAGTACAGTTTACGATTTGCTGCACGGACGGACTTGAGCGTGGAAACTAGGGCTCCTAAGCCGGAGCTATCGATGAAAGTTGTTTCTTCCAAGTCGATCAAAACCATGGAGGTGGAACCTTCCAGGATCGTTTCCACCTGTCCCCGTAGTTCCTCAACGCGCGTGCCGTCGAGAATGCCTGCGGGCCGAATGGTGCTGTCTGCGATACTCATATCGATATGAAGCTAAAAACTACAGGGGTAACTCATAAGATCTCCCTAAGGGAGATACAGCTAATACTACCCAGGAAAAATAGGGAGTTCCCGAGAGTCTATGTATTGTTCCGAAGAATAAACTCTAAAGCTTCCTTAAAGATAGGATGCCCAGCTCCCTCATAAAAAACGTCGAAAGGGATATACAGAGGGAAGAATCAGACTTTAGAATGCTGGCTGTAGGCGTTCTCGTTTGGGCGATCGCAATTCGACTTGCAGTTCGACTGACTAGATAAAATTAATACTGCCTTTATCTCGCTTTCACAGAAACTCATCTAAATATTGCGGGCGAGACCTGCTTTTCGGGCCTCCTGGGGCGCAGCTGCGCAGCAAGCAAGCCTTCTCCCCTAGCGAGTACAAGGCTAACTTCACTTGTGCTGGTTCTTGTGAAAGCTTGCGACTAAAGGATTGCAAAAAATGCATCGTCTAATTCATATCCCAGCATTTGAGTCATCGCTTTGAGGCGGACATTTCCTGCAATATCATGTTGCCCCAGCCACTGGTGGAGAACAAAGACTTTTGCCATGACCCATATCTCTAGGGACTCAGGATTATATTGAATGCCTTCTGTGGGATGGAACTGATGGGGGATCAACATCGCGACATAGCGAGCCAGCTCACCTCCCTGCCAATCGAGATATAGCGGTAGCCAGGGGTAAGCGGCATCAAGGCGCACAAACCATAGACGAACCTCAGGAATTTCTGAGAGTTCCCGAGGATCAGTTGCCTCGCGAGGGTAGTCAAGTTCAAACTTTAAGTCTGGTTCTCCATGGGGATCTGCCATGAGCGAATCCATTGCGGCTCGGGCAGGCTGTAAATCCAACTGCTCCAGGGCTTGTTGATTGAGAGAAATTGCAATAGCCATGGCCTGGTTGAAGTGAAGGGCACCAGGGCATAGTACCGATTAAAAACCTGTCTGAAAAGGCTATCTGACCTAAGAGCGCTTGCGAGCCTCACCGGACTTACTCTGCTTAGGGGAGGATCATCTGTTGTGCTAGCGTCCTGAGCTTTGGAGCGATGGGATCAGCTTAGACCCGAGAGAGAACTGAAGCAGTTTCTGCTGTGACTTCCACAACCATTTTCTCTTGCTCCCCGGCCACAATCTCAAAAGGAGGCTGCACCAAGGCACAAGCTTGCCAAGCGCCGTGAACATTGACGTTGAGCTTTTCGCATTGCCCCCCTCTACGCCCCTCTGGACGATAAAAACGGCAATGGCGGCAGCTAGAAATAGACGTCGGGATGTCCTGCATAGCGATGCTATTCAATAGCCCATGGAGAATCTGCATTCCCATAATGGCTAAATCTTGGAACTGGGATCATGCTGGTCACAGCAATCCAATGGCTTAGCACTGGTTGATTTCATCCCATTTCCCGGTGCAAACTGGCTTTAGATTTTCTTTCTTATTGCTTGAGTTTAAGCAATCTATTTAAGTCTGTTGCTTTTTGCCTTTGTAACGTTATTTATTCCTTTGAAGCTAAAGATTGAGTTCAGTTTCAAGATGCTGAGAAGACTTGAATAATTCGTGCTGTAGCCTGTCAGGAATTTTCGTTTTTTGATGCTTATTCATGCCTGATAACGCAGAGGCTATGGAGCCTGGCAATCCCTGGGGAGCATTTCAGGTGAAGGGCTATCGCCGGGTGACTTCTGTTTGGGAGGCATGGATTGGAGTCCGTTGACCGGATATTGGCTAAGACTGGGGGCGGGTTGATCTCTGTGGCGGAATGTGACGTTTCTTCTTTAACACTGGCTTGCTACGGCCGGATGTCAGGCTTGCCGTTTCCCGGATGATTTCTTTGCTCTCTGGCTTCGCTGAGATGGAATCTGGACCGGTGGAAGTTGAGCTGGAGGCTTGGGATGAGGCTGGGATCTGAGAGATGCGATCGCCCGTGACCTGACGAATTTGTGCTGCAGTGCGTCGTTCAAATTCTGCTTGTTGGACCTGTCGCTGCGCTTCCTGGGATTTCAACATTTGGAATGCCTGGGCCCAGGCGGCTTGCTGCTGATGTTCGGGGGGGAGATTGTGCTGGTTTTCAAGCAACGATGCTTCTGCCTTGTCTGAGAGAGGCTGTTGATTTGGCAGCGCTGGCTCACCCCCCACAACGCTTGTTAAACGACCGGTCAAGGCTGAGTTCTGATACAAGCTTGAGACCGAAGTGGGTCCAGCACTGTTGTCGCCCTGGTGAGTTGCTTGGGGCTGGAGAGGGGCCTCTGGGGAGCGTTGGCCTGGAAGATTCTGGTCTATCGCTGGCTCAGGTTGGGCAACTGTTCGAGGGAGCGCAGCCTCTGTTGACTTAGCTGGGCTGGGCCAAGCCACCGGAGGTAGGCCGGTGCGAGGCTGAAGCTGTTGGGGAGGAGAGGTACTGGATTGTGGTGGGTCAACCTTGGGGGATTGCGACTGGGGTGACGCTTGAACAAGCTGGGTTTGTTGTTGCTGGAACATCAGCTTTGCTGGGCTTTGGCTTTGGCTTTCCTCTGGGGCTCGCTCATCAGCCTCTGGGCCCGGTTGGTTGCGGGCTAGGCGAGCTTCTTCTACGGTTCTTGAGCTTGGTGCGCCCTTGGCCCAGGTTTCCGCTTCCTGGGAGCCATCCGGTTGGTTGGCATTTTTGTCGGCTTGCCATGCTTCAGTCATGCAAAAAGCGCAAATGCCCCAGCGTTGCAATTCCCCCTCGGGGGTCGGCGTTTGGCATTGGGGACAAGGGGGGACCTGGTTGACCTGTTGCTGGCGACGTTGGGACCAACGGTCAAAGGCTTGGCTGGCAGATTTGGCTAACTCGGGGTCAGGCCGCTCATTCTTGAGTGGGGGCAGACGGCTGGGATGTTGCTGCCATTGCAGCTGCTGTTGGTATGAGTTGAGCCGTTTATCTATCTGAAAGGCACCGCTGCTGCCAGGCCGGTTGTGCCATTGGGCCGTGGAAAAGCGAATCTCCGTCAATCCCAATATTTTGAAATGGGCGCGTTGGTTTAGCTTTTTGAGGATGCGGCGGCGTTCAAAACTCAGGTTCTGTGCCCAAACGGCAGTGGAGGTCGCGACCTGGAGGATGCCGTTGTGCAGTTCTAGGGGGCAACTGTGTTGGGCCACAGTGGCCCCAACGATCGCCTCCCATTGGCCAATTAAGCGCTTGAGTTGGCGCTGTTGATCCCACTCTCCCCCGGAACCGATACCGTTCAATATTCCGTTGAGGGGTTGAATATCCATGGCTTGGTCCTACACCGCAGAATAAAAAATAAATGTCTGAAAGCCATTTAGGCCAAGGGCTTGTCCAAAGGGTGAAGCCCAGGTCATCCTTCAAAAGAGACAAGGGGGCGATCGCCCCAGAATCTATATGGGTTCAGGCACTGGAGAGAAAGTTCAACCGCACCGCTGACAAATTGCCAATGCCTGATATACTCTGGCAACCAAATACGCAATTGCGCGAACAACTCACCCCCCGAGTGGTCTGATGAGCCAATCTTCCTCCGCTACTACTTTACTCAAAGCTCCCGAAATCTCTCTGAAGGGAGGCTTGCAATCCGTCCTTCAAAGTTTGGATGTTCAATTGGAGGATGAGCTGGTTCGTTACCGCCGGGAACGCCGGCGCCAAGCCCAATTGGATAAGCTCAAGGCCCAGAAGGCGCTGGCAGCTCAGGCATCCATTGTTCAAGCAGAGGCCGCTCAGCTGGCCCCCGCAGCGGAAGCGCTTGCTGATGGACCTGCTGTCGAGCAGCGTGAAGCAGATGGTCTGACGGAAGCATTGGGATTGGCGGCGGCAGTGGAAGCGGCTCCTGAGAAGAATGAAGTCGGACCAGCGATCGCACCAGATAGCTCCAGCTTGGCCCTCGTGCGTCAAGCGGATGTTGATGCGGAGACCCAGACCGAGGCAGAAGAAGATTACTTTGCCTCTTCCGCAGCCCTGCTAGAGAGCTTGGGCACGATGCCTGAAGAATACTTGGAGGGAATCAAGCTTCAATCCGAAGAAACCTCCTTCCTCAAGAAGCTGATGACTCCCGCAGGCGTGGGCGCTTCCCTGCTGGTCTTATCTGCGGGTGCAGCTTCTGGCTACCTGATGATGAACCCCAACAGCGTTAGCCACCTGCGTTTCTCTGAGCTGTTCCCTGGGGGGGAAGCTCCTGAAACGGAAGGTGCCGTTGCGGTTAGCAAGCCTGTGAAGAAGGACATTCCCGCTGAGCTTCCCCCTGGAGCCCCAGACCTGACCCAGCGTGAGTTCATTCAGCTCTCCCTCAGCAATTTGGGCAGCCTCGACCCCGATGGCAATCCGATTCACAGCAAGTCTGGTTTAGGTAGCCTGGCAGGCCTGGGTGGGCTCACGGTTGCTGCTGCGACACAGCCTTTTCCTGGCAGCGTCAATAGCCTTGCTCCTGGCATTACCCAGAGCGCGGGTGGGGGTGGGACGGCTCCCGGTGGTGCCGCAACGCTGCCCAATTCCAGTCTGCCAACCGTGGTGCAGCCCATTCCTGAGTCCGGTTTGCTCTCTAGCCTGAGCAATGCGGTCTCCGGTCGCTCCACCGCTGAACAAATGGTGTCTGCAACGCCTTTACCTGCTGTGGTTTCTCCGGTGGCTCCGGCCCCGGCTCCTGCTGCCATCGCTGCGGCTCCCGTGATTCAGCCCATGGAAGTGACTCAGCTACCCACTCCGGCCCCGGCTCCCGCCCCTGAACCCGTGGCAGCAGCGCCTGCCCCTGCCCCTGTGGAAGAGTATGTCGAGGAATACATTCCTCCTGCTCCTGAAGCTGAAATCTCTTACTGGGAGGCTACGCCTGAAGCAGTCGAGCCTGAGACTATTGTTGAGCCCTATGTAGAGCCGCCCTACGAAGCCGTAGAACCCCAGGCCTACAACCAGGCATCTTCTTATATCGTGGTTGCGCCTTACATCAGCGATGCAGCTTTGGCAGAAATCCAGGGTGTCGTGCCCGATGCCTATGTTGAGAACTACGACACAGGTGCTTACATTCAGGCTGGCGTTTTTGATGATGCTGCCAGTGCTGGTGACCTGTTGATGCGTTTGCAAGACCAGGGCATCTCTGCCAGTGTGGAAAATCGCTAATCTCTCTCGTTCAACAGCTTTCGCATGGAAGATGCTCAGGCATTAATGGCGAGAGCTTCAATGTGGACGATGGCCCCAATCCAAACGCTGGATTGGGGCCATCGTTTTAAGCGTTTGATGGGTTGCTTTCAGGCATAGCCGTAGAGATTACGTTCTCAGCTCTGAGGTGGCTCAACCTACTCTGAGGTGAGGGTTTGCATCGCTTGAGGGCTAAACCATCTGGGGCGATCGCAACTGTCGCGACATAATAGGACCAATAGAAAATGGTCCTATTGCAACAACCGAACTGTTTTAGGCTGTTGCGAATCACACCACTGCCTGCCATGTCTAGGCTTGACAGGCCATGAACGTCCTCAGTGATGTGACCAGCATTAAATCGAAAGGGTTAAACAACCATGGGATTGATGGATCGAGTTGGACGAGTGGTGCGTGCCCAGGTCACCCATTGGGTTAGCCAAGCTGAAGACCCTGAGCGCATTCTGGAGCAAACGGTCCAGGATATGCAATCTGACGTGGTAGAGCTACGCCAGGCTGTGGCCCAGGCTGTTGCTACCCTCAAACGCACCGAACGCCAACTGGTCCAGGCTGATGCCAATGCTTCTGAATGGCAGCGCCGTGCTTTTATGGCTGGTGAAAATGGCCAGGATGCCTTGGCCAAAGAAGCCCTTACTAAACGTCAAGGCTACATTGCCACGGCCGAATCTCTTGCGAGCCAAATCGTCAAACAGCGTCAGCTCATTGACCAACTCAAGAAGAATATGCGCTTGCTAGATAGCAAGCTTGAAGATTCCAAATCCAAGAAGGATATGTACGTGGCCCGCGCCCGGTCTGCGGCGGCAACCAACCGCATGAACGACCTGCTCGAACGCACTAACCCCGAAGGTGCGGGGGCCGTCTTTGAGCGCATGGAAGAGAAAATCCTCACCATGGAAGCCCAGGCTGATTTGACTGCCGAAATGCAGCATGACCCCGTGGCAGAACGCTTTGCCCAAATCGAAGCCCAGAATCGGGTTGAGGGTGACTACCAACGCCTGCAACAGCAAATCAATCTGCCCGGTGTGGCGAATGCTGGAAGCCTCGATGCGCAGGCCGCCCAGCCCAGAACGATTCGTTCCAATCAGCCCCAGTTGCCGCGCCAAAATCGCCCTGCCCCCAATGCCCAACGGCAAGCGCGCCCAAACAGCACTCGTCCCAGCAATACTCAACTGCCAGAGAATAAAACGCCAGAGCTTCCCCCTTGGAACTAAGCTGCAGAAATGATGCTATGCGAGATTAGGCTACTGGCCCTCTGCATCGCGTCTGTTCCCCATCTGGTCAAGCCTGGCAACCCCACTTCTATCGGTAATAATCCGTAATTCGCCAGCCTCGGGGTGAAGCGATTAAACTAGGAGGGATTGCTGCTAGCACTAGCCCCAAGTTTTTGGTGGTTAGTCTACACTGCCTGCCTGTAGAAGGATTCAACAAGGATTCAACCAGACCCATGGGACTTTTTGATCGTATTAGCCGAGTGGTTCGCGCCAACCTCAACGACATGGTGAGCAAGGCTGAAGATCCTGAAAAGGTTCTTGAGCAATCCATCATTGATATGCAGGAGGATCTGATTCAGCTTCGTCAGGCCGTAGCCCAGGCGATCGCCTCTCAAAAGCGAACCGAGCAGCAATTTAATCAAAACCAGTCCCAGGCCAATAGCTGGCAGCAGCGTGCTCAGCTTGCCATGCAAAAGGGAGACGAGAACTTGGCCCGCGAGGCGCTGGTTCGCAAGAAGGGCTATGTGGATACGGCGAACAGCCTCCAAGCCCAGCTCAACGGTCAATCCACCCAGACTGACCAACTCAAGCGCAGCTTGATTGCCCTCGAAGGCAAGATTTCCGAGGCCAAGACCAAGAAAAATATGCTCAAAGCCCGAGCCCAGGCGGCCAAGGCCCAGGAGCAACTGCAATCTGCGGTGAACACCATTGGCACCAGCAGTGCCATGGCTGCATTTGAGCGCATGGAAGAGAAAGTGCTCAATGCGGAAGCGAGAGCCCAAGCAGCGGGTGAGATTGCGGGGGCAGATCTCGAAAATCAGTTTGCTCAGCTAGAAGCCAGCAGCGGTGTGGAAGATGAGCTGGCCGCGCTGAAAATGCAGATTGGTGGCGCTCCCGAAGCCCAAGCGGCCTTGCCTGTGGCAGATGAAACGCCGGTTGCTGATGCTCAAACCGAAGCGAGCCCTGTGGATGCTGAGCTAGATGCCCTCAAGCAGCAGCTGGATAGCCTCTAGGACTAACCTGACCAAGCCCGGCGAAGTTGGATGAACTGGCTAGGCCCAATGGCGATTGAGAAATCTCTTCGCGATGCCAGCTTTGACAAAGCTTTATTTCACTGCTCCCCCATCCCAAAATCCTGCCCCAAGGCATCGGATTTCTGGGTGGGGGATTTTTCGCGCTGCCGCTGCCTTGGGCGGTGGTTGGAATCTATCTATAGCAATGCTTTGGGCATGGAGAGATGGCTCTCTGGTTAGGCTCTTGCGATCGCGATACCCATGCTCTCAAGAAACGCACATTTCCATAGAACGCGTCCCGCTCTGGAGTATTTCGCGATCGAAGATTTTTTGACAACCAGTCCTGACGACTCCTGTGAGCCTTCGAAGCTTGAGTTAAAGCGATGTGTAATAAATCACTTTTGATTCATCGCTGCAGCTGCATTACCGCCGAAACACCAAGCTCTTTCCAGCGCGACAACCATGGCTCTTTTCGACTTCACCAAGCCTGCCGCCCCTGCTGCATCTTCCAGCCGCCCCGAAGCGGAACCCGCTAAGCCTAGTAATGCTGCTGCCCCAGTTCAGCCAGAACCTTCCCAAGCGCTTGAAAGTCTCAATCAACTTCGCTTGGCGCTAGACTTTGCCACAGCGCGTCAAGCTCTGACCCGTAAGCACATGGTGAAAGCCCAGGCCAAGCGTGATCGCTGGTATCAGCAAGCCCAGTTTGCCAAGCGAGCAGAGAGTCGCATCCTCAATCAGCGAGCTCAGCGTCGCGATCAAGATAGCAATGAAGCGATTGTCCAAATTCAGTCCCAGCTCACAGCCCAGGCGGAGCACATTGCATCCTTAGAAGAACGCATTCTTGAGATCCAAGATCAGCTGGCACAAATTGAAGGGTTCACGGCTGCGCCGCCCAGCAGTCCTTGCAGTGCCCTAATGCCACCCGGCCTGCGCTCACGCTTTACCGGGCAGATCGAGCTATAAGCCTTGTGGCTCAGAGCTTTGAATTGCGAGATCATCCACAGCGAGTGAACCATTATGCTAGCCATAGCCCTATAGCTCTCCGTAACATCTCTGGGGATTCAGCTCCAGCAAACCCGCCTAGCCGTGACAGGATAGGAGACAATGAAAGTTCTGCGTCCATCGCCAGGGAGAGACTGGGAGTAAAGCTTCCCCCGTTGGCTTTCTCGACCGATGAACGCACTTTTCGTCTCGATTCACGCGTTTAGGAGGTTCATCATGGCTAAAGCCCTTGAAATGACGGATAGCCAGTTTGAAGCGGAAGTCCTCAAGGCCGATGGTCCAGTCCTCGTTGATTTTTGGGCCCCCTGGTGTGGTCCCTGTCGCCTAATCGCGCCTCTTATGGACTGGGCTGCCCAGACCCATGATGGTCTCAAGGTGTTCAAGATGGAAGTGGATCCTAACCCTGAAACCATCGCTCGTTATAAGGTTGAAGGCATTCCCACTCTGCTGCTGATTAAGGATGGCGAAGTGGTCGCTCGCAATGAAGGCGCCATCAGCAAGTCCAAGCTGGGCACATTCATTGAAGAGCATATGCCTTAAGCCGGTTGGTAGAGGCTGCCTAGAGATCTGACATTAGCGCCTAGGAATTACTTCCTGGGCGCTAATGCTTTAGAGGAGTATTTGTCCTTCCCCAACGGCGAATCCCACCATTTCCGTTTAGGATCAAAATCTCATTGGGTCTTCCTGTTCCCCTTCGTAGTCGAATTTCCATGTCCAAATTTCAAATTGCCGATCGCCTCAATCCTCTCAAGGGCAATGTTTTTGCGGACATGGACCGGGCTAAAACGCGAGCAATGGCTGCGGGCAAAGACTTAATCGACCTATCTTTGGGGTCATCAGATCTTCCGGCCCCCGCCCATGCTGTGGAAGCGATCGCCCATTCCCTTTCCGACAGCAGCACCCATGGCTACTTACTCCATGGCGGCACGCTTCCCTTCCGCCAAGCTGCGGCGGCTTGGTACGAACGCAAGTTTGGCCTAGCGGTGGATGCTGAAAACGAGGTACTGCTGCTGATCGGCTCCCAAGAAGGCACCGCTCACATGCCCCTGGCTGTGATGAATCCCGGCGATATCGCGCTGCTGCCGGACCCCTGCTACCCTTCCCATCCCGGCGGTATCCACCTGGCCAATGGCAAGATTCATTCCATGCCCCTGCGGTCCGAGAATGACTTTCTGCCAGTGTTTGACGAGATTCCTGCGGATGTTCTAGAGCAGTCTCGGCTGATGGTGCTGAGCTATCCCAATAACCCCACCACGGCCGTGGCTCCTCTCAGCTTTTTTGAAGAGGCGGTGAGCTTTTGTCAGTGCAATGGTATTGCCCTGGTGCACGATTTCCCCTACCCAGACTGGGGCTTTGATGGCGTGCCCATTCCCTCCGTTCTCCAGGCCGATCGCGACAAAACGACCTCGGTGGAATTCTTTTCCATGTCCAAGTCCTACAACATGGGAGGCTTCCGGGTGGGCTATGCCGTGGGGAATGCTGAGCTGATTGCAGCGTTGCGCCAGGTGAAGGCGGTGGTGGATTTTAATCAGTATCGAGGGATCTTGAATGGGGCGATCGCTGCCCTGTCCGGTCCCCAGGACTGCGTGCTCGAAACCAACCAGCGCTTCCAAACCCGCCGGGACATCTTTGTCGAAGCATTGCATACGATTGGCTGGAACGTCCCCAGCCCCAAGGCCAGCATGTATATCTGGGCTAAACTGCCGGAGCAATGGCAAGGCAAGTCCATGGACTTTGCGACCCAGCTAGTCGAAGCCACTGGCGTTGCTGTCTCGCCGGGGATTGGTTTTGGCCCCGCTGGTGAGAGCTATGTTCGCTTTGCCCTGGTCCATGACGGGCCGATTTTGCAAGCGGCCGTACAGCGCATCGCTGGCTTTATGCAGTGATTAAGCGCTGAGCGACAGTGTCGTTAGCGTCGTTCAAGGTGAAGAACGAATCTTAGCCACTGTTCTTCATCATGCGGGCCATGTCGCGATTGTCCTGCTTCTTCTTCAAATCCTGGCGCTTGTCATAGAGCTTTTTGCCTTTACCTAGGCCTAGGCTGACTTTGACATAGCCCTTCTTGAGGTACATCTTCAGCGGCACTAGGGTCAGGCCATCCTGTTCCACCTTGCCAATCAGTTTGAGGATCTCTTTCTTGTGGAGGAGGAGTTTGCGACTGCGCCGAGGCTCATGATTAAAGTGCTGGCTGGCGGTGTCATGGGGGGAGATATGCACGTTGAGCAGCCACAATTCCTCATCGCGAACTAGGGCAAACCCATCGCGCAGATTGACCTTGCCAGCGCGAATTGCCTTGACCTCGGTGCCTTCTAATACGATGCCCGCTTCGAAGCTGTCGATAATGCTGTATTGAAACCGCGCCTGGCGATTGTCAGCCACAATCTTGAAGCCGTCACTGGGCTGGCTGGATTTCTTCTTTTGCTTTGCCATTTTGTTCTGATCCGAGTCGCCTAACCAGCGTGGGAATTGAAGTCTAAGCCTTGATTCTGCTAGCCCAAAATGATTGGGCTACTCCACTGCAATGCACCACTCGTGGAGTTCATAGCTCACACAGCCATTTTGAATCAGTGGATCTTGTTCCACCAATTGCTGGGCTTCTGCCATGGATTCGGCCTGGAACAGCAGCATACCGCCCCCGCGCTCTGCCCAATAGCCTGACTTTGCCTGGTGCCCTTGGGCAATGAGCTGTTTGACATAGGCCGCATGGGCGGGCACATGGCGGTCAAAGACTGCTTTATCCACTATGCCCCGTTCTAGCTTGACGAACCAAGCCATGGCACGAATCCCTCCAGCGGAAAGGTTTTTTGCATTTTAGAGGATGGGCCTAGTCATGGGATGCACTCAGGCCATATCTGTGCCAAATAGTTGCGATGGAGGGATGGAGGCATTGGGCGATCGCCCTCTTTTTTCTCCGCTTTGCCCCCTTCGACAGTTTGAGTTGCCTTGCCTACCTTGAGGCGAGTTTTGCTCCACTGACTAAGGAAACTGGCTATGGTCGTTTCATCCCCCGCTCCTTTCCAATCTGCTGCTAATACCAAAGCACCAGAGCCTGGCCCATCACCCAGCGTGGTGCCCAAACCGGCTGACAATGCTGAGCCTAGGCCTGCTGAGCCTAAGCCTGCTGTGCCTGGCCCAAACTGCAACTTGCGTAGTCGTGGCATGGGCAGTTTCCCGCCTCGTCTAGCCCGGGGCCCTCGTCCCAAGAACGGTCCCCATTCCCATGTCAACTTGCCTCCATTGCCATCCTTGCGAGGTCCAAGCCAGCCCAGGGCTGCTAGTCCGGTTCCGCCGCTGAGTAGCAATACGCTTAGGGCGGAAAAAGATCAGGAGGCAGATGTTCTCACGTTAGAGATGCGTCCTGCTCGTTTGCATGTTTCCAGCCTGTGGCATCGTTTGCGTTTTAGTGGCTTTTCCCCCATGGAAAGCCAGCGTCGCAGCACCTGGAAGCCTGGTAAGCCCCGCCGTGGGCGCCCTGAAGGGACGAAGGGGGCAGGTAGCCGCTCTCTGTAAACTCTCAACGATTGAATCTGACCTGGCTTCCAAGCTTCTAAACGACGACAGCCCCGAGGTGGCCATGGTGAATTGGCTGATCCTCTAGGGCTGCTTTAGGGGGGGAGTGAATCCCCTCTACAAGAAACAAATTGTCTGACTTCTCCTGGAACTGAATTCATCCCGTTGGATTCAGTCAGCTGTAGCTTAGTCTCGAAATGAATTTTTGCGGCTGGCAGAGATAAGGCTGTCAAAATCGCTAGCGCTGTTTCTCAAAACCCGCTGGGTCATAAATAGACCCGCCAGGAGAACAATAACCAGCACCGGCCAGGGAACCGAAATTAAACCTACGACCAGAAAGCAGCTCAGACTGAGCAGCGTAACGGACAGTAGAAGAGGAGCCACAAAGGACATTAAAGTCGTCCTTCTGTCAAGGACAAATATGTTATGTAATTCATTGTAGATCTTGTGGGCAGTTCAGTCTCGTTGTTTTGAGGTAAGTCACGAAATTTTAACGAGTTGCTGGGTCTTTCAAGGCTATAGTCTATGGGCCGTAGCCCTCTCATGCGGGACAATAGCCGCGATCGCTTCGGTTGATCCCGATCTCGCCTCATCCCATCCGCTGCTCGAACTCCATGGCTTCAGCTCCCCAACCTGGCACGCTCTATATCGTTGCAACTCCCATTGGCAACTTGGGAGATATGACTTATCGAGCGGTGGAAACTTTGCAAGGAGTAGATTGGATTGCGGCGGAAGACACTCGCCACACGGGCAAGCTCCTCCAGGCCTACC
This sequence comes from uncultured Pseudanabaenaceae cyanobacterium, assembly GCA_938002085.1. Taxonomy (GTDB): domain Bacteria; phylum Cyanobacteriota; class Cyanobacteriia; order PCC-9006; family JAAUQQ01; genus JAAUQQ01. The sequence goes on from CALLAT010000021.1 coordinate 40,093, forward strand.
AGATCAAAACCCCCCAGTTGAGCTACCACGACCACAACCGTAGTCGGCGTGGCCCTGAGCTAATTGCGAAGCTTGAGGACGGTGCCGCAATCGCCCTAGTCAGCGATGCTGGGGTTCCTGGCATTTCTGATCCCGGCTATGAACTGGTGTTGAGCTGTTGGGAGGCGGGTCTCCGCGTGGTGCCGATTCCCGGTGTCAGCGCCGTTACGACTGCTCTCAGCGCTGCTGGTCTATCCCCAGAACGCTTCGTCTTTGAAGGCTTTCTGCCCCCGAAATCCAAGGCGAGAAAAGCCGCGATCGCCGCCCTTAAAAGTGAGCCTCGCACCTTGGTCTTCTATGAGTCTCCCCACCGTGTCAAGGACATGCTGGCGGATCTAGCTGCCACCTTGGAACCCGAGCGACTGATTACCCTAGCCCGCGAACTCACCAAACTTCACGAGGAATTTTGGCGAGGCACCATTGCGGGGGCGATCGCCCATTACAACGACCATCCTCCAAAAGGTGAATTCACTATCCTGGTGGCTGGAGCTGAGCCTCAGCTACATCACTGGACTGCCGATGAGCTTCAGCAAGAACTGCAGCAACTCATTAACCAAGGTCTAAGCCGCTCTGCGGCTAGCAAAGAGCTAGCCCTGCGCACCGGTCAGCCCAAACGGGAGCTCTACCAACTGAGTCTCAGCCTCAGTAATCCTTCCGAAGACTAAACCTCCTGGGCCCTGACCCATAGGAAGTCCTGAAAACAACGGTTCCACTGAAACAGCAACTAAAATAGAAATGCTATTGCCCCAGTTGCTCCCATCTGTTTGTTTCCGTCTGTCACCCTTGCCCGCCATTCTTTTTCCCGTGCCATGAGAACGCTCTCTCCGCCCCTAACCCTTGCCACTTTTGCCCTGGGACTTGGCGCGATCGCCCTCCTCGCCCAGCGCAACACTACCCTAATCCCGCTCAAATTATTCGGTTTTACCCTTCTCAACCTGCCCCTAGGTCTCATTCTCACCTTTAGCATTATGGCTGGCCTGCTTTTAGCTCTGCTTTTCCAGAGCTGGCTCACGAGCCGCCGTTAGGGCGAGAGATATAGCAACGGCCTGACTTGTTAGGACGTTGCTATCAACATCACTGCCTGCCATATATCGGTTGGAGCGTTTATGAACGTACTAAGTGATGTGGCGACAGCTATATTCGGTTCACCTTCAGCCAACAACAACCCCCGACGATGAAGAAAATTTATCTATCGTCGGGGGGGAGCGAAACAGGAATTCAATAAGGTCTGAAACCCTCTAGGGACATGGAAAACCATGTCCGCAGTTGTATTAGAGATCTAAGAGTCTAATTTAATCTTCGCGCCTCAGTCTTATCGCAATGACACTCACAGCCCTAGTGCTCAGAAGACTCTAGCGAATACACTTGCCCATCCAATAGGCATCTGGTAATCCCCTTGGCTTCTAACCAAGGCGCTGTTTTCGAAATCAACTCCCCATCCGGAACCTTGATGACCCGCTGATTCCGCTGGGAAAATCGCCGTGCCACCCGATGGTTCTCAAACACTGGCAAGGTTTTTTTCTTCTCTTCCTCTTCAGGTAACTCTCCCAAATCACTGAAAAATACCATTGGCATTGTGATCAGATCGGCTGTGCGATCAATGACCAGATACAACATCCGGGAAAGATTCGCTTCAGATAACGGCTGAATCTGTACAACATCCGCTCCCGCGCTACGGCGACGCAACGAGGTAATGTTGTCGCTGCCGTCATCTTCATCCTCGCCTAAATCATCGTCATCAAAGGCATCATCAAAGCCTTCGTCTTCACTATCCAGCGTTTCAGTCAAATCATCCAAGGCTAGCGTTCCGTCATTTTCCTCTGATGTGACAAACGTTGCCGCATCATCTTCCGTTTCAACTTCAACGACTTCAGACGCTTCCTCTACAACGGTTCTGCTGCGAGTCCGGCGACGTGTGCGACGGCGAGGCTTACTCTCTTCCGGAGCTTCTGTGCCCGCTGCTTCAGCAGCCTCACTTTCCCCATCACTGGTTGTGTTTTCCCCCATGTCTTTAGCCTCGACGGTTCGCTTGAGTCTGGGACGCGTGCGTCGAACTGGCTTTTGCCGACCTGCAGAAGTTTCTTCTGGTTCAACAGCTGCTGCAACCTCGATAACCTCTGGTGTTGGGTCTTCTGTAATAACCTCTTCTTCCACTTCAACGACTGGGGCCTCTTCTGGCTCCTTCGTCTTCCGACGAGAGACAGGACGTTTCTTCTCGGAAGAACTACGAGTACGACGGCGACGGCTGCGAGTGGGCGCTTTTTCGGTTTCCTCAGAAACGTCGGACGTTGGCTCGACGTCGGCATCAACTCCAGCGCTCTCAGGTTCCACGACCTCCGGCTCAGTGGCTGCGGGGTCAGTGGCTTCAGGCTTCGCGGCCTTTGGCTCAGCGGTACTCTTCTTCAGCTTACTGATAGGTTTTTTTCGGCTCGCGCGTTTCTTACTCTTAGTCTCACCACCGCCTCGTTTTTGTCGTACGAGGGCCTCATAGGTCTCTGCAGGCAGTTCACTCTTCAACAGCCGACTGATAGTACTGACACTGACGCCATATTGCTCAGCAACCGTGGCTGCTGTCTGACCAACTTCTTGGTACAGCTTTACGATCGCTTGTCTGTCTTCAGTGGAGAGTTTGGTAGAAGCCATAAAAGCCGCGATCGCCCAGCGATCTAAACGAGATGGGTAGCAAGCGCTTGCCTTTGTTACGGTAACACGCGAATTTACGGGAGAGGAGGCTTTCCCCAGTGATTCAGTCCTTCACTTATGTCTCCATTGCATCCCCAAGAGTTTGCTACCATAGCGAGTGAGCAAAACTTAGATTCCTGTCCTGTTTTGCAAAGGCTCCAGTAGCTCAGTGGATAGAGCAACTGCCTTCTAAGCAGTCGGTCGTTGGTTCAAGTCCAACCTGGGGCGTTATTAATTAAGGGGGAATGGCTTATTTCAGTCGCTCCCCGTTTCTCTCTTAGCAGTTGGTTCTCTGGTTAAAGGCTATGCTGCATCTCGCTCCGTGCGGATCCAGCTGTTTTGGGGGGAGAAGACAAACCGCACAAAAATCGGCAATTTCCAGAAAATGAATACTGGTACAAGGAGTAGCTGCCTTAAAGGCAAGGTGTCTCGCCCGACTTGTAACCAGGCCAAGAGAATTGCGAGGGCAATGCAGGCGCCCGATGCCATACAAACGAGCAGGGGGGCAATACTTCCCAGACTCGCAAAAGCAGCCGTAATAAAGGTCAACATGAGCCACATGATGGCCAGCAGGGATAAGGGCAGAATCGCCATGTCTAAGGCCAATGCAATGAGCCCAAAGCGCCCTTGGCGTAGACCTGATGCGATGAGTTTGGGCCAGTAGCGGCGGGTTAAGTCCATGCGGCCATGCTCCCAACGGGTGCGTTGGCTCCGGGCTGCGGACTCATTCTGCGGCAGAGAAGCTGTCACGACAGCTTCTCTGCAAAACATAGGGGACTGCTGAGCGATCGCTAAGTCAAAGCCCAGCTTCATGTCCTCTACTAATTCTCCGCTAGCTAAGTGGACAGACTCTAGGCAAGCCCAAGGAAAAGCCATGCCACTGCCGACTAACAAGCAAGGTAAACCCAACTGAGAGAGCCCTGCCGATCTCACCTCATTTTTGACTCGCGCCGCAAAAGCCGTAATCCGATCCGTCAGCTCTGAGCCCATCGGTGACTTGTCTGGCAAGGTCATGTAGTAATTCCCCTGGATCGGTCGCTGATGGAGAATCGCGGCTTTGATCAAGGTCGCGATCGCCCCTGGATGCACCTGACAATCTGCATCTATAACCACGACCGCTTCTGGTTGCTCCCCGACCGCTGCTATCTTCTGTAAGCCAAAGTCCAGGGCATAGCCTTTCCCCCGGTCCACTGCATGATGACGCTCTAAAACTTTGGCTCCAGCCTGACGAGCTAGCTCTGCAGTGGCATCGTCACAGTTGTCGGCAATCACCCATAGCTCCGTTTGGGAGAGATAAGCATCCTGGCGTAGCTGGTGCTGCACCCCCATGAGTGTTTCTGTTATGACCGCTTCTTCATTGTGAGCAGGTATCAGCACAACGGCGCGAGGAGGGGAGGCTGAAGCTGCTGCGATTAGATGCTGGTTCGGTAGCCAGGCCGCTAAACACTCCCCCAAAAGCAACATCGATACAATGAACAGGGAACCGGTAAAGACGAATAATAGCCATTCTCCAATGGTTAACGCGGTTGATATGCATCTTGCGATCCACTGGTTATCTAGATAACCCAGTAAACCTATGGAACTGACCAGCTGTCCAATGGCCAATGTGCCAAATATCATCTGAATCATAACTAACTAAACCCTGAGCAAAGTAAATAAAACCAGGCTATTGAGCCCTGTCTCTATTCCCTTCCATCTACAGAAGAATGCCTAGCAGCCCTGATAGCTAGCCATAAAGATTCAGTAAATCTACTCAGTGGATAAATACGCTTCCATCACAATTCCAAAGTTGCGACTCATCATAATTGAGATGCTTTAAAAGCAAGATGCCCGATACGGAATTCCGTATCGGGCATCTACTATTCAAAAAGCCCATGACGAGAATTGAACTCGTGACCTCACCCTTACCAAGGGTGTGCTCTACCGCTGAGCTACATGGGCTTAAAACAGGCTTGGAACAGAATCCCCGGCCTGTTAGTGAAGCTCTCTTGAGAAACTTCCTCAACGAAACCGGGGAAACGGATGATGGGCCGAGTTGGATTTGAACCAACGTAGGCAGAGCCAGTGGATTTACAGTCCACCCCCATTAACCACTCGGGCATCGACCCGCGTCATCCGTCCACGGTTATTGACGATAGCACAACTTACAATCTTGTCATAACTTTTTTTGAGTTTTTCTGGGTCTGTGAATTGGATGAATTTGGCTTAACCGTAATCCTGGTAAGGGCTCAAGCTTTCTGTACGGGGCTTGCCGTAGATTCACCTTGTAAATTTAGGGCTAGATTCGCTATGATCCATCTATCGAGGTTAAGGCAACTTAACCCACGTCTGCTTCTCGTTTACCGAGAATGTAATGTACGGAGTTTCCGGTTTATGGACTTCATCGATCAACTTCTGGAAAAGCTCAAGGCTTGGGCTAAGCGTGCGGTTGAGGTTTTACTCGGTCCCGATGCAGCGCCAGAAGGTGAACTGATTCCGATTCCCGTTGAAGATCGTCCTTTTCGCTAAATATTAGACGTCTTTCTTGAATATCCTTGTTCTCCATGGTCCCAACTTGAATTTGTTGGGTCTTCGTGAGCCTGAAATTTATGGCTCTACCACTTTGGCTGAGGTAGATGCCATGGTGAAGGAGATGGCTGAATCCTTGGGTTGTAGGGCTGATTGCATTCAGTCAAACCACGAGGGAAATCTTTTGGATGAGATCCACGCTGCTCGAGGTCAGTACCAGGGAATTTTAATTAATGCTGGTGCTTACACCCATACCAGTCTGGCATTGAGAGATGGCCTAGCGGGTGTGGGGTTGCCAGTTGTTGAGGTTCATCTCAGTAACTTATACAAGCGAGAGCCTTTTCGGCACCACTCTTATATTGCTCCCATTGCATTGGGACAAATTAGCGGTTTCGGAGCTGAGAGTTATACCCTTGGCCTGAGGGCTTTAGTGCAGCATTTAATTTGTGTGAATGCTTCGGGGTAAATTGAGGCTTGAGTTAGACCTGAAGCTAAGACTTATGATGGAGCCAGTGTATCGCTGAAGCTTCCCCGTTATGCTTGCTGGTGCCCAGTCCAAAATTCGCTTTTTGCAGAGCCCGACCCAGGCTGCTTGGATTAAGCAAGCGGTTGATAATCTGGATGAGGTTTTGTTGGATCATTCCCATTGCGAGCGTAAGGCAGCTGGAGTGGCTTTGAATATGATGTTTCGGTATCCAGCAGATGGGCCTCTGCTGAAGGTTTTGACTGCGATCGCCCAAGAAGAGCTGGAACATTTCGAGCAGGTCAATCAAATCCTGGAACAGCGTGGCGTCAAGCTGCGCCCGCTTCAGCCTGCTCCCTACGGTGCGGGGTTGAAATCCCAGATCCGTCGCCAGGAGCCAGAGCGTAAGTTAGATGCCATGCTGGTGGCGGCCTTGATCGAAGCCCGGAGCCATGAGCGGTTAGGGTTATTGGCTGAGCATTGTGGCGACCTAGAACTGAGCAAGTTTTACCGGGCATTGATGGCATCCGAGGCTCGGCACTATGGGGCGTACTGGCTGTTGGCAATTCAGGATTACCCTCGCGAAGTCGTTGATCAGCGTTTGGAAGAGTTGGCAGCTGCGGAAAGCGACTTGCTGGCAACGTTGCATTTTGCGCCCCGTGTCCATAGTTAATCCACCGCGTTAATCCCAGCTTGTATGAATCGGACCTATCGAGATTTCATGATTCGTGATTGGCAGCCTAGCGATCGCGCTGCCGCTGCCCAGGTCATTGGCGATGCTCTCCAGGAGTTTGGCTTGGGTTGGGAGCCCGAAGGCGCTGATGCCGATGCGGTGGACGTGGATATCCATTACGCTCAGGGGCTGTTTTGGGTGGTTGAGCAGCATGGGGAAGTGGTCGCGACCGCTGCCTTTCATCCCATTGAGCGCGGTCGAAACGCTGTAGAACTGCGCAAGATGTATCTCAAGCCTTCGGTTAGACGACAGGGGTTGGGGCGTTATCTTCTTGAACAGCTAGAAGGAGAAATTGCTGCGGGGGGCTTCGAACAAATTTGGTTAGAAACGGCCACAGCCCTGACGGGAGCCAGTGAATTTTACGAATCGATGGGCTATAGATCGCCCCAGGCGAGTGATCTAGAAGCAAATGGTGCAGCTCCTCTGAGCAGCAAAGGTTGTAATAGTTGTGATCCTAATTCGCTAATTGAAACAGAGCGTTGCGATCGCATCTACATCAAGCAGCTCGCCTGACACAATATATATAGAGTTCGCACCCAGCAGGATTAACGCACCATCGAGACTATCTACGGAAATCTCAAGGGCCTTAAGCCCAGTCAGCTTAAGCAGCTACGCAGGCTGTACCAGCAGCGCTTGCCCGGCGATCGCGTCACCACGCCAGAATTTGCCCAGCGTCTCGCCGCAGTGAGCACTGAACTAAAGCAGCCGGTGTCTGCCTACTTTAATCGTCGCGGCCATGTGATCCGTGTGGGGGTGGGCAGCGTGCGGCAAACCCAGATTCCCATTTTGGAGCTGCCTCGCTACGGTGCAGAACGATTGTCGGGCATTCGCTGCATTACCACTGAGCTTAAATCGGGTCCCCCAAAAGAATCTCAGTTGACGGCCATGGCACTCCAACGCCTCGATGCCATGGTCACACTGGAGCTGACGGGAGAAGGCTTTACTAAGCGGGGTGGTGGTTCAACGGGTTATGTCAAAACCTCCTATCTCGCCCATTTGATTCCCCACCCCGAAGCATTGTGGGATGTGTCTCCGGCGATCGCGATTAATGACTTAGGTGAACAAGACTTTTTGGACCTTGTGGAAGGCTTAGAAGCCGAGTTCCGTCGCCAGAGCGATAGTCAGGCCGTGGAGCCGGGTCACGATCGCGTCCTGATCGTTGGACTGTTTACGGAGAAGTTCACGGCCCAGGAATATGCGGACCAGCTGGCAGAGATTCAGCGGCTGGTGGAATCTGCTGGGGGGGATGTGCTCAAGATTATTCAGCAGAAGCGATCGCGTCCCCATCCCCAAACCGTCATTGGTGAAGGCAAGATCGAAGAAATTGCCCTCGCTGCTCAAAGCGTGGGTGCCAGTGTTGTGGTCTTCAACCGAGACCTCCTGCCCGTGCAGGTCCGTAACTTAGAACGGGAAATTGGTGTGCGAGTCGTGGACCGTACGGAAGTCATCCTCGATATATTTGCCCAGCGCGCTCGAACTGGAGCCGGTAAGCTCCAGGTGGAACTGGCCCAATTGGAATATCAGCTTCCCCGTCTAACGGGTCGCGGCCAAGCCATGTCTCGCCAAGGCGGCGGCATTGGCACAAGAGGTCCTGGTGAAACCAAGCTAGAAACTGAGCGTCGCGCTATTTCGAAGCGGATGTCCCGTTTGCAAAAGGAAGTCAATCAGCTCCAAGCCCACCGGGCTCGCCTGCGGGAGCGGCGTCAGCGTAAGGATATTCCCACTGTTGCCCTCGTGGGTTATACCAACGCGGGAAAATCGACCTTACTGAACGTTTTGACCCAGGCGGAGGTTTACGCTGCTGACAAATTATTCGCCACCCTGGACCCCACCACCCGAAAACTATTCCTTAAAGATAGAGATACGGAGGACACCCAGCAGATCTTGCTGACGGACACTGTGGGATTTATCCATGAGTTACCCCCCTCCTTGGTCGATGCCTTCCGTGCAACCCTGGAGGAAGTCACAGAAGCCGACGCATTACTCCATTTGGTGGACCTCTCTCATCCTGCTTGGCTGCGGCAAGTGCGATCGGTGATGGGCATTTTGGCAGAGATGCCTGTAACGCCCGGTCCCATCGTCCTCGCTCTCAATAAAATTGACAGTGTTAGTAACGATCGCCTCCAAGAGGCTCAAGAGGAATTCCCCCAAGCCATCTTCATTTCAGCCCAAGATGGCCTCGGATTAGATACGTTAAAACAACGGCTAATTCACTTGATTGCCTATGCAGGCGAGGCGTCCTAAAGCGACCTGTTTGTGCCCTAAATTCTTCTTGTCTCGGTTGGCTCACAGTGGATATTTAGGCTTTTCCTGAGGCTGTATTCATGTTCAGCCAAAGCGACTAGGTAAATCCTCGGAAGCTAAGAGATATTGTCAAATGTGGTGTATTACCCAGAGTCAGGCGACCTTCTTTTTAGTCTGCTTAGGAGTCTCTGCTTGAGTTGCACCCTCAACTTTGATTCCGTCATTAAACTGAACACCTTGAATCACATCTCCAATGCTCTT
>CALLAT010000022.1 GCA_938002085.1 uncultured Pseudanabaenaceae cyanobacterium
ACAGGAACTTCGTGCGGCTGAGGACCCTGAGTTTGAGACGTTCTACACCAAGAACGTTCTGTTGAACGAAGGCATGCGCTCCTGGATGGCAGCGCAGGACCAGCCCCATGAGCACTTTGTCTTCCCTGAGGAGGTACTGCCTCGCGGTAACGCTCTCTAAGGCAATGTTTTAGAGCATTCACTCGCTGTTTTGTAGCGTTGTGAGTCTTTTGAAGAAAAGGTCGTGGGGATTTCCCCGCGACCTTTTTTCTTGTGCTAGCTTGTGGGAGTAGTGATTCAGCCCTAGAGGCTATCAGGAGGTGATGCCCATGATTGAAGACAGTATGACCGTGGGTCGTCAGATTTCAGTACGTCGGCTGCGTGCCGAGGCTGTTCTCTAGGAGCTTGTCTCTTAAAGTTCCTTTCGGCAGTCAGACGTTAATCTGACGGCCCTACTAGACCGCCCCCAGGAAATGAGCATTGGCTTCATTTCCTGGGGGCGGATAGTTTTAAAGGGGAGGGTGCTTTCGTTTTCAGGGTGATGAGGGTGCCTTTGGCGAAAGTTGGCGAAGCGATCGCAATGCACTCCTCCTGCAATAGATAATTGGTTTTGAGAATTGGGATAGCGTGATGGCTTCGGTATTATCAGCGGTGGAAATTCAGTCTCGGCTCAAGGAGCTGGGACAAGACTGGAGCTTACAAGGTCAAAAGCTGGTCTGTTTGAAGAAGTTCTCTGGATTTGTGGAGGCTGTGGCGTTTGTGGACAAGCTGGTGGAGCCAGCTGAAGCGGCGGCCCATCACCCTGACTTGGAGATTTCCTATAACAAGGTGACGATCTATCTGACCACTCATGATTCTGGTGGGCTGACAGAGAAGGACTTTAGTTTGGCAACGGAGATCTCAGGGCTTTAGTGTTATTGGCTTTTGCCAATGGCGATCGCACCGTGACTCGGGGAAATAACTCCAGCCTCATGACCTCCTCTCAATCTGCCTGTCTGGATTTTTGGGAGGGCCAACTTTGAGGAAATTGACACTGACGAGAGCGCAGATGGGCTGAGATACTCCGTGAATGTTGGTTTCCCGGCTCTATTCCGCGGAAGCAACTGCGGTGGCTTTGGCATTCAGCCTCTTGTCATTGGTCAGGATGACCCTTCATTTAGGTTCAGCCTCAGTCATGTTTCATTCCCAATCTTGAGGGAGATGACAGCAAAGACAATATTTGGGCTGGGTTTGTGAAAACGACCTTCCGCTTTTTCGGTTTGGCCCTTTTGAAGCGATCGCCAGAAGCTTAAGGAGACCTAAATTTGAGATGTCAAGATTCCCTGTTGTTAGCTGCTCATTTAGATGAAACAGCAATATCTTTATAGTTTTTTTAGATACCACCACAAGAGCAGCCTCTTAACCTCTCATTAACTCAATGCTGGTTCGCAAATTTCTCTTAACAAGCTCTGCTGCATCTTCTATCTACCTCTGTTGCTGTATCGCCTTGGCTGTTAACTCATCCTTTACGAATCCAGTTTGCTCTTTAAAAAATTTTGGTATACCAAGGCACATGCTCTTCGTCGGTGCGGGCTGATACTCTCGTTTCAGAACAATTCCCTTCTTCGAAGAGATTGTTGCCAAAACTGAGCATGTCTGGTGGATTTGCTTCTGGTTGCTGGCATTCAGTAAATGTGTGTGGAGTTAGATCGTGAAGAATCTTTTTGTAAAGGCACTTGTTGCGCCTGCGCTTCTGAGCGCATTCGTCGTTACAGAGGGCGCCCAAGCCCAAGAGTTTAATACGCTTGCTCAAGTCGGCGATTACGCTGCTGAGTCTGCTGAAATGGGTCAGGTGACCTCCGTTTCTCAGTTGCGCGATGTGCGCCCCACTGACTGGGCTTTCCAGGCTCTCCAGTCTTTGGTTGAGCGCTATGGCTGTATCGCGGGCTATCCCGACGGTACCTACCGTGGCAACCGCGCCATGACCCGTTATGAGTTCGCTGCTGGTTTGAACGCTTGTTTGGACCGTGTCAACGAGCTGATTGCTTCCGCAACGGCTGACTTGGTCACCCAAGAAGACCTTGCTGTTTTGCAGCGCCTGCAAGAGGAGTTCCAAGCTGAGTTAGCAACCCTGCGTGGTCGTGTTGATGCTTTGGAAGCTCGCACCTCTGAGCTCGAAGCTAACCAGTTCTCGACTACGACTGTTCTGCAAGGCCAAGTCATCATGGACTCTGGTATTGCTTTGGGGGATGACGCAGAGGATGACTTTACGCTGGGTAGTCGTGCTCGCTTGCGTTTGAAGACCAGCTTTACTGGCAGGGATGAGCTCCGCACTCGTCTGCAGGCTGGCAACATCCAGAACTACCGCGATCGCTTTGATTCTGGTCGTGCTTCCGAGGCTAGCCTGAATTGGGACACCAACACCGACAACGACTTTGAGCTAAATGAGCTCTACTACCGTTTCCCCCTGGGTAAAGCTCGCGTCTACGTGGGTACCCACGACTTGGGGCCTGATGATGTTCCTGGCACCGTGATTGGTCCCAGCAACTCCATGCTCGACTTCTTCGAGTACAACGTTCTGTCCTACGACAAAGTTCCCAGTGGTGCAGGTGTTGGTCTTCGTATGCCCTTGGGCTCTCTTGAAGGTGCGATTGGTTATTACACCGATACCGATCAGTCTGCGACCACAGGCGCTGGTTCTGGCTTCTTCGAAGGCTCCAACACCATTACAGGTCAGCTAGCGTTTAACCCTACAGACCGCATCTCCTTAGTGGGTACCTATGCTCGCTTCTATGAATCTGACGGTGTAACCAATGGTGATGACGTTCGAGGTAACACCTACGGTGTAAGCGCTGCTGTTGACCTCACTTCCCGCGTTAACCTGAACGGCTGGGTTGGCTGGGCCAACGCCGAAGAAGCCGGTGGCGGTGCTGATGGTGATGCTTTTGTTTGGGCAGTTAACCTTGGCTTCCCTGACCTGTTCCGCGAAGGTAACTACGGTGGTCTCTCCATCGGTGGGGCCGAAGAGGATGGTGTTAATCCTTTGGGTTACGATGCCGACCTTATTGCTGAAGCCTTGTACAAGTTCAAAGTTAGCGACAACGTCAGCATCCAGCCCGGTGTCGCTTATATCGAAGAGTTGAGCAACGGCAGTGGTGATTCTGCTTGGATTGGCAACCTTCGCACAACCTTCAGCTTCTAAGAGCTGGCTCATAAAGTTAGTTTCTACATCTGGAAACAGCTTTTGTAGGAGCTAATTTAACGTCGACTCAAAAGCTATCGACTGAATTTCCCCAAAAGCCCTCCTTCATTCACAAATGAAGGAGGGCTTTTGGGGGTCATGAACTCCAAACAAGAGCAGATGTCCTCAATGCTGAATCTTGCCAGCTGGGCGTAGAGCCCGTTCAGAATAAAGAGCTGTTTTTCAGTGGCTCCTCAGCGCTGTTCTGTTTTGATGTGGGCTGCGTGCATTTTCTGAGTCATGGAGGTTTGCGTGACATCTATGGGGAGTTTGATGTGGCAAAGATGGATGTGACAGTTTTTGATCAGGGCCAAACCCCCTCGAATCTCTTTCGTGAGAGTGAGAGATTGCTGTAACCCGCTGGGCACCTTGAACTTGTGAGCATCGACTAGTCGTTGCTGTCTTCGACCCGATGAACACCTGTTTAAGTCTGTGTTAACGTTGGTCCAAGTGGGAATGTGTGACCCACTTTTAATTGTGTGAGGAAATTTGATATGTCTAAGACTTCTTTGAAGTCGCTGCTTGCAGCGTCCGCTTTCTTGGCCTCTTCCGCTGCTGCGGGTGTTCAGGCTCAAGAAGCTACCATGGCTCAGGTCAACCAGTACGCCGCTGAAGGCGCTGCTATGGGCCAGGTCACCTCTGTTTCTCAGCTGCGCGATGTGCGCCCCACTGACTGGGCTTTTCAGGCTCTCCAGTCTTTGGTTGAGCGTTATGGTTGCATCGCGGGCTACCCCGACGGCACCTACCGTGGCAACCGCGCCATGACTCGTTATGAGTTCGCCGCTGGTTTGAACGCTTGCTTGGACCGCGTCAATGAGCTGATTGCTTCTGCAACGGCTGACTTGGTCACCCAAGAAGACCTCGCTGTTCTGCAGCGCCTGCAAGAAGAGTTCCAAGCTGAGCTTGCTACCCTCCGCGGTCGCGTTGATGCTCTCGAAGCTCGCACCTCTGAGCTCGAAGCTAACCAGTTCTCCACCACCACCACCTTGGCTGGCGAAGCTGTATTTGACCTCGGTTCTGCTTTTGATGGTGAAGTCAACGGTGACCCCGTTGATGATGACGTTACCTTCGGTAGCGATGTCACTCTGACCTTGAACACCAGCTTCACCGGTCGCGACTTGCTGACCATGGACTTGAACGCTGGCAACATTCAGGGTTACGGCGATCGCACCGGCGCTCCCGAAACTGCTGTTGATTACGAAGGCGACACCGGCAACGATTTCGTTCTCGATAACCTCTGGTACAACTTCCCCGTCGGCAACTTCTCTGCCTACGTGGGTACCGTTGATTTGGAAGCTGACGAAATTGCTCCTACCACTGCTAGCCTGATGGATGATGCCATCGGTGACTACTTCGGTAACGGCAACCCCTTGTCCTACAGCTTGGTTGATGGCGCCGGTGCTGGTTTCAACTACCAGTTGGGCAACAACCTGAACATTGCTGCTGCTTACTTGGGTGAAGATGATGGTAACAGCTCTTCTGCTGCTGGCCGTCGTTCTGGCTTGTTCAGCGGAAGCAACACCTCCTTTGCTCAGCTGACCTTCACCCCTGGTGACAAGCTGACCATCGCTGGTACCTACAACCGTGCCTACTTGGGCGAAGGTGGCGGTATTGCTGATGGCAACAATGCTTACACCGTCAATGCATTTGGCGTTAACGCTGGCTATGCGTTGGCTTCCAAGTTGAACCTCTCTGGTTGGGCTGGTTGGGGCTTTGCTGAAGCCATCTCTGGTGGTGACGATGCTGACCTGTTCAACTGGGCTGTTCAGTTGGGTCTTCCTGACCTCTTCCGCGAAGGTAACTTCGGTGGCGTTTCCGTTGGTGGTTTCACAAACGTTGAAGCTAGTGATTCTGCAACCAACACCACCTTTACTGATACCGAGGACACTCCTTTCTTGGCTCAGGCGTTCTACCGTATGCAGTTGAGCGATAACGTTAGCATTCAGCCTGGCGTTTTCTACATTGCTAACCCCGGTGGCGATGATGACAACGACAACGTCTGGATCGGTTCCTTGCGCACCAAGTTCAGCTTCTAAACTGACTCTTTGTGAAACTCAGCTAGCCTTCGCTAGTTGATCAAAAAGCGCCCTGCAGCAATGCAGGGCGCTTTTTGTGGATCTGGCTGAAATTTCAGCAGATTGATGAGAATCGCAGATTATTGAATGGTGCTTGGCTGTGACGAGGTGGTTGTACCTCTTTCTACGAAGAATTGAAATTGATTTCAGCTAGAAAGCCCAAGCCTGAGAGAGGCTTGGGCTTTCTAGCTGAAATCCATACTGTTGGATGCCTTTAGCAGAATGGGTTATTGCAACTGCGTTACCCAATCTTGAATATGCTGATTGACGATCGCCGGAATCTCATCATGGGGACAGTGACCTGCTTCGAGAAATTCTTCTTGGAGGCTTGGGTAATGCTTGCGAAACTTGGGGCTACGGCTCTCAATTCGGCTCCAAGGATCCTTAGCTCCCCATAGCAATAGCAATGGGCAACTCATCTTGTTTAATAAATGGTCAATGGGTTCGCCCGGTGCTGAAGAAAACATGGCTGAGAAAGCAGCAAAAGCTCCTTTGTCTAGGGCGGGTCGATAAATCTCCTCTACTAAGTCATCTGTAATTGCATCTTGGTTAAAGTAAACCTTGCCTAGGGTTTTGCGAATGGCAGAGGGCCTGCGCATGTTGGCAAAGACGAGTAGGTGAACCCAGGACTGTTGGAAAATGTCTTTGCGCAGGTGATTTGCAATGCGCTTGAAGGCTGATTTGGGTTGGCTGCTGTCCCGGTCTTCGCTAAAGGGACCGGCGCTATTGAGGAGGATCAGGCCTGCCACGCTATCTGGAGCATAAGCAGCAGTGCAAAGAGTTGCGTAGCCACCAATGGAGTTGCCGACGAGAATGGCTGGGCGACCGATGACTTGCTCGATGAAGTCAGCAATTTGTTGGCTCCAGAACTTGCCACTGTAGTTGGCTTTGGCTTTATCTGATTTGCCGAAGCCGAGGAGGTCAATGGCCCAGACTTCGAAGTTGTCTTGGAGTCCGGCAATGTTCTTTTTCCAGTGGTTGGTGGAGGCTCCGAAACCATGGATGAGGAGAAGAGGCGGATTGTTACGATTGCTCCCGGCTTGGACGTAGTGAATGCGGTGACCCCGCCAGCGCCAAAATCGCTCGGCCATGGGTTCGACGGTGGAAATGGAGGGGGAGGAGGGCGTCGAAACCATAGGGAAATGTTACAAAAGTGGATTAATGAGAGCGCTTACTAAGAGCACTATGGATAATTGTAAATAACATTTGTTTACCTGCCATCCTGCGGCAAGATACTTTCGCAGGAGCAGACCAGGGAAAATTATGCTATTTGAGCTCTTTCCGTTCACATTCTCCATTCGCGTGACCAGTATCGCGGGGTGGAGTTTGTGGTCATTGGGGCTGTACATTGCCCTGCTTCCGGTGGCGGATTGGTTGATGCTTCAGCTGGTGCGATGGTTTAACTTTGCTGAGCGCTCGCTCTATCAAAGTCAAAAGGAATTTGACGAGACTCGAACGGTGAGAGAGTCAGTAAATGCCCTTTATGCTTCAGTGGCTAGCATTACGCCTTTTCTGATCTTGGGTGCGATATGCAACTACGGTGTGGAAGTGCATTGGGGTAATCATTGGGCGATTAGTGCAGGATTGCTTGCCTGTGGAATTTGCGTGTTGTTTGAGTTAGGGCGTCGGCGAGGACAACTTTCTTAGCTGGCGCTAAGTGGGGTTAGGGGGAGTCGTTGAGTCTGCTGTTCAGTGAGTTGGTTGTATAGCTGCTCCACGCGGGTGATGTTGTTGTTGAGGGTGTAGCGCTCTAAGACGCGCTGACGGGCTTTGTTGCCTAGGAGTTTGGTTATTTCGCTGTGGTCGCGGCAGAGAGGGAGAAGGGTCTGGAGTTGGGCGGCGACGTTGTGGGTGCTGAGGACGATGCCTGCGCCGTCTTCGAGGACTTCGCCGTCGGCTCCGGCGTCTGTGGCAATACAGGCGGCTCCGCAGGCCATGCCTTCGAGCAGGGAGAGGGAGAGACCTTCGACGAGGGAGGGCAGGATAAAGACGTCTGCGCCTTGGAGAAGTTCGATGCGGCGCTGTTCATTGGCTTCGAAACCGAGCCAGATAACGCCTTGGTCGCGGCCATAGAAGGATTCGAGGGCGGGGCGGAGGGCGCCGTCGCCGACCATGATGAGGCGGCAGCGATCGCCCATGTCCATTTGCTTCCAGGCGCGCAGGAGGCTTTCGACGTTTTTCTCGGTGGAGATGCGGCCTTGGTAGATGAAGGTACGTTCGACGCCGAGTTCTCGGGCGAGGGACTGTTGAATGCTGGGTCGATAGCGATCGCTATCAACACCGTTGGGGATGATGGCGATGCGCTCGGGGGAGACGCCGAGGCTAATCAAGAGTTCTTGCTGAATGGTGGAGAAGACGATGACGCGATCGTGCTTCTGAAGACAGGGCGCGTAGACCTGGTAAGCAAAGTGCTGGGTTCCCGACGTTAGATTGCGGCGGGGTTTGTGATCGAAGGGGGCGTGGAAGGTCGCCACGAGGGGAATGCCCAGTTCTTCACAGATTTCGGGGAGACGGAAGTCGAGCGGAGAGAGGGTGAGGGAGGCGTGGACGATGTCCGGGTTGAGTTCGCGCAGTTTCTCGACGAGGATGCGGCGGCTCGTTCGAGGGGTATGGAAGGTGTAGATCTGGGATTTAAACAGGTATGGCAGGGATACTTCCTTGTAATCACCCCAGCTTTCTGACTCGTCTTGGGCTTCTTGGGCGAAGTGGAGGAAGCTGACTCGGTGGCCCCGTTCTAGGAGCGCGTTGGTGACCTCTCGACCGTAGGTGACGTTGCCGCAGAACGGCGACTTTTTCCCGAGCCAAGCGATATGCATGGAAGTATCGGTGTTGCTAGAAAGAGCT
>CALLAT010000023.1 GCA_938002085.1 uncultured Pseudanabaenaceae cyanobacterium
GCCTTCGTCGGCCAGAATGCGGATGATTTGCTCCATATAGGGAGCAGCGAGAATATTGTGATTGGCCTCTGAGCGTAGACCTGGAATGATTTTTGGGGTGCTGAGGAGATGGGCAATGCTGTGGGCGAGCTGCTCGGGGGGGAGGATTTGGTCGATAATTTGGGTTTCGATCGCGCTGTTGGGCATGCCATCGAATTCAGCAGAGCTAGGGGCCTGGACCAAAGTAAGGCCGCCCACTTCGTTGATTGCTTGCAGCCCTCGAGTGCCGTCGGTTCCAGTGCCGGAGAGAATGATGCCGATCGCCCGCTCCCCACAGTCCTCAGCGAGGGATTCGAGGAAAAAGTTGATGGGATATTGAGGGGCCGGAGCTGAGGCTTTGCGCTGCTGGCTGGTGAGGTGGAACTGGCGATCGCGAATCACCAAGTTTTGGCCAGGCGGGATTAAGTAAATGGCATTGGGGGTGGGCACCATGCCATCTTCCACTTTGAAGATGGCCATGCGAGTGCGGCGTTCTAAAAGCTCTTTCATCAGACTTTTGAAGTCTGGAGAAAGGTGTTGAACCACGACAAAGCAGGCTCCCGTATTGGGCAGCAGGCTCTCGAAAAAAGTCTCTAGGGGTTGGAGCCCCCCCGCAGAAGCACCGATCCCTACGATATAAAAATCAGAAGATGACTGAGTAACTGTACTTGTAAGCTGTGGCTGCGATACAACCATGGAGCACGGCCTCATTGAAAATGTCTCTTTCAGGTGGCCTAAAGAAAGCAGAAAACTCAGCAATTACATTGAGAAATCTGTATTTCGAAGAGTCAATGTATACAGGCATTATTGGTGATGTAAGGAAACTTTTTTATGGATAAAACCTTAAGCTTCATGGGGAAATGCTCTTTCAGAGCTAATGCTCAAGTGTTTTCACGTAAGCAATGAGGCTGAATTGTTCGAATTGCTCTCGTTTCTTGAGGTTTCGTTATTTACGATTCCTTAAATTTACTGAGTCTTCCATTTCCCCAAATTGTTATTGGAAGCCACAATTTCTGAAGTAACTGTTTTGGGAGAGGCTGTCACTTGTCTCAACGGTCTAACTTTGATTAGGAGATTTGCGAGTTACATCTCTGTCTGCCATTTCTAGAACTCATGGGCCATGAATGCCTTAGGTCACAGTGCCAGGGATATATTCTCGGAGCCAGTTATTGAATTGAGGCAGTTGAAGCTTCTAAGCTGGTAAGGCTAAAGCTGACGGAAAGCTCCCCCATGGTCCATTCTGCTCCCTCTCAACCTTCTCTAATGCCGGGCCCATGGCAGTTCTGGATTGATCGGGGTGGCACTTTCACTGACATTGTGGCTCGGCGTCCCGATGGCAGCACCGTTGTTCACAAGCTGCTGTCCGAGAACCCAGAGCGCTATGAGGATGCGCCGCTCCAGGGAATTCGCGAGTTGCTGGGGCTGGAGAGCAATGCTCCGATTCCGCCGGAGCAGGTGTCGGTGGTGAAGATGGGGACGACGGTGGCAACCAATGCATTGCTGGAGCGGAAGGGCGATCGCACCCTGTTCATCACCAACCAAGGCTTTGCCGACGGGCTACGCATTGGCTACCAGAATCGCCCCGACATCTTTGCCCGGCAGATCATCTTGCCAGAGATGTTGTATGAGCAGGTCTTGGAAGTAGCAGCGCGGGTCAATGCCGACGGAGGCGTGGTTCAAGGGCTGAAGCCTGAAGAGGAGGCACGCTTGGTTGAGGCATTGCAGCAAGCCTATGACAATGGAATTCGAGCCTGCGCGATCGCTTTCATCCATGGCTATCGCTACACCGCCCATGAGCAGCGCGTTGCCAAGCTCGCTCGCCAAGTCGGCTTTGAACAGGTCTCGGTTTCCCACGAGGTTAGTCCGCTAATTAAGTGGGTCAGCCGCAGCGACACAACTGTTGTGGATGCCTATCTCTCGCCCATCCTCCGTCGCTATGTGGGGCGCATGGAGCAAGCGCTAGTCCCGGACAATAGTGCTGTAGAGGACAAAACTGCTGAAGGTTTGGCGGCGTTGGGAATGGCCCAGGCCCCCGCTTCAAATTCTCCAGTGGCAGCTTCCTCAAAACTGTTGTTTATGCAATCTAACGGTGGCCTGACCCCGGCCCATAGCTTCCAGGGCAAGGACAGCATTCTCTCTGGCCCAGCCGGGGGCATTGTCGGAGCCGTGCAGACCAGCCGAGCTGCGGGCTTCGATAAAATCATCACCTTTGATATGGGGGGCACCTCGACGGATGTCGCTCACTTCGATGGCAGTGGCTCGACTGATGGTAACAACAACTACGAGCGCGCTCTGGAAACGGAAGTGGCTGGGGTCAGGCTGCGGGCTCCAATGATGGCGATTCATACTGTGGCGGCGGGGGGCGGTTCGATCCTCCGTTTTGATAGGGCGCGCTATCAGGTGGGGCCAGCCTCTGCGGGGGCCCATCCGGGGCCTGCCTGCTACCGCAATGGTGGACCGCTGACGGTGACGGATTGCAATGTCATGGTGGGCAAGATTCAGCCGCAGTTTTTCCCCCAGGTATTTGGGTCGAAGGGTGATCAGTCTTTGGATCGCGAGGTGGTGCAGGCGAAGTTTGCAGCGTTGGCACAGACCATTACAGCAGCGACGGGAGAGGTGCAGAAGCCGGAGCAGGTAGCCGAGGGATTTCTGGCGATCGCCATCAACAACATGGCCAATGCCATCAAAAAAATCTCCGTCCAGCGGGGCTACGACTTAGCCGACTACGCCCTCTGCTGCTTCGGTGCTGCCGGGGGCCAGCATGCCTGCCGCTTGGCGGAATCCTTAGGTATGAAAACGATTGTGGTGCATCCCTATGCGGGCGTTCTCTCCGCCTATGGCATGGGCTTGGCGGATCGCCGGGTACTGCGGGAGCAATCTCTGGAAATTCCGCTAAAAGAATCGGTGATGCCGGAGATCCAGGCCAAGATGATGGCTCTGGTTGGTCAAGCCAGTACTGCATTGAAGCATCAGGGCACGAAGGATTTGAAGGGCATGCAGGTGCTGCGGCAACTTCACCTGCGCTATGAAGGCACAGACTCAACCCTCGTCGTGGGCTTTAGGGAAGCAGCAAAAATGCGGCGAGAGTTTGAGCAACAATATCAGCAGCGCTTCGGCATTACCCTACCTGAGAAAAAGCTTGTTGTGGCTACCGTTGCTGTGGAGGTCGTTGGCAAAACGGCAGCAACAGATTCTATTCAAAGCCTGATGAATCGGGAGGATGAGCTGGCGGAGATTGCACAGGTGCCCCTCTTTTCAGCGGGGCAATGGCAGGATACGCCCGTATTCCAGCGGCAAGATTTGCGGGAAGGCGATCGCATCACCGGCCCCGCCATCATCCTCGAAGCTACCGGAACCAACGTGATTGAACCTGGCTGGGAAGCCGCAGTCAGTCCCCAGGGGAATTTGCTGATCACGCAGCCCAACGTCAACGGTAGGGGCGAACAGCCGTTCGCCCGCCCTGACGAGTCCAATGCCAAACCTGACCCAGTTCGCCTGGAGATTTTCAATAACTTGTTTGGGGCGATCGCGGAGCAAATGGGCTTTACGCTCCAGAACACCAGTTCATCCGTCAACATCAAGGAACGCCTCGACTTTTCCTGTGCCATCTTTGACAGCCAAGGCGAACTGGTTGCTAATGCACCTCACATCCCCGTCCACCTCGGCTCCATGGGCGAAAGCGTCAAAGCCCTGATTGCAGAGCAGGGGCAACACTTCGCCCCTGGCGATGTCTTCGCCTCCAACAATCCCTATAACGGCGGCACCCATCTGCCTGATGTCACCGCCATTACCCCAGTCTTCGGAGTTAGTGAGACGCCTCTATTCTTTGTCGCCTCACGGGGTCACCATGCCGACATCGGCGGGATTACGCCAGGCTCCATGCCGCCCCACAGCAACAGCCTAGAGCAGGAGGGCATTCTGCTAGACAACGTTAAGCTTGTTGCGGAAGGAGAGTTGCTGGAGCAAGAAATGCGCGATCGCCTCGCCGCTGGCCCCCACCCCGCCCGCAACCCTAACCAAAACCTGGCCGACCTCCAGGCCCAAATCGCCGCCAACAATAAAGGTGTTCAAGAACTACACCGCATGGTGGAGCAGTTTGGCCTCAGCACCGTGCAAACCTATATGCAGCATGTGCAAGACAATGCGGAGCAAGCCGTTCGGGGAGCGATCGCCCAGCTCTGCAACCAGCGCCAAGGCCGAGGTGAAAACCTGACCTCCCGCCACAATGTCCCCATGGACTGCGGTGCCACTGTTCAGGTCGAAGTCACCCTCAATCCGGAGGAGCGCAGCGCTGTTATCGATTTCAACGGCAGCTCGGCTCAACAACCCAATAACTTCAATGCCCCCCTAGCTGTCACCAAAGCAGCGGTCCTCTACGTTTTCCGCACCCTGGTCGATCAACCCATTCCTCTCAATGCAGGTTGCCTCAAGCCCCTAGACATTCGCATTCCCGACGGTTGCTTACTCAACCCCAAGTCTCCCGCCGCCGTGGTTGCTGGCAATGTGGAAACCTCCCAAGCCGTAACCGATGCTCTCTACGGCGCATTAGGTGTTCTGGCAGCCTCCCAAGGCACAATGAATAACTTCACCTTTGGGGATGGTCAATATCAGTACTACGAGACCATTTGCGGTGGCTCCGGAGCTGGGGCTGGATTCGCCGGAGTGGATGCAGTACAGACCCATATGACCAATTCTCGGCTCACGGATCCGGAAGTATTGGAGCTACGTTTTCCAGTCATGGTGGAAGAATTTTCCATTCGCCCAGACAGTGGTGGAGCTGGAGAATTCTCTGGAGGCAATGGAGTGGTGCGACGCATTCGCTTCCGCCAGGCCATGACCGCGAATATTCTGTCGGGTCGCCGTGAGACAGAGCCCTTTGGCCTAGCGGGCGGAGCAGCAGGCCAACCGGGGCGCACGGAGTGGCAACGGGCTAATGGCGAGACAGAGATGCTGGATGCGACGGCAACCATAGAGGTAGAGAAAGGAGATGCGATCGCAATTCAAACCCCCGGTGGCGGTGGCTATGGAAACCCCTAGCGATAGGACTACGGCGAGATGAAACGGGATAAACACATCTCCGGTGGGTCATCAACAGGATAAGTAAAGCTCAAGAAGCACAAGGGCAATCAACAAATGTCCGGCCAATGCCACCGCTCCTGAGACAAAAGCCAGAGCGACTTGAGCCTGGGATGCGGGAACGCTAGGAAGGCTACCTCTGCTCTGTTGAGCAGATGGATCACCACTGCTTTGTCACAAGTGCAAAGTGGTTTCTAGCCATCGCAACGAACCAGGGACAAACCCTCCGCATCCCATCCAGCCTGTCCACGTCTTTAGTCCAGCCATGACAATCCCCCCTGCGCCCAAAGCCCTGGCAACTCAATCTAGCCCTTGCCCCAAGCTATTTATCGTGGGCTGTCCCCGCTCGGGCACGACCTGGCTCTGGCAAATGCTCAAGCTTCACCCCGAGGCACTCTCGCCTCACTATGAGTCCCATATCTATCGGCTCATCTACAATCCCTTCACCTTTGTCTCAAAGCTGAAGCGCAAACAGCGCTTCGACCAAGCCACTTGGTTCCTAAAACATTACGGCCTTAAATCCCTCCTACTAGGTGCCAGCTCCCAAGACGTCTGGCGCGGCATTCTCAAGAGCTACCGCAACTACGCTAGGGCAGGGACAGTTGGCCCCCACAACCTGATTGACTTCAAATCACTCAAAACCCTGATTCAGCAGGTCCAACAAGAAGCCGGTTCAGACCTAGAACGGGCAGAGCGCCTAATTGGCCATATCTGCGAACAGTATTTTGCGCAGGAAGGCCAAGCTGGCCAAAAATTGCTGATTGAGAAAACCCCACTCCACATTGATTTTGTCGATGTCATCCTCAATCAATTCCCGGAAGCCAAAGTCATTATTGTCAGTCGAGATGGTCGAGATGTATGCGCATCTTGGCAAGCCAGGGCCAAAACCCAGAAGTGGGCCCGCCAAAGCACTGAGCATATTATTCAGACCTGGAACCGCTGCGCTGAGCAAAGCCTAGACTACATGACAAATCCGAACTTGAGCGATCGCATCCGCCTGGTCAAATACGAAGACCTCCGCCAAAACACTAGCGAAGAACTAGAACAGGTTTTTGATTTCCTCGCCCTGTCTACCAGCCCAGCGCAAATCACCAGCATTGTAGAGCGCCAAGATATTCAAAAGATGAAAAAGAAAGGCGAGGGACAGCATGTGCGCAAGGGACTGATCGGCGACTGGCGACAAACCCTCCCCAGTGAAGACATCAAGCTTTGGGAAACCCTGGCGGCGCGACATCTAGAACAACTCGATTACGTTGTTTAGCCAGAACCATTAGGGGATCAAATAGCAGTCTGAAATTCTCAAAACCCTACGGATAATTTCTTTAGGGAATTGGATATTCGTGACTGTTGAGCCACTCGCCCAGTTGGGCAAGCTGGACATACGTGGGGGTGCTAGGACTACCGCTCAGAGAACGCTTACACAAGCACTGACAACCGCCCTAGGTCCACAGCAACTATCCATGAGAAATTCGGCAAACGGTACCCAGTCCCAGTGGTATCAGAGTTCGCTGCTCCGAGGCACGATCGCGACCCTCGTTATTGGCGGTGGCTTACTGGCCTTTGGTCGCGATTCCCTCTTCTTCTACAACGGCCCCGGTGGTGATGGCTGGAAAATCGGCAATGGTGGCGTTCATGTCTTCAATGCCCATTTTGACCGTGACCTCGAAAAAGCACGAGCCAAGGCGCTCAAGCTTGTTAACCGAGATCGCGAAGCCAATGGCTTACCCCATCTCACCGCTGATATTCGCCTGGAAGAAGCGGCCCAGAACCATGCAGAAGACATGGCTCAACGGGATTTTCTATCGAGTTTTAGCCCCGAAGGCCAAGCCCCCAGCGATCGCTTTACAGCGCTGGGGGGCCAAGGATTTGTCGCAGAGAACATTGGCGTTCAAGGTGATGATGAACAGGTCACCTATCGCCGGATTGCCTTGCTAGAGCGAGAGTGGATGTACGAGCGGCGCGATCGCGAGAATCTACTCAACGACCAGTTCAATCAGTTTGGCTTCGGTATTGCCATTGATCAAACCGATGGCGAGGTTTATGCAGTGCAGTTGTTCCGCAATGACGGCTCAATCGCCAGCTCAACCGCCCAGACGAGCAATGCATCAACGACATCAACCAGCCCAGCACCAGTCGCCGCTGCTGATGCAACTGCAACCCCTAATGATCCATTCCGAGAAGCAGTCAATGCCGCGATGGCCGCTGCCGTCGCAGCCCAAACCGCTCAAACCCCTCAACAATGGGCAACCGTAGCGACAACCTGGAACAAGGCTGTCACCCATATGAAAGCCGTTGCCCCAGACCATCCCCGCCATGGCACAGCACAACAAAAGGCGACGGAATACAGCAAGAACTTTGACTATGCGCGTCAAAATGCAGGGGCAGCCTTTGCCATACAGCAGCCTGCAACCGCAGCTCAATCTAGCAGCAATAGCCTACTAGATGACCTACCAGCCACGGAGGCTTTCAATGATGCAGAAGCCTGGTGGTTGAGCCACGCTAGCAATTGGGGCATGTGGTTCAAGTTGCTGCTCACCCTAGGCGGGGCCGGGGCACTCATATTCCTGTTGACCCTGGAGCCAGGAGAATGGTGGGGCAATGAAAAGAAGACGGGCCCAGGCAGCAAGATATCCAACAGGTCTCGCAATGGCAATCCCCCTTGGCATCGCCGAGCCATGCAGGAAGTTCAAAAGTTCTTGGAAGTGAAGGGCTGGCTCCAGAGCGGACCAGAGTACAAAACCCAGACAAATCGACCGGTGCAGCGAGTCCAGCGCAAGCTTTACCGCGAGCTGTTGAACTTGACCCAGGATGAACAAGCTGCGATCGGATTGCTCAAGGCCAGCATGCAGAAGCATCCTCGCAAGCCAGTGAACTGGTGCTGCGAGCAGGTCATTAAAGAACTTCGCCAAAATATGCCGCCCCCAACCCCATCTCGCAGTTTTCGGCGAGCTGCCTAGAAATCTAACGAGAGACCATAGGCAGATTCAAGCCTTTGCCGATGGATGCAGCTGTCCAGAGAAGCCATTGTTTAGAATGGTGCTCTAGACTCTACGCTTGTCGTCCTTCGGCACTGTCTCTCCATATCCCTGGCATCCCTCGTAACCATGTCTAACCCTCCACCCCAGCCCGATCCGTTACAGGAAGCGATCGCCTTTGCCCAGCGCCTTGCAGATGATGTGGGCAATATGGCCAGCGCGACGGAAGCAGAGCTCAGTCAGGCCACCCAAGAATTCTTGGAAGAGGCTACGCGCACGTTGGGTGAGGGGGTTGAGCCGATCGCCAATAGTCGGTTGTTTGAGCTGGCAGCAAGGGTACCGGGCTTTAGCTGGATTTTGGCGGCGGTGGGGCGGGTGGATACGCATAAGATTCAGGGTGAGGTGACTCGGCTACGCACTGAGCATCCTGAGGAGACGGTGGATGAGTTGTGCGATCGCGTTATCAGTAGTGCGGCGATTTATGCCGGTGGTGTTGGTTTGGTGACGAATATTATTCCGCCGATTGCTTTGATGCTGATGGCGGTGGATCTGGTTGCAGTGGCAACGCTTCAGGCGGAGATGGTTTATCGTATTGCGGCATTGTATGGGTGTGATTTGACGGATCAGAGTCGGCGAGGGGAGGTGTTGTCAATTTTTGGGTTGTCGTTGGCGGGGACGAGTGCGTTGAAGGCGGGGTTGAGTGCGGCGGAGTTGGTGCCGGTGGTGGGGGCGGCGATCGGGGTTACTGGTAATGCGGGGTTGATTTATGTTTTGGGGAATGGGGCGCGGCAGTTTTATGCGTCGAAGCAAACATGACGCAAGGTTGACGCCGGAAGTTTTGCTATCTGTCTCTGCTTAGGCGTATGAAGCAAAGCCTAAACCAGCAGCCATGAGGGCCAGCCCTCAAACTCCCGCCAATGGGGGACAAAGTCTCCCCCAATGGATTACCCCCTGCTACAGCAGTGTAAGGGTAGTTCGTCCAATGGTTGGGCGGCCTCTTGTCTTATCGGTTGATGTTGTTTTTCTGGGTTTAATTGGTCTGTTGGGTCTGCTGCTACGCAGTCGCAACAGGGTTGTTAAGGTTTTCAACCAATGGTGAGAGTTTATTAGGCATTAGGCATCTTGCAACCCTGGTAGGGACAAGGCAAGGCATCGCCTTGGCCAGCTTTAGATGCACAGCCACAACAAAAAGTTGCAGTCGAGCAGATGATCGATCAGCCTCACCAACATTCCATGCTAACGTCACCCCTCTCTTTTAGGAGAGGGGCCGGGGGAGAGGTCCGCTTGACCTCTTGCTAATACATCTCATACTTCATTAGTTGGCAAGACAACCCGCCATTATTAATCGGAATGCGCTGGGCTGATTTCAAACGAATGTTTCTTGCTAGCTCCTTATTGCCACTGAGGATGTAAGCGTTCCAGCCCTTGAAACGTTGTTTGAGCACATCACCGAGGAGTTTGTAGAAAGCTCCTAGTTCTTCGGGGTTGCCGATGCGTTCACCGTAGGGCGGGTTGCAGAGGAGAACGCCGTTGTCGGCGGGGGCTTGGACTTCGGCGAGTTCTTGAAGTTGGAAGGTGACTTGTTGGGAGACGCCGCAGTGGCGGGCGTTGGCGCGGGCTTGTTCGATGACGCCGATGCTGCCGTCGCTGCCACCGATGAAGGCAGGAAGTTCGGTGCGTTGGGCGGCTTCGGCTTCAGCGATGAGTTTTTCCAGGAGGTCTTTGTTGAAGTCAGGCCAGGTTTCGAAGCCGAAGCGATCGCGAAACACCCCCGGTGCAATGTTCAATGCAGTCAAGGCAGCTTCCAAGGGCAAAGTACCAGAACCACAAAGGGGATCAAAAAAGACCTGATCGGGTTGCCAGCCAGAAAACTTAATCAGCGCTGCTGCCAGGGATTCCTTCAAGGGCGCATCACCCATAGCAGGACGGTAGCCCCGGCGGTGCAAGCTGTCGCCGGAGCTGTCGAGACTGACGGTGCATTTATCCCGGCGGATGTGGACGTTGATGCGAACGTCAGGCTCGTGGGTGTCGACGCTGGAGCGCTCGCCGAGGCGTTCTTCCTGCTGATCAACGATGGCATTTTTCACCTGGAGGGCGGTGAAATGGCTGTGGTTGAGTTCGCTGTTTTTGCCGGTGGCGTTGACGGCGAGGGTAAAGCCAGGGTCGAGGAATTCCTGCCAGTCGATCGCCTTAATGCCTTTGTAGAGTTCGCTGGCATCGCGGCAGGTAAAGATTTTGAGCTGTTGGAGGATGCGGAAGGGAAGCTTGGCCTGGAGGTTGACGCGGTAAAGCATGGCCTGGTCGCCTTCGAAGGCCACGCCGCAGAAGCCAGGCACAACGTTGTGGGCGCCCAGTTCTTCGAGTTCTTGGGCGGCTAGTTTTTCGAGGTCGCGAGCCACGGTAGCGAAGTATTGAGGCATAGCGCCGTTCGAGAAAAATCCTACAGATTATCCCATGGGAGTTTGCCTCTACTCCCCACTAGACTTGCCAGCGACATACAGCTTTGAATCCCTTTAGATATCTTGTTTATAGGGTTATGTTTGAGGGTTGGTCTAGGGATAAGTATTCGACGACATCATTTAGGTCTCTGACCCTGTGGCTGACATCGGAAGAGCATGCCAGCCACAGGGTATGGGGCTGGGGGCAATTTCTATGAGCACTTGTGCCGAGATCGCATCCCTCCCCCCAGCTGCAAGCGCCTAACGTTGGCCAAACAACACCTTCTTCGCTGACTCGGTCATGGTCGGACCACTGGAAACAGCCTTGCCCTTCTCATAGGCTCGAATCACTGCGGGCCGGGCTGCCATGGCTTCAAACCAGCGCTTGAGATCAGGGAAGTTGGCTAAGTCTTGGCCTTGCTTTTCATGGGGCACAATCCAGGGGTAACAGGCCATATCGGCAATGGAATAGTCGCCAGCAATGAAGTCTCGCCCATTCAGTTGCTTATTCAACACACCGTAGAGACGGTGGGTCTCGTTGACATAACGCTGAATGGCATAGTCAATCTTTTCTGAGGCATATTGGCTGAAGTGGTGGTTTTGCCCCAGCATGGGGCCTAGGCCACCCATCTGCCAGAAGAGCCATTCCGTGACGCGGGTGCGATCGCGCAGATCCCCAGGCAAGAACCGCCCCACTTTCTGAGCCAAGTACATCAAAATAGCCCCCGATTCAAAGACCGAAACCGGCTCTCCATCATCCCCAGGCTCAGCATCTACCAAGGCTGGCATGCGGTTATTAGGCGAGATTTTGAGGAACTCTGGCTTGAACTGATCTCCGGCACCAATGTTGACCGGCACAATGCGATAGTCCAGCCCAGCTTCTTCTAGAAACAGCGTAATTTTGTGGCCATTGGGCGTGGGCCAGTAGTAAAGATCCAGCATTACTTCGCTCCGATTGCACATCGATGGATTAGATCCACATTAGCGTTTATTTCGAGAATCTGGAATTTAAGTACAATACATCATTACAGTGACGACCAGTCCCTTAGACTTCTGTGGAGCGAGACGGATTGCACTCTTCTGACTCGGCTCGCTTAACGAAGCAAACGGCTCAAGAGCTTAATTGCGATAGGTTTCAGCCTATCTAAACGGCATTGACATTCTGAGATTTTCCATTATTTCGTGACCATACTAATTTGCGAGTCGCTAAACTAGAGAGAACATTCACTCGACTCCGTTCACCTCGTAAATCTGAATCGAAACCCGCTTCAGTGTGCTTAAATCAGGCGCGATCGCGACCTCCAGACATGCTCAATTCCCATCAATTGCGACTCATCCCAGCTGGATTACTCAGTCTTAGTTTGTTAGGCCTCGGAAGTCGCTCGGCCAAGGCACAGCAGCTCGGTGGACAGATCAACATTCAGACTCCTCCTGGCCGAATTTCGACGTCAGGGCCTCTAGCTCCCAGCATCAACGATGTGAATAGTAGTCCAACCAATACACAGCTCGGTGGACGGATCAGTATTGAGGCTCCTCTTCTTCAGCTTTTGACGCCACTTCCTCGCGACCCTGGCATCAGCAACGTTGGCAGCAGTCCTGTCAGTGCACAGAGTGGTGGAAATATTGTTCTTGAATCTAGTGGTCCCCTTCAAATCTCGACGCCATTGTTTAGTTCTTCCAACATCGGAGAGATACTCCGCCCCCGTGAAGATGAACCGCTGGTTGAAGAGCCTTTCTTTAGAGGTTTAGGAGTCGATGTGGAGTTGATGCTACAAGAAACGGCGACTCTGGAAAATGTGTGGTTCGCCTCAGACGCCAATCCGTCAGAAGCAGAGCCTGCGTTAGCCATCCAGGATCTCAGCTTGAGCTTTATAGGCACCACAGGAAAAACCGAGCAGCGTTTTGTCGTCAATGCCGTAATACAAAATCTCAGCTA
Source organism: uncultured Pseudanabaenaceae cyanobacterium (assembly GCA_938002085.1). GTDB lineage: Bacteria > Cyanobacteriota > Cyanobacteriia > PCC-9006 > JAAUQQ01 > JAAUQQ01. Next base: position 12,444 of record CALLAT010000023.1, read on the forward strand.
TGAGCCCAGCTTGAACAGCGATGCTTCTTCTACCGCCCAAGTGCTGCTGATGGAGGGCGATCGCGTCGTGGCAGAGCAAACCTTAGCCTCGCCTCTACAGCCAGGACAAGCGATTCCTGTGCAATATGAATTGGGCGATGCTCAGTCCCCCAGTCAGCCTTGGTCTTTGATCTACCGCAACGGTAATGAAAGAGTTGCTTTGTATTCGCAGGAGCAATTAGAGACACAGCGACCTGCAATACCAGAGTTGCAGGAGCAAGACCTGTTCAAATAGGTTGCAGTCTTCAACAGTAGACAAAGAGATTAATCAAAGAGCCCAAGCTCAGCAATGCTGGGCTTGGGCTCTTAAGCCATGTCGAAGATGGCTGCTTAAAGGGGAGCGTTAAGACCCAAAGTTAAACGCCTTTTGCCAGCCCACAGTGAACATCCAGTCGCTTTCAAGCTGGGGGCCATCTAAGGATTGATAGACGGGGACGCTGAATTCCAAGCCCACGCGGTGGCCTTTGATAAAGCCTTCTTGGCCAAGGAAGTTGGCACCAATGCCCAGGTCGAGGCGTTTACCGCCGCGACGGTCTGGATCGGCAGTGGGGATTAAGGCAGGGTTGAGGCGATCGTCTGCGCCGTCGTAGTTGCCGATGGCACTCCCCTTGAGACGCAAGGAGGTACTGAAGGAATTGTTCCAGCGACGAGCACCCCAGGTGGTGGCATCAAAGCGATGACCCAGGCGGTAGTCCCGGCTGTTTTCACCGAGGCGAATGATGCCGGAGCCCTGGGCACCCCAGGACCAGTCACCGGCTTGGCCTAGGTAGGTGATGCCAGGGTGGAGGTCATAGGTGCCGGAGCCGATCTGCATGGGGTAGGGCAGGGGCTGGTTGGGGCCTGCGGGAGTGCGATCGCGCTCGTCAATCGACCCCGTGGGAAAACTCACCCCTGCATTCAAGTGAATGCGCTGGTTATTGTTGTCGTAGACCTTGTAGAGGCCACCCAGCTTGAAATCGCCAATGCCGGAGCTTTCGGTGGTGAACTCGCCGCCCATGCGGGTGCGGTGGTCCATGGTTTTGGAGACATAGGGCACCATCAGCATGAGGGTGAGGTCATCCAAGGGAGCGTACATAGCTCCGAACATGTGCATTTCGGTGGTCATGTCCAGGGGCGTGACCCGGAAGTCTTCTAGGACTTCAGAAGCCGAGAGGGAGTCGGTGCCGTCGCGGTTGCCGTCCATGCCCATGCGCATGTAGCGATAGGAGAACATGACTTCGTTCTTTTCATGGGTGTGGTCACCCATGACGCTAATGGGAGCGTGGCTGTCGGGGCGACCGGGGTTCCACATGACGCCGAAGTCTGGGGAGTTGGGGTCGATGGGGCTATCTGCGAGGAGGGTTGCAGCGTTAGCGGAGTATACATCCGCGATCGTTGTTTCTGGGGTCGCTTCCTGTGTTGCGATTTCGCTGCCGTAGCTAGGGCTGGGAAAGCAAATGATGCTGAGGCAACTGCCGCCTACGAGCAAGCTGAGCATTCCGGTCCAATTCTTATTCCAATTCACAGGGATGCCCTTCGAGTTTTCACCACTCGTCCATCGTCAGGGGCAGAACTGATGGGGGTCAAAAGACGAGCCGTCAATTTGGTGATTATTGCTACATTTTTAGGGAATTGTTTCAGTTTTGCCGAGTTCTTAGGGAGATATTTCTAAGTGCTGATGTGATTTGTGAAGGTCAGGCGGTTGCCGAAGGGGTCTTTGATGGAGAGGTCGCGGCTGTTCCAGGAGGTGTCTTCGATGGCGGGGTTGGCATATTTGTATTGTTTGGCTTGGAGCTGTTGGTGAAAGGTATCGATGTCGCTGGTTTGGATGCGTAGGGCTGCGCCAGGGCAACAGTCGCCGTGGTGTTCGGAAAGATGGAGGATGCAGTTGTCTTTGGAGATTTGCAGGTAGAGGGGGAGGTTGGGGGCAAAGCGGTGTTCCCAGTCGATTTTGAAGCCGAGGTAGTCGATATAGAATTCTTTGGCTTTGGCTTCGTCGAAGATGCGGAGAATGGGTGTGGTGTGGCTGAAGTTCATGGCACGACTAGAATTTCGATATTAGGAAGATTAGAGATTCAGACTGGGTTATGATCTTTCCGCCCTTTCGTCAACCTACGAATGGAGGACAAAACTCTGAATCGAGACTCAGTGTTAGAGCAAGTCCTTCAAAATTTGACATAGCGTTTACAAACTCAACGCCTTCAACCGTCCCAAAACCTCCGCAACCTCAACCAACCGATTTTGCCGGACCAACAACGAAAACGGTTCCGAGAAGTCATAAACCGACCCCTCCAACTTACAAAATACAAAATCACTCCCATTCGTCACCAGCCCAAACGTCACCGGCTGCCCCGACCCAGCCATATAAGCCAAACATTGCGGCAACGCCACATCCGCCGCAAACTTAGCCCGCTTCGCCTCCACCACCAAAACCCAAAACCGCTCCCGCACCACCAACACATCCATCCGCCCTCGATACACCTCATCTCGTTCCTGAACCTTCAGCTCCAGCCCCACCTCAGAGCGAACAAAAAATGGCGGCTCGTGGAAACCTAAATACTCCATCAACGGTGCCACGATCGATAACAGCACCGTACCCTCCGTCAGGATCCCAGCCTCGTAATAATAACGGTAGCGAGCTTGCAAGCGATCTAGAAACGCACGGTCCTCTGATTCAGGACTCCTAGATAAATGTTGCCATTCTTGAAAAAACGACTCATCTTCAGCTCTGGTCAAGCTAAGACGCTCATGCAAGACCTGAAAACTCGAAATTTCTTTCTCAATTGCCAGGACAGTCGTCATTTTTAAGCCACGCAGAAGCGCTAGAGACACCACCATTTTAGCCTGCTTCCGCTCGCCAGCGCTTGCCAGCACACAGGACTACACAGCCAACATCAACTCCGAACCCTCTGCCCCCTTCGTTACCTCAATCCTCGCCTGAAATGCCTCCTTAAACTGAGGCATATGGGTAATCGTCAAAATACAAGCAAAATCCGGCGCGATCGCATTAATCGCCCCAATCAAGCGATCGCACCCCTCCGCATCCTGCGTCCCAAATCCCTCATCCACAATCAGCAACTGCAACGCCGTCCCGGATCGCTGGGCTAACAACCGTGCTAGGGCCAAGCGAATCGAGAAATTTACCCGAAACGCCTCTCCTCCCGAAAACGTCTCATAGGGCCGCGTCCCCCGCGCATCCGCAATGCGAATATCTAGCGTGTCGATCAACACCGCACCACTCTCCCGCTTCTTTCCCCTAGCCTTAGCCCTACTCTTAGACTTTTGCTTTGCCTTCTGGGTAATAAACTGCACCTGCAACTGATGCTCACTCAAGCGCGACAAAATCCGATTCGTCTCTTGCTCCAACTGGGGCAACAGGTTCTCAATCATCAACGCCTGAATACCATTTTTACCAAAGGCCTGGGCCAGTTCCTGGTGGATCCGCTGCTGATGGCGGCAAACCTGAATCTGCTGGAGCTGCTCTTGGTGTTGCAACTGCAATTGCTCCAGCTGCTGCTGCCGCTGCTCCAACCGCCCCTGCTCTGAAATAGCTTGGTCCAGCCGCTGACGACGAAACGTAATTTGCTCCTCCAAAGCAGCCAGCTCTCCAGCAGGGTCTGGACTCTGCTCTAGCTGAATTCCCACGCTTTCCAGCTGCTGAGCAATGGCTTCCAACTCCTGCTCCAACCCAGCCTGCTGCTCCATCAATCCCTGCCGTTCCGCCTCCAGCTTCGGCTGCTGCTCTCTTGCCTGCACCAACGCCTGATACTGCACCTGCGCCCCCTGACTTTCCCGCAAATCCTGCCGAAGCTGGGTATGGGCCGAACCATCGTAGCCCAAGGCCTCCAACTGTTGCTCCAGAGCCTCAAGCCGCTGCTGTACTGGGCTCTCTTGCAAGTCATCCTGTTGCTGCTCCAGCTCACCTCGCTGCGCCTCTAACTGAGCCAACTGCAAGCTCAACTGCTCCTCCCGCTTCAGCGCCTGGCGCAACTCCCCCTGCTTAATATCCGCCCAGCGCCACCGCTCCGCCTCCCCCTTAGCCAAAGCATGGTTGCGCTCGTCATAGCCCAATTGCGACCGCTGCGCCTCCAGCTCTGCTAGCTCCTGCTGCAATGCGGGGTCGATCTGCTCCAGATCTACCTGTTGCTGCAACGCTGCCAGCTCGGACGCAACTTCATCCAACCGCGATCGCGCCGACTCTCCATGGGCAATTTGCTCCTGCAACTGTCCCCGCCGCTCCAAAAATCCACCATAGCCCGCCCGCTCCCGCTCAATGGCTCGGTACTCCTCCCGCAACACCTCAATCTCTCGCTGAGAGGTCAAAATCTGATCTCGCACCACCACCAGCAAATCCAGAGCCTCCTGCCGATCCAACTCATGTTGCTGATGCACCGTTTGCAGATGTTTTTCGTCTAGGGGGCGATCGCATAAAGGACAGCTCGCATCGGGATCATCCAAGGCCCTTACCTTGTCATCCAGACTCGCAATCTGAGCCTCATAATCTTGACCATGGGCTCGCAATCGCTCCAAAAAACTGCGCCGCTCCAACCCCTTCTCGCGAATCTGGTCCTGAATCCGCTGACGCTCCTCCAAATACTCCACTTGCTGAGTCAGTCCGGCCAGCTCCTGCTGCAACTGGGGCAGTCCTCCTTGCTTCAGCTCTAGTTCTTGATGCAACTGCTGGAGGCTGTGGATCTGAGCCAGCATCTGACTACGCAGACGCTCCAAGCGCTGTTGCAATTCCCCCTGGCGTCGCTGCAACGGCATCACCTCCGCTTGAAGCTGGTCTAGTTCCCGTAGACGCGATCGCCCTGCCTTCAGCTTCTCCTGGGCTTCTGCAATTTCTGGGGCCTTTTGCAACAGCGGCTGGATTGACTCCAATTGGTGATTCAGCGTCGCCAACTGTGCCTCGCATTGGGCCACATTCCTGACTTGATGCTGACGCTGCTGCTCCAGCGTCGGTTTAAGCTCATCCCGCTCCGCTGCCAAACTGCGATGCTGCTCAGCCACCTGAGCCCACTGCTCATCTCGATACTGCAACTCGCACCACTGGGCATAGGCTCGTTCAATGCCATCGGCCTGATCCAGCAGTGATTGTTGAACCTGCTGGGTTTGGCACTGTTGCGCCAGGCGCTGCTGAAGTGATGCTTGGGCATTGTGGAGGCGATCGCGCTGTTCCGCCCCCTGCCCGAGTTGCTGCTGCCAATCCTGTCGCTGCCGCTGAGCCCTCTGCAATTCGTCCCGACGCTGCTGGTCCTGGGATTGATCTAAGCGCAGAGCCTCCAAGCTCGCCGTCACCGTCTTCAGCTCAGCCGTCACCCCTGGCAACTGGCCTAGTTGAACCAACAACTGCTCCGTCACCTGTTCCAATCCTGCGGCCTGGGCTTTAAAGTCTCGACTCTGCTCCCGCGCCTTCTCCGCCAAACTGTCATATTGGTCCAGCTTCATCAGCGAAGCCAACACCTGTTTACGCTCGCTGGGGCGCTTGAGCATAAACTCATCGGCCCGCCCCTGGCGCAAATAGGCGGAGTTCACAAAGGTCTCATAGTCCAGCTTCAGGGTTTCCACAATCCGCTGCTGGGTCGCCCGTACCCCCTTCGCCGTCAGGGTGCGAAACTCAACTTCTTCCAGAGCGATCTCTGCCCAGCTTGCAGCTTCGGTTGCTCCCACACCTGCATTAACAGTTAAGGCAAGCTTTTCCACCCCCCCAGTGCGCCGCCCCACCTGAAATTCTAAAACCGTGGACTGCTTAAGATGGCGACGCCGCAAGACCCGATAAAGCTGCCCCTGGCAAACAAAGGTGAAATCTACCATCACCTCATTAGCCCCTAGGTGGATGACATCATCCTCTAGGGCTGCGCGGCTTTGCCCCCACAACACCCAGGTCATGGCCTCTAACAGAGATGATTTCCCAGCCCCATTGGCACCACAAACACAGGCCGTATGTAATCCACGAAAGTCAAGAACGGCCTGGCGATAGCTAAGAAAATGGTCGAGACGAAGGCTGAGAGGGATCACAGAGGATCACAGTACATTTGCACTTTCACAGTGCAATCCTAGCGGCTGTCGTCTCATTTTGGTCTTATTCATAGGAAATACTGATCGATGTATCGAGACCGATCAGCAACCAGCCGCTAAGCTTCTGTGACCGTGGTTCAGTCACTGCACTTTCTTTTGATTAGCCTGTCAACCTATAAAGAAGCCCAAACGCTGCCTAATAGCAGTAAAAACAGAGCAAACATCGCCATACTTCCAGCCCAAACCAACAGGGGAATGAGATAGAAGCTAATGGCGATCGCAAACACCAAATTCAACAAACAAAGCATTACGACCGTAAAGGGAACGATCATCAACAAGAGTTGAAAAATAGTGCCTGCTAACCGCAGAGCAAGATTGTATTTAGGATATTGCGCCATGACTCAAGCAAGAAAAGAATCCAGCCAAACGAACCATTCACAATGGCTGGTGAAATAGTGTAGCTGCAACAAATAGGACGCTGTAGCCACCCAGAATGTTGCCAGAAAAGAATCAACTCGTCGCTTCTTAAAATCTTGTGGGAAGTAAGGCCTTAAACCATTTCTTCGCACCAGTGATCGGCTTTAAGCGACTGAGACTAGCCTTACGTTAAAACAGCTCATTTAAAGTTGGTAGGCAAACCCGCCAATCCGTCATCAACCGTTACTATTTATACTCAATTAGAAGTATTTTTTGATACCGAGAGAGAAGCATTCAGGAGTGATTTAGCGCGATAAGTTACCGACGAGCCCAGAGTTCAAGCGCTATGCTGGAGCGATAAAGCATTGCGGAGGCTCCATGATTAAACCAAAACGCTTTCGCCGTTTGCCCGAATGCGATACCTGCTTGTTTTACACCGGGGATTTAATGCAACCCTGCCCCATCCATCCTCGGGGCTGCCAAGCCAAGACCTGTCTGGATTATCGCCATGACATTAGCGCAGAGCTCCATTGGCGAGAATTCCTGGGACTTGGCCCCCAAACCTTGGAAGAAGATCCTGAGTCTTAGGAACGCGAATTTAATAAGACCAAATTCTACCGTAGGGGTAGGGTCTCCCTACCCAGCTCTGCCCAAACCGAGACAGGGCAGGGAAACCCAGCCCCTACGTGGCGATTGATAATGAACGAGATTCAGATCTTAATGAATTTCTGTTCCTTAGGCTTCAGCCAAGGTGCACTACAACGATCGCAACCCATCAATCAATCCCTGGGTTCCCCGCGTCAAAAAATCCAAATCCAGCGTCTCGATGCCATCGCTGGCTTTGTGGTAATTCGGATTGCGCATCTCCGCCGTATCCGTCACCATGGCCGCTGGGCAACTCGCATCCCAAAACGCTGCATGGTCACTGGCTCGCAATCGCGGTAGCCATTCGCCCCGGCCAGGCGTTGGAAGCAGTATGGACGGGATGCCGTAAAGCTTGAGCGATCGCTTCATCTTCCACAGGTCCAGCAACGCCACCGGATTGCCCACCAAGGCCAGAAAGTTGCCCTGCTTAGGATAGATATACTTCATCCAATCTGCTGGGTATCGCTGGGGCTCACTTGTGCAGAAACCCAGCATTTCCAAAGACAGCATCAGCTTGATCGAGAGTCCATCCTGCGCCATCAGCTCCGCATGGACGCGACTACCTAGACAACCCGATTCCTCTGCATCAAAGGCCACAAGGCGCAGCGGCGGACGGCTGGGTTGAGCCGCAAAAGCCTCAGCCATCACTAACAGAGCAGCCAAGCCCGTGCCATTGTCATCTGCTCCAGGGCTACCATGGACCGCATCATAATGGGCACCCACCAACAGCATCGAGGCATCTGGGGGAATATTGCCCTGGTCATCCAAAGGACAATTACTGCCCGGCAAATCCAAAATTAGATTGCAATAGACCTGCCCGTTATATTCAAATTCTTCCGCAATCACTTCGCCCCACTGGCTCAGCTGCTCATCTATATAGGCACGGGTGGCGAGATGGCCCAGCGGGGAAAACAACGGGTCGCGCTCACAACAAATCACCTCCAAATGGGCTAAGAGTTGCTGTTGCAGCTCTGCCAAAGCCAATGGCGGCTGATCTGCCCCCACCGTCATATGCGCAGCCCCCCCTTAGCCGTGCTTTTCGCAAAGACCATCAGTCCCAAGGCCGCCGCTAGCCCAAAACCAGCCACAGCGATGAAGAGATTACTCAAGTTCGCCACGGCAATCCAGACCAAAGCCCAAATCACCACCACGGCAAAGGTGCCATCCTGGCGACGCAGCAGCATCAGTAGCCCCAGCTCCGCAGCAACCCCCATCAGCAGAACCGTCCAAAGCACCGGCGATAGTCCCCAACCGCCCCAGCCCTGACTAAATAGGGTCAAGGCCACATTCAACACCGTGGCCATGCTAATCCAACCGAAGTACAAACTGATGGGGCGATGGATCAGCCAGCGCTCCTTGCGGGGAATGGCGCGGGGTCGCTTCTGTTGCAATTCCGCATTCCAAGACCGGTGGTTAATGCGTAAATACAGGGCCAGCAGCATCGCCCAAATTTCCACCATGGCCAGCAAGGCCAAGACAAACTGCTGGTCCAAAAAGAGATAAATCCACAAACATTGGGCCAGGCTGGCAAAAATCAGGAAATAGCTGTGGGGAGCCAGCTTGCGGTTGTTCCACTGTCCTGGCAAAAGCTGGTACAGCCCAAATGCAATCAGAGCAAGGTAGATCAAGCCCCAAATGCTAAAGGCCCAACCGGCCGGGGTAATCAAGACATCGGCAAAAATAGTATTCGACATCTCCCCGACATTCATTTCGCCGGGCGGATTGACATTGCTGTAGCCATTCACAGCGATCGCCCCCAGCACAGCAGCCAGGGTGAGGACGGGTCTGAGCCAGGCATTCATAGGCGATCGCTTCTCGCGCAGTAAGGCTTTGAACCTCGTCACGGGCAGCATTTTGTGCTCGCGAAGAAGTTTCTATTCCAACCCTACTCCGATTCTTTCTTCTTAAACAGTCCACCCAGGGTTTTCCCTAGCCCCTTACTAATGCCCTTGCCTAGAGCACCCACGCCACCGGGCTTAATCGCCAGCTCAATGGGGTCTTTCTTCTCGCTCTTGAGGCGATAGCCATATTCCAACTTGCTCTCATAGCGCTTGAGCATGGGGGCAATGCGGAAAGCTGCTTCCAGCAAAGGCTTCTCGTTTGCATAGATGGCCCGGCTGACGAAGCGGGATTGCTTCACGGTAATGGCCCCCATGGGAACCCAGTTAGGCTTACCAATGATGCGGACAAAGACTTCGTATTCCAAGCCACCCTGGGCTTTCATCTTGTCGAACTGCTTAGCTGCTCTATCCCGTTCTTTGGCACGCTTGGACTTTTTCTTTTGCTTTTCTTCTTTGGGAGGGCCAAAGCCTTTGGGAGATGAACTCATGGGGAGGATGGATTAAAGATGAATATGAAAACAGTTGTCATATAACTTTACCGAATAGAGGTATTCCTTGGGGGAAGGGTCGAGGACGGAAATTTGGGCTTGGCAATCCCAGAGCGCCTATTCCCCAAGGAGAATGTTCCTACTTGGCACCCAAGATTGAATCCAAACGATCCGCATACCCCGTCATCTCCACGTAACCCTGGGCCGTTACAGGCTGGTCTTGCAGCTCCCCTTCGAAACTGACAGCCCCTTCCCAATAGGTCGCCGTGGCAGTGCGTAGCTCTTGATCCGCCATTTGGGACTGACCGCGAATATCCAATCCCAGCTTCGGCAAGGTCAAATGCCACTGGGCCGGGTAGGTCGCGCCACTGGCCTTGCTGGTCCAAGACTTAAGCACATCCAAATCCCAGTCCCCCAAGGCCAAGGTTTGGGTGCTGCCATCTGCCGAGATAAATTTGCCAGCGGAGGTGGGCTCAGGCTGGCCATCCTCATGGCGCAGGTTGTAGAGCATTAGCGCCGCACCGTTATCAAATTGCAGCGCAAACCAGTCCCAGCCCACCGTGCCCTGGCTCAATCCACTGGTGGAATATTCGTGATCTTTCCAGCTAATGCCAGTGACGTCATAGGCGCGATCGCCCAGCTGAATCTGTCCCTGGGTAGGCTGCTGTACTAGAGAGTAGTAATAGGAAGCATTGCCCGGTTCCTTACCCTTTTGGCTAAGACCGCGATCGCCCTGCAACACCGGCGGCAAACTCTGGGTCAAGTTCAAATCAATCGCAACGCCCTCAGCCTTCGCAGACAGTTTGACTGTGCCAGGCGTGATTTCCGCTGCACTCCAGTCATCCAGCCAAATCTCATAGGGCTCCGCCTGGGCACCGGCCAATCCATTCCCTCCCCGGCTATAGCGTTCAAAGGGGTAAAAGTGGTTGCCCTGAATATCACTCAAGGTGAAGTGAGCAGAATAGAGCTGATTGCCGCGCCAACTGGACTGAGCCTCAGAGACTTGAACCGAGCCTTCCACCTCTGGTACCACTGCTGACCGAAAGAACGTGAGCTGATAGCCAAAGGGGCGCTGATTGCCTTTATCATCTTCCCCTTGAAGGTTGCCCGTGTAGTACCACCACTCCGTCTGGAAATCATTGTGGGGGCCGAAGTCTCGGGGCAGCTTCACCTCGCCTGGCTTCGTAGCCCTGGCAAAAGCGCTGCTATCAGTCTGGGGACTATCGAGCCAGTTGAGACGGGCGGTAGCTGCCATCGCCGGGGTGGGTAACAAGCTGAAACAGGCTAGGAGAAACCCTAGCAATAGCGGGAGCAGACGCATGGAGGCTGAAATTGAGGAGGCTCACTAATTGTAAAGACCCTTTGCCTAGCCTGACGAAAAACCCATGGCAGACCACACAGACAAACAACAAAGCCACCGCGTTATGACGCGGTGGCTTTAGAACCCGCAAGGATTCATCAACAATTCAGATGATTAGAGCGATTGCCTAACCACCGAAATCACTCCAGAGGGTCCCTTCACTGGGAACCACATTGACTTCTGCGGCAGCAGAGCTAGCAGGAACGGTAGCACTCGCATCAAGAGATACACGCATGACCGTGTAGCCTGCAACGAACATCGCACCAGCAGCCAAAGCAGCCATCATGAGGCGATCGCTAGCGGAAACTTGTGAAGAAGTACGGGTAGACATTAGTTTGAAGACCTTTTCTTAAGTCGAGGTCTCCAACATAAAGTAGATTTTGCATCAGTTGTTACCGAATGAGAAAAAGTTCACTTCTCAATGCAATATCTGCAACAGAGGGACTTAGATCATGCTAGGGCAGCATTTCCTACCTGTAATTGGGCTTAAAAAGCAGCAATCTTGCCAAAGAATCAAAACCGCCAGAAGAGCGCCACTAATCCACAACAAAAGGTTGAACCAACTGCTCTCCCAGAGAGACAGGGAGACCTGCTTCGTGGGAGACCCAGCCATGACCCATACCTGCCAAAAGACCAATGAATGCGGGCAGAACGAGAGAAGCGAAATTGCTCATGGAAGGCTTTGGATGTGGTGTGTGCCCATACTGGCTCACCTCACCCAAAAGTTACTGTAGCCAAATTGACTTTTCTTAAAATTGTCCGGAGCTTGCATTACCCAAAATTATTAACAGTCGCAACAGGACTGTAAAAAATATTCACAATTCAATTTAACTTGATCCCCGGTTCCTCCATGGGTTAGAAACTGCGATCGCTTAAATACAGCGAAGTCCTGTGAAAGCAGGATTTATATGGCACGAACCGATTTTCCTACGTGTTTCCGCTGTAGCGTGATTTACCTTGTAGCAGTGGGTACATCAGATTTCAAAATTGTTTTGCAGCAGTTGCAACATTTTGATGGCGTCCTTGCAATTTATGATTACTAGGTTTCCTCGCAAGAAAGAGAAATTTTAAGTCTATGAGCGGCAACGAGTCACGTCTTCAGGCGATTTACGAAATCACCAACCGCGAGCCTTTCGTCCCCGCACCTCCTGAGAGCCTAGAAGACCTCTGGGCCACTAATGTCTTTAGTCTCAGCAAGATGAAGGCGACTCTGCCCAAGGACATCTTCAAGTCCTTGGAAAAGACGATTAAGACGGGCGACAAGCTGGATGTCTCCGTCGCTGACTCCGTGGCTTCTGCCATGAAAGAGTGGGCGATGTCTAAAGGCGCGTCCTACTATGCTCACGTCTTTTACCCCCTGACCAACGCCACTGCTGAGAAGCATGACGGCTTCATCTCTCCCCAGAGCGATGGCAGTGCAATCTCTGAGTTTTCCGGTAGCCTCTTGGTCCAGGGTGAGCCTGACGGTTCCTCTTTCCCCAACGGTGGCATTCGCGACACCTTCGAAGCCCGTGGCTACACCGCTTGGGACGTGACGAGCCCCGCTTATATTCTCGAAACCGATAACGGTTCCACCCTCTGCATTCCCACCATTTTTGTCTCCTGGACTGGTGAGGCACTAGATAAGAAGGTGCCCCTGCTGCGCTCCATCAGCGTGGTGAATGAAGCGGGTAGCCGCGTGCTCAAGCTCTTGGGTAACACCGAAGTCGCTCCCATCAGCTCCAGCTGCGGTGCTGAGCAGGAGTACTTCTTGGTGGATTCCAACTTCGCTAACTCCCGCCCTGACCTGCTCCTCGCAGGCCGCACCTTGTTTGGCAAGCCTCCGGCTAAGGGTCAGCAGTTCGATGACCACTACTTTGGTGCAATCCCCGAGCGGGTTCAGCATTTCATGCAGGATGTGGAGCGTGATCTCTACAAGTTGGGCATTCCCGCCAAAACTCGCCACAACGAGGTGGCTCCGGGGCAATTTGAAATTGCGCCCGTATATGAGTCTGCCAACGTGGCCAGTGACCACCAGCAGATGCTGATGACCATCCTGCGCAGCACCGCTAAGAAGCATGGCTTCATTTGCCTGCTCCATGAGAAGCCCTTTGCTGGCATCAACGGTTCAGGTAAGCACGTCAACTGGTCCATTGGTAACAGCACCCAGGGCAACCTGCTGGATCCCGGTGACAGCCCCGACCAGAACCTACAGTTCTTGGTGTTCTGTGCGGCTGTGATTCGCGGCGTGCACAAGTTTGGTCCGCTGATGCGTGCAGTGATTGCCTGCGCCAGTAACGACCACCGCCTGGGGGCCAACGAAGCGCCTCCTGCCATCATGTCGGTGTACCTTGGTAGCCAGATTGAGAAGGTCTTCCAGCAGATTCAAGCGGGCAACCTCAGCGGCAGTGACAAGAAGGGCAAGATGGGCATGGGCGTTGATACCCTGCCTGATTTGACCAAGGATGCGGGCGATCGCAACCGTACTTCTCCCTTCGCCTTCACCGGCAACCGCTTTGAGTTCCGCGCCGTGGGCTCCAGCCAGTCTGTTTCTGGCCCCTTAATCGCCCTCAACACCATGATGGCGGACTCCCTCAACTTCATCGCTGACAAGCTAGAAGCCGCCGGTGGCGGTAGCCAAGCCAATGTCCTCGCCGTGCTCAAAGAGATCATGGATGCAGATGGCGTTGCAGTCTTTGGCGGCAACGGCTATTCCGATGAGTGGCACAAGATGGCTGTGGAAGAGCGGGGTCTCAAGAACCTGCCCACCACTGCTGATGCCCTGCCCTGGCTCAAGTCTGATGAAGTCAAGGCCCTCTTCAGCAGCACCGGCGTGCTGTCTGATGTAGAGCTGGCCAGTCGTTTTGAAGTCTACGCTGAGCAATACATCCTTTCCATTGATGTAGAAGCCAAGCTCGTCTCCGAGATGGCCAAGACTCGCATTTACCCTGCGGCAATGCGCCACCTTACCGACATGAGTGCGGCAGTGAGCAGCCTCAAAGAGGCCGGTATTTCCATTGATACCAGCAGCATTCAAAAGGTCGCTGACCTCGCCAAGACCTTGACGGAGAAAGCCGATGCCCTCAACGCCGCCGTTGAGAAGCATGACTTTGCAGATGTCGAAGCTCATATGCAGTACTGCGCCGGTCCCCTCCGTGCCTTGATGGAGGAGGTTCGTGCCGCTGCGGATGCTCTGGAAGGCGAAGTTGCAGATGACCTATGGCCTCTGCCCACCTATCAAGAGATGCTGTTTATTAAGTAATCAGCAGTTCCTGGGTTGCAGCCCAGGTTGATTAGATGAAAAAGGGAGGGTGCCTTTAGCAGGCATTCTCTCTTTTTGTTTATGCAAGCGCGAGAACGCTTTACAATCGCAGCGATTATTAGGGTTCTGCCTGCCAAGCAATCGCCTCAGCTATCCTTTCTCTACAGCCGCTCCATGCCCCAGCGTAAATCTGCCAAACGCCTCCAACTCCTCGATCGCAACAGCGGCAAACGTCTGGGAATATTGGCCATTCTCCTCAGCCTGGTCTTTGTCGTCCTCTGGTTCCTGATGGTTTGGATGCCGGGCCGGTCCTATGGCAATGCCCTAGAACCGTTGACTGCGGTGGAAGTGAGCTTAAGTCAAACATTGAATGCAGATATTGCAACGCTGGCCGCAGGACCACGCAGTAATCCAGAATCCCTAGAGGAAGCTGCCCAATATATTGAGCAACGCTTTGCCCAGGCAGGCTTAACCTCCCAGCGGCAGACTTATGAAGTCTCGGGCAATCAATACAGCAACATCATTGCGGAGATTCGGGGCAGCGATCGCCCCGATCAAATCGTCCTCATCGGGGCACACTACGATACGGCCTATACAACGCCTGGAGCCAATGACAATGCTTCAGGTGTAGCAGCAACACTAGCTTTAGCAGAGCGCTTTGGACCAAACCAAGGCAAGGTCAAACCAGCCAGAACACTGCGGTTTGTGGCCTTTGTCAATGAAGAGCCCCCCTACTTCCACACTAAGAACATGGGCAGCTTGGTCTATGCCCAGCAGGCAAAACGCGATGGAGATGACATCATCGCCATGTTGAGCTTGGAAACCCTGGGCTATTACAGCGATGAGCCGGGTAGTCAAAAATATCCTTCACCCCTGAACTGGCTCTACCCTGACACTGGCAATTTCATTGCCTTCATTGGTGATGTCAGCTCTCGCAAGCTAGTGCGCACAAGCATTCACGATTGGCGCGATAAGGTTCAGTTTCCCAGTGAAGGCGCAGCTCTACCCCGAGGCATTCCCGGCATTGGCTGGTCGGACCATTGGAGTTTTTGGCAGTTGGGCTATCCCGCTGTGATGGTGACGGATACGGCAACCTATCGTGACCCTCACTATCACACTGATGATGACCGGCAGGAGAACATTGATGGCGATCGCCTAACGCGGGTGGTGAATGGCCTAGGTCAACTCATCGGCGATTTTGTCGGTCAATCCGCGGCCTGAAGGAACTCGCGGCAGACCAACAAGCAGACCAATGTCTAGCTTGCCTTTGCTGCCAACTGTTGAGACACAACGGACAAAATCTCCTCTGGAGAAATGGGCTTGGTTAAGTAAGCCGTCGCGCCAGCCAACTTACCTCGCATCCGGTCCAGTATCGTATCCGTGCCCGTGAGAATAATCACGGGAATATTCTGCAGGCTCTCAACCCGACGAATTTGTCCGCAGATGTCATACCCGCTCATGGTGGGCATCAACAGGTCCACAAACACCAAGCTGGGGCGGAGTTCAATGATGGTCTCCAGCGCCTGAACGGGATCTTCAACGCCGCGAAAGCGGTAGCCCTGCTGGGTCAAAATCAGGCCGATTCTTTCCCGGACTCGCTTGTGGTCATCGATACAGATGATTAAAGGAGCATTGCTGGAACGAGCTGGGGAGGAGTGGGGAAGGGCAGATCTGAAATCCGATTTAGCAGCTATCTTGGAACCTGAAGCCTTGGAAATAGCCTTAGTGGAAGGCTTGGTTGAAAAGAAGCCACTGACTGGACCGCTATCCCGTAGCCGCTTGATGGCAGTATCTGGCAAGGACTCCTTTTTGGCCTCCCTAGAGGTCGCAGCGACTGGGGCAGGATTCTCACCGGCGCTGGTGAGCCCTCCATCAGCTTCCTGCGGGCTGTCTTGTTGACCAGCCGGGCTGGAGCCAGACTGACCATTGACCACGACTCCCAAGTCCCCTTCAGCAGGCAGCTCCGGAGCACGTCCCGATGGGATAGGAATACTGCCTGGCATATCTGGGGTGATGCGCATTTGCAAAAGGCGCTGTTGCTCGTAGGTCACCAGGGCCTGGGCTAACTTCCCCACATCCTGACCCATAAGACTCGCCAGTTCTCGCAGAGAATGTTGGCCCCGCAACATCTGCTTCAGCTTGGTGAATGTGCTGGCAGTGACCTGATTTTGCAATTGGACCGGATCTTCCAACAGCGGCGATAAATTGGGTGAGTACAGGCGCATCCCAGCATTAACCCAAGTGTCCCACTGGGCAGACACCCCTGGAAGCAGATCCTGGGCTGGAATCAGCGTAATCGCATCCTTAATTTTCAGCTCGCCGTCGGCCTGGGCCTCGTAGCGCTCCGCCAGGCTCCAGGACTGAACGATATCAAAGAGAACTTCACTAATTTGCAGCGTAATCAGCTGGCGAGCCTGGTCGCGACTGATGTGGTTTTCGCTCAGCAGGCCGCGCAGAGCCTCGTATTCCCAAGTCGGTGTAGGGATAGCTGGAGTGAGCTGAGCCAGGGCAAAAATTGCTTCCGGGCACACTTGCTTGAGCAGGCGACGCCAACGGCGTAGGCGATGCATTCCGCCGCCAGCCCACACTAGGCGGCCTGCGACAAAGAACAAACTCTGGCGAGCCATATGAACAGCATCGCAATTGAGGCTGCCTGAGAACTGGGCCTCGTTGAGTTGCTCAATCTTTTGGGCGATCGCGAGAACCGCCTGGGACTGCTCAGGCTGCTGATGTGCCTGGGAAGAGACCGACATATTGCCATCCTGACTCTAGGGGCCAAGGCTACGGCGATCGCTCGGTAGGAAATCCTCGCCCAGGGCGTAGAAAACCATCCAAAACGAAATCCGGAACACTTGGTACTTTGCTTAAGTTGCCCGGAGTTGTGCCTAGAATCACTCAGCAAATCTTAGTAATTTCTGTGATCAAGACTGAGCAACGCCCAAAGGTCACAACGGCCAAGGCGTTGACAGAGAAAGGTATAGCCCCCGTAGATATGGTCCATAGCCCCCTTTACAAACGCAAAAGATTATCAATAGTAGGTATCCCAGCCATCATCCAGGGCGATTTTTCAGCTCCCCAAATTTGCTGTAGAAAATCTAAAGATTGAGTTAGAGCCGCTAACAATCCCTATTCCTGGCGAATCGCGGCTGAGATGTTCATTTTCCCCAAGCGGAGCGCTGGATAAAGACCTGCGAGCAACGCAGCCACCACCGCCACCAACCAGGCCTGCCAAAAGTACTTCGGCAAGACCGACATATTCAACGTCCAACCGAAGGAGCGCACATTAATCACATACACCAGAATCCAAGCCAAGACATAGCCCAGGGGCATGGCAAAGACACCAGCCATCGTGCCCATTAGCCCCGTCTCCACCAGGGTCAAATTACGAATCTGAGCCGGACTCATCCCCAAAGAACGTAGGGTGCCTAACTCGCGGGTGCGCTCCAGCTGAAGGCTCATAATCGTGCTGAGAACGCCGATAAAGGCCACGACGATCGCCAGCAATCTCAAAGCATTGGTAATCGCAAAGGTACGGTCAAAAATCTCCAAGGAGCCTTGGCGCAAGCTGACGTTGGATTGCACTAGGAGCGATTGCTGATCCTTAAAGTGACTCTGAATATCCTGAACAATTTGGTCCACAGAATAGCCAGGGCTAACAAACAGGCCCAAGGAAGCGATGCCCTTGTCTCCCCAAATCGCCTCATAAATCTGATCGTCAAGAATCAGCGTGCCCTGGTCCGACGAGTAGTCGTAGAACACCGCAATCACGGGATAGGTCTGGGGGCCAGCGGGGGTCTCCAGGGTGACTGTTTTCGGCACTTCGTCACGGTTTTCTCGCAGCATCAAGGCTTCGGAAATAATCGCTCCTTCGCCCCGGTCCAATGCCGCCCAAGGATCGGGTTTGAGGTCTTCACGAATCCAGGCATAGGGACGCTGGCCGTGGGAGACATCACCATCGGCAGAAATAATCTTGGCGTTGCGGCTGATCACATCTTCATCAAAGCCGACGACTTTCACATCCGCATCGTTGTAGGTCACGGCTTCATCCAGACCGGGCCAGCGCTTAATCTCTGCAACGATGCTGGGGTCGATTTTGCCGAGGACGCGGTTGGCGCTGGTGGAGGGCGGTGTGACGTAGATATCCGCCTGGAGGGTTTGATCCAGCCATTGGATCACGGTGCCCCGGAAGGAGCCAATCATGATCGAGACACCCACAATGACCGAGACCGAAACCATCAGGGCTGCCACAGCCACGGAGGTGCGGCTGAGGCTGCGGAGGATGCCACGGGGGGCGAGGCGGCCTAGGATTCCTAGGGTCGATTCCGTGAGGGGAGCGATCGCCTTCAAGACCGCCACAATCAGCGGCGGTGTCAGCAGGGCAGCACCTAACAAAATCGAGAATAGGCCAGTGAAGGCAGCCACCAAGCCCCCGCCATCCCACTGCAACATGAGGGCTCCAAAGATTGTGGAAGCCACCCAGGCCAAAACCAGCTTGGGCAAAAGCGTCAGCACCTTGCTCTCCAAGTTGGAGCGCTGCAGAATCATCGTCGGGGCGGTGTTCATAGCCTCAAAGGCGGGCAAGCCAGCGGCAATTAGCGATGCCGCGATGCCGATGACAAGGCCTTTGACGATAGTGAAATTCGAGAGGGTGATTTGCTGAACGGTTACAACGAAATAGAAGTCGTTAATGGTTTGGGTGATTAGGCCCACGATGCTCTTGCCCAGGACCACGCCCAGACCGACGCCGATGACGGAACCAATCACGCTAAACAAAGCAGCTTCGCCCAAAATCAACGTAAACAATTGGCGTTGGGTGACACCGAGACAACGCAGGACGCCAAAGATGGGACGACGCTGGATGACGCTAAAGGTCACGGTGTTGTAAATCAAGAACATGCCCACCACGAGGGCCAGCAGGCTCAGGGCCGTCAGGTTTAGCTCAAAGGCCGCAGTCATTTGCTGCACGGCATTCTTTTGGGCTTCAGCGGGCTCAATCTTGAGGCCCTCGGGCAGCAGGGCTTGAATGGGCTCAAGCTGCGCTTCCGATTCGGCAATCAAATCAATATGGCTGAGGCTGCCCAGTTGCCCTAGCACCTCTTGAGCCGTCGCCACATCGGCAAACATAATGCTGCTGAGGGCGCGGCGGTTGAGGCTGTCGTCGGTGCCCACCAGGCCCACCAGGGTCACTTCCTTGGCCTGTCCTGCCAGGTCAAGGTTGAGCGTATCACCGAGGTCCAAGCTGTAGCGTTTGGCAACGTCTTCCGACAAAACAATCGTGTCGGGTTCGGTGAGGAATTGAACAAAGCCATTGCCGCCGTTGCTTTCGGTGTCGCTGAAATAGCTGCGGAAGGGAGATTCGGAAAACAGGTCCACACCGACCAGGCGGAAAGGTTGGCGATCTAGCTCTTCAGCGATCGCATAGCCCTCCACCACTGGTGCAATAGGAATCTCATTAAAGCTACGCCGCAAATCTCGATAGACGCCCTCATCCACGCCCGTCGCCGAAATCGCCTCAATACGATGGGTCGTTTTCCCCGTAATCGCATCCGTCGCCATGCCAAACGCCCGCTGGGCAGAGCCATTGGCCAGGTCAATCGAAACCATCATGGCCACACCCACCGCAATGCCAATAATGCAGAGCAGGTACTGGAGAGGTCGCTGACGCAGTCGCTGCCAGGCCAGCCGCCAGAGCGGACGATTTGAAACGGGAATATCGCCGGAGGGATTGCTGCTCGTATCAGCAGGCGATGGGGTCACTGTTTCTGGCATGGGCTGACTGGGGCGGGCGGGCTTAACGTTTTGCAATATTGCTCTCAGCGTAGCAAGTTGCGCCAGGCATGGATAGGCAGGTACAGGCGGGTTTTGCAGCAGTGCTTGAGATGTGACCCGTAAAATTCCCGAGATGGGCTTCTAAGCCTGTGAAGTTACTCAATATTCCGTTGCCCCAAACATGGCAATGGCAATGGCAATGGCAATGGCAATGGCAATGGCAATGGCAATAGATTCTATGCCCTCCCCCCTCAAAATTCCATGCTGCGATCGCTCAAGCAAAACTGGCTCAAATGGCTCACCAGAATCTGTTTAGGCATCAGTCTGCTAGGTGGGGGCACAGTTGCGGGGTGCGTCTGGATGACTGAACAATTTAGCCAGCACGGTCAACAGAATGACCTTACAGCTGAGCAGCTAGAAGACTATTTAGGGTTAAAGCTGCCGAACCATATCAATCAAATTCACAGCCATAGTGATAGCTGGTTAGACTCTCACGTGATGGTCCGCCTCCATATGCCTGCAAGTAGCATTCCTGAATTTGTCGAGCGCAATGGGCTAGTCGTGAAAGAGGTGGAAGCCTCCCAGCTACAGCTGCCCCAAGCGAACCAAATAGAGGGATTAGACTGGTGGAATCTTGAGTTTGACTTGAATCAGACGAACGATAGATGGACTGATTATCAGATTCCATCTGTCCAATGGACGGCTTATGGTGTTCCGCCTGATGGAAGTGACTATCCAGAGAGTGGGGACGGTGCTACGGAACAAGGCTTTTATGTCCCAAGCATCGTGGTGATTCCAACGGAAAAAGACTACGTGTATCTTTACCTCTATGGATTCCGTCCTTAGGAGAGGTCGCTCTGGAAATTAGCCATTTCCATTTCCCGCAGCCTATCGAAAGCCAGGACCTGGATGAGTGGAATTTGAATGCTGCATTAGAGCCATGCTGGTGCTCACTGGATGGACTAGGGCGTTTTAGTTTCTACGGCGCATCAGCTCGCTGATTTGAGTGGTTCGAGACAGATGGGATTCGATGCCCCAATGATTGCGGTACTCCCGGTGGAGAAGAGCTGTATATGGGCCTATCTATACGAATTTGCTTAAATCCAAGCATGCCGACCTCCTCAAAGGTTAGGGAGGCGATACTTCTCTCGCGGCATTAGGCACAAAGAGTGCTCGGGGAGTTGGCACGAGCTTCAATCACTTAGCCAGAGTATTTTCTGTTCTCTTAGAACATATTGCGACCTTAGAAGGTGTGAATAATATTCATACAAAATCTGATTTAGCAGCATCCGCCTCCCATCCATCGAGCCGTCGGAATAAACGGTAGTTCATCCATAGTCAAGGGTGTTTCCCAGCACAAAGTCCGGGCAAGCCCCCAAGAGCTTAATACCCTCGAGTTCAAAGGTAGATCCCCCCTTTGACTGCTAGTTATGGGGTTGACAAGATTATGATGACATCATTTTCTTCCTTCATTGGAGCACTGTTAGGCTAAATAGGGGTGACCCAAATAGAATCAGCAGCCTCCTACTTAAGACAAGTCTAATCAAGGTTAAGGGAAACAAAACAATGACCTAATCGTCGAGAAAGCTTATCAAAGCAGCCTATTTTTACTTTTTTAAAGTAAATTTTTGCAACGTGTTCACTGATGGCTAGTTTTGAGAAACGAAACACTTTGAGTGTTTCGTTAAAGCAGCTCTTTAAATTCAACCCCTAAAGTAATCATCTCATGACTATTCAGTTTCAATATAATGCCAGTTATCTCCAAGCAGAATCTGGTGTTGCAAAGGTAAAACGAGGGCTAAGACGTCGTTTCAAGCGCATTAACAGGCGTCTGCAAGCGTTGGATATATTACCGACTCAACAGGACAGTGAGTATTGGGCAAGCCGAGCTTCATTTAATTATTACAATGTCGTTGAAGCCTGGATCAACGAACAAGGAACCGGAGACTGGATCATCGATGTGGGGTCTAGATCGACTCCTATGGCACTCAAAGGTGATTTTGGCCGAAGGACCATGATTGATATCGAGCCCTTCACCGAAAGCATTGATGGTGTGGAGCTGGTTAATGCTGATTGGATGGAATTTCCAATTGACCAAAAAGCTGACCTCGTCCTCTGCCTTCAAGTGCTGGAGCATCTCGATGATGAACTCGTTGGTCCCTTTGCCAAGCGAGTGATTGCGGCGGGCAAACGCTCTATTATTTCCGTGCCCTATCGCTGGAAAGAGAAGGCTTGTGCCACCCATCTCCAAGACCCTGTCAACTTTGACAAGTTCATTGGCTGGACGGGGCAAATGCCCGTCAAGTATTACATCGAGTCACGCGATGTCGATCAGCGACTCATTGCCATGTTTGAAAGTGAATGATGTTTTGCGGGGGGCTTGCAGTAGCCAAGCCTCCCCAACGCAACGCTGAGCAGTAGGGGCTGAGGTATGGGAAGCAGTGCATTCTGGGGAGATGGGCGATCGCCTCCCCTGGGGCAAGCCCCCTCACCCCAAGTCTCATTTGCCTCAAAATCATGGGTGCATACAACCCTCTGCCATCTAAAGACGGTTCTTGCCACGATGGCTATAGCGTTACGAACTGCGTTTGCTGGAGCACCCCATGGAAAAGCTATTGCGGATAGAAGTGAAGATGCTGGCCCTTGCCTTCCAATCGCTGATGTTTCGTAAGCCATTGCCCCGCAAGCTCAATGGCTGGCTCACCTGGGTGTTGTATGAGCAAATTAACCATGCCCTGCGCCGCCATGCTCGCTGCAAAGCGATGGCGTAGCCATTAGATCACATCACATTTTTGTGCCGTTATTTAGTCAATGCCCAGGCTCGCAAGACCTCTGCCACAGTCCAGGCTTGGGCAAAGGCCCCCTTAGGCCCATGGGGAGCATCGCCATCAAAGATTTCCCCTAAGGTGCCGACACAACTTGTAGCGACATGGGATTCTAATCCCCCCAGAAATGCCCTCGCCTGGGCCTTGTCCTGATACACCTTGAGGTGGGCTTGGACAAATGGCCCAATTAACCAACCCCAAACCGTTCCCTGGTGATAGGCACCATCCCGTTGACGCACGGTTCCGCTATGATGGTCGCGGTAATCAGGATGGTTCGAATCAAGGGTTCTTAGGCCCATGGGGGTGAGCAATTCCGCCTGACAAATATCGACGACGGCCTTTTCCTGGTCTGGCGTAAGGAGTGAAGCTCGATGGCGACTGTTGAGCGGCAGCGCCAGGGCAAAAAGCTGATTGGGGCGTAGGGCATCGTCGTTGCCATTGGGGCCATCGATCACGTCGTAGCAGTAGCCCGCTTCGCCATTCCAAAAGCGCTGGAATCCCTGATGAGTTTTCTGGGCCAACTCGCGGTACAAGCCATGGGGCTTGTCCAAGCGCCTGGCCAGTTGCCACATCACCAACAAGGCGTTGTACCACAGGGCATTGACCTCTACAGGTTTACCGATGCGGGGCGTGACGACCCAGTCGGCTTGTTCTTCTGGGGAGCCTTCGGAATTGCCCATGACTTTGGCATCCATCCAGGTGAGCTGAACGCCGGTTTCTCCGGCGTAGAGCAGGCCATCCTCATCGAGGCGAATGCCGTGGCGCGTGCCTTGCTGGTGCCATTGAATAATGTCAGCTAAGACAGGGAATAGCTCGGAAATTAGCGCGTCGTCGCGGGTGGCGGCGTAGTACCAGCGCACCGCTTCGAAGTACCAGAGGGTGGCATCGACGGTGTTGTACTGGGCAGAACGAGTGGGTGCAACATCTGGATCACTGTCATCCGAATGCTCCGGGAAGGTGTTGGGCAACATGCCCTGGTCCACGTAACGGGCAAAGGTTTGCAGGATAGGTTTGGCAGCGGCGGGGTCGTGAGCGAAGAGACCCGGCAGGCTAATCATGCTGTCTCGGCCCCAGTCACTAAACCAGGGATAGCCCGCAATCACGCTGAGGCCAGGCTCTACTGCCGAGCCAATCTTGCGCTGCACAATAAATTGATTGGCCGCGAGCATCAGCTGACCAATCCAAGCCGGGGGAAACTGTTCTGGTCCCAGGCTGTAAGCCGAGGAGGTGAGACAGCGAGTCAGGAGTTCGGCATCCTGATCATTTTGCTGCTCCAGAACGTCTTTGAGATGAGTTTGGCTATCGATGCTTCCCCCTTCCTGGGGATCGCGCAGGGCTTGGAATTGAGCTGCGGTGGAAACGGCTTCAGCCACGAGGGTCAGCGAGTGACCCGGTAAGAGCTGGGCCGTGATCGTTGCAGCATGGAGATGATCTTCTTGGGCATCGAGGCCGCGATCGCGCTCTAAACTCAGCTCATAATCCTGATGCCAATTCTCCGTCGATTCAAACCAGGCACCCCTCTCCATCACCCGCAATGCCAGAGCCGCCCCAGCGGGGGTTGCTCGCCAACAAATGCCCTTGGGAATCACCTCGGTGGAAGGTTCCCAGTTCAAGCCACCTTTGTGGCTGTTGTGATGATGGTCGCGATCGTTAACCATTGCCTTGAGAGTAATCTGGGCCGAGGTTTTGCTCTGGAGCAGGCTATAGCGAATGTAGGTGCGGTTTTGGCCCTGGGCCATCCAGATACGCTTTTCTAGGCGAGCGCGTCCCAGGGCGTAGGTCCACACTGGGACGGTTCCCTCAAGGTGGAAGCGTTCCAACTGCATGTAGCCCTGGGGGTCCACAATGCCGCTGGCCCAACGATTAGCCGAGAGAACATAACGACGGCCCCCGTAATCTACAGTGGCATCGAGTTTGGCCAGCATCAGCTGTCGTTCCACCGGAGGCTTAAGGGCGGCAACCAGCAGACCGTGGTAGCGCCGGGTCAGGAGATCTGCCACGGTGCCGCAGGCATAGCCACCAATGCCATTGGTTACGAGCCATTCCCTGGCTGAGGCTTGGGAGAGCTGATTGCAAAGATCTCGCCCGAATTCAATCGTCATGGTCGCTCTAGATGCAGGGTCAAAAGGGCTGTTGGGGCAGATAGCCAAACGAAGCAACAAACTTCGAATCAAGAGTGTAAATCGAACAGCCGCGCATTTTATCAATGGGTAGGGTTTCGTTGTGAAACCCTAAAAAACGCAGTTCTGAGTCCGCCCAAAGCAGTCAAAAGACAACGATATCCAAAGGAAATCGTATAGATCAGAAGTACTGTAAAGTAGGCCAGGGTGAATCGTCAGTCTTTCTCCTGCGCTCACCAGGGCATCCTGTCATTACGATCATCGGGTTTTCATCACCATGCCGATTCTTCAGCCCTTGCATCGATGGTTCTGCGCAGGCCTTTTGGGCTTGACTGCAACTGTGGGCCTTTCGGGCTGTGGAGAACAGCGCGTGGCGGAGAGCCCCCACCTACTGTTTGGTAATCCCAGCGATGCGGAAGCACGGTTGGACTTACCCAATAATTTTTTGGTGATTAAGCCTGAGTTTGCCTTGTCCTATAGTCGCGATCGTGGCTCGGCCAATTGGGTCAGCTGGCAGCTGAATGAAAGCTGGCTGGGCGATACAGAGCGGCGAGATAACTTTCGCCATGACCCCGCCCTGCCGGAAGACTGGCAGGAGATTACATCGCGGGACTATCGCGATCTCCGCTATGACCGGGGCCATATTGCGCCTTCGGGCGATCGCACCGCCAGCCGCGAAGAAAACGATGCGACCTTTGTGTTGAGCAACGTGATGCCCCAGGTGCCGGGCAACAATCGCGGTCCCTGGAACGAGTTAGAGGGCTACAGCCGCAGGCTGGTGCGCCAGGGTAAGGAGCTGTACATCATCGCCGGGCCCGCCGGACAAAAAGGGCATCGCATTGGTCAGGCTCAATTGGCGGTGCCTCAGAGTACCTGGAAGGTGATTCTTGTTTTGGACCAGCCGGGCGGTGACGAATGGAATGTATCATCGGAAACCAGAGTCATTGCGGTCAATATCCCCAATACCCCTTCCGTAAAAGATAACGATTGGGAAGACTTTCGCGTCAGCGTCGATATCCTGGAAGAACTGACGGGGTATGATTTTTTGTCAGTGTTAGATAACCAAATTGAGGCGGAGATCGAGAGTCGGATTGATGCAAAATAAGCGCCACAACAACTCACTCTGATAAGTCTTTTCAAGCGTCTACCCTGGATAGCAGTGAGGATGACAGACTTGAGCAGCGTGGGTACTTGTGGTGCTTCAGATGCAAAATATCATCATCGTGGGGGCTGGGCCGACCGGGCTGCTGCTGGCTCAAATCCTTTTGGCGCGGACTGGCTACAAGGTCACAATTTACGAGCGTCGGTCAGACCCGCGTCAGCTCGAACCGGCCAGCGATCGCACTTTCCCCATTGTGCTCCAGTCCCGTGGCCTCAGGGCCATCCGAGCGATTCCTGGCCTGGAAACCGCAATTACGGCCCAGAGCTGTCGCTCCCAGGGCCTAGCGATTCACCGTGCCAAGGGCGAGCCCCGCCGGATTACGCGCAAGCTTTCGACCTTGCTGATCGATCGCAATCGACTGACGCGGGTGCTGTTGGAACAGCTGGTTCAGCAGTATGGCGATGAGCAGCTTTCAATTCACTTTGATTGTGCCTGTGTTTCTGTTGATGTGACAACTGATCAGGCATCCCAAGCGGTGACGTTTCAGCCCAAGAATGACGAAGCTTTTGTGGCGGAGTGCGATCGCCTCGTGGCAGCGGATGGCGCTCGCTCCCAGGTGCGGGATTGCCTGGTTGAGGCAGGGCAGATGCAGTGTGATCAGGAGATTATTGCGGATGTCTATAAATCTTTGTTTGTGCCTCGCATTAGTGCTGATGGGGGGACGGAGCTAGATGGCGATCGCAACCATACCTGGAGCTTGGGCAATGGCATTCGCCTGATCATGGCTCCCCAGCCTGATGATTGGCTCCATGGGACACTGATTTTCCCACCCAACAATAATCCGCTGGAGTCTTTGGAAACGGCGGAGGCGGTGCTAGCTTTTTTTCAGGCGCGTTGCCCGTCGTTGGGGCAGTTGATGACCTTGGAGGAGGCGGAGGCGTTGCGGTTAAGGCCGGTGTCGACGTTTTTGACGGTGAGGTGCGATCGCATGCATTGGGGCGATCGCATTCTGTTGATTGGTGATGCCGTCCATGCCGTTTCTCCCTCCATTGGCCAGGGCTGCAATGCCTCACTTCAAGATGTTGGGGTGTTTGCACAACTGCTGGAGCAGTTTGATGATGATTGGTCCCAGGCTCTACCTGCTTTTACGGCGCAGCGGTTGCCGGATGTCCATGCTTTGCGTGAGCTTTCGGATTTCAGCTTTCCCCGGTCTAAGTCTCTCGGAGTGGAGTTTGGTCTGCGGATGCTTTTGGATAAACGGTTGGGGCGTTGGTTGCCGCAATTGAAAACACCGATGTCGCTGTTGATGAATGGAGAGCAGAGCTATGGCGAGATTTTGGAGCAGACGCAGGGGTGGATTAATCGAGTTAAACAGTCCCAAGTTAAGGAATAAATCTGCAGTGGCTTAGTGCATTTTGCTGTGCAGAAACGACACCCTGCGGGCATTCTGGGTAGGCTTCTGTGGGTTCGTTAATATGCCAAATTACCGGCGGGTGAAGATTGCAGGAGGGTGCTTCTTCTTTACGTTGGTGACTTATGGACGGCAGGATTGGTTGTGCGAAGCCTTGGCGCGGCAGGAATTACGGGCTGCGATTTCCCACGTGAGGCAGCATTATCCATTCAAGATTGATGCAATGGTTTTATTGCCGGACCATCTGCATTGTATTTGGACCCTGCCAGTGGGTGATTCAGACTATGGCATACGTTGGAGCTTGATCAAGCGCTATGTAACGCGGCGCTGCCAAGGGCCGCTAGATATGGCGGCTATGGTTAGTGAATCGCGGAAGAAACGTCGGGAGGGCAATTTATGGCAGCGACGGTTTTGGGAGCATCATGTTCGGAATGAGGCCGATTATCAGCGAATTTGCGATTATATTCACATCAATCCGGTCAAACATGGATTGTGTCAGCATCCCCAAGATTGGCCATATTCGAGCATTCACCAATTTATCCAGCAGGGCATTTATCCCAAGGATTGGGGACACAAAAGAAATGCGTAGGGTGTGTTGTCCCGAAGGGCAACGCACCATTATCCCAGCCCAAAAAAAAATACCGTTTCTAATGGGCGATCGCGTCAATCGGTTTAGGGATGGGTCATTTGGTGCGTTTTGCGTGGACGATCTGTGAACCGGATTGGGAATGGGTCATTTGGTGCGTTTTGCTTCGCAGAAACGCACCCTACGCGATCGCCCATGGCGTTGTAACAATGAATAGGTGATTCTGAATCGTAAATCTCATGCCCCAGCCCCACCTACTCATCACCGGAGCCAGCGGCTTCCTCGGGAGCTGGCTATGCGAAGCCGCCCAGCCTCAATGGCAGGTCACCGGACTCTATAAGCGTCAGCCTGGCAGCGACACCACTGTGAACTGGGTCCAAGCTAACCTCTGCGAGCTAGAGCAGCTAGCTCTCATCACCCACCTCAACCCCCAAGCCGTCATCCACCTCGCCGCCATCTCAAACACGCCCTACTGCGAAGCCCATCCCGACGAAACAGCCAAGCTCAACATGGACATGCCCATCGCCCTCGCCCAAACCTGCACCCATCACAAAATTCCCCTCATCTTCACCTCCTCAGACCTCGTCTTTGATGGCGACAACTCCCCTTACAAAGAAAACGCCCCCGTTAATCCCCAGACCGTCTACGGAAAGCAGAAAGCCCAGGCCGAGGCTGGCGTTCTGGCTGCTTGGCCCGAGGCAATCGTCGCCCGCATGCCCCTTATGTTCGCCATTGGCGACTCAGACAGCCCCAAAACCGCCCCCAACAACTTTATGACCCGGCTCCTTGAAGCCCTTAAAGCTGGCGAGCCCCTTAGCCTCTTCGACGACGAAATTCGCAACCCCCTCAGCGCCAAAGTCGCTGCCCAAGGGCTCCTCTTTGCCCTGGACTTAGCCATCAACCAACGCCATCGCGGCCTTTTACATCTTGGCGGCCCCCAAGCCGTCTCCCGCTACCAACTCGGCGTCATGCTCGCCGAAGCCCAAGGCTACGACCCCAGCCATCTCCAAGCCTGTAGCCAAGACGATGTCACCTTCACCATGCACCGCCCCAAAAACGTCTGCACCGACTGCACCCTAGCCCACAGCCTCGGCTTTACCCCACCCAGCCTTGCCCAGCAACTAGCTCAGCACTAATTCTGCTAACTACCCCAAACCCCATCCCCCGGTCGGGACATGGCATTGCCATGTCCGCTGAGCAATGTCCGCCATGCCATGCAACAAAGGTCGGAAGCGTAGGCCTCAAGTCGGGAATTGAGTCGGATATCACCCAACGAACAGGAATTCCCCAGCCCAAACCTGTCGTTAAGGCCAGATTCAGACTCGCGCTGTTGCTTGCCATCTTTTGCTTTCAATCATTGCTTTTGTACAAAGCAACGCGAAAAATGCAATAGCATTGCTACAGCCCCTCGTTTAACCCTCAATTCCTGGCAACCCACGATGGCCGATAACCGCCCTAACGCTACTGCCCCCGCTGTTTCCAGCAACGGCAGCAACCACAACAATATCGACCTCGCTGTCGCCGCCCAAACCCAGTCTCGCAAAGCTGACCATATCCGCATTTGCCTCGATGATCGCAGCCAGTGCAAAACCGCCACCACCGGCCTAGAGCGCTATCGCTTCACCCACAGCGCCCTACCCAACCTCAACTACAGCGACCTCGACCTCACCACTACTTTCCTGGGCAAGTCCCTCGGCTCCCCCATCCTGATCTCCTCCATGACCGGCGGCACCGAACAGGCCCAGCAAATCAACCACAACCTCGCCGCCATCGCCCAGGAATACAAGCTGGCCATGGGCGTCGGCTCCCAGCGGGTTGCCGTGGAGAACCCGGAGCTAATGGGGACCTTTGATGTGAGAGCGATCGCCCCCGATATCCTCCTCCTTGCCAACCTCGGCGCTGTCCAGCTCAACTACCGCTACGGCGTGGATGAATGCCGCCGCCTCATCGACGGCCTCCAAGCCGATGCCCTCATCCTCCACCTCAACCCCCTCCAGGAATGCATTCAGCCCGGTGGTGACACCGACTTTCGCGGCCTGATGGATAAAGTTGCCACCCTCTGCGCCCAGCTCGAAGTCCCCGTCATTGCCAAGGAAGTCGGCAATGGTATTTCAGGACAGATGGCTCAGCAACTGATTAAAGCTGGGGTGAGTGCGATCGATGTGGCTGGTGCCGGTGGCACCTCCTGGTCCATGGTAGAAGCCGAGCGGGCCGACAATAACTTGCAGCGACAACTGGGATTGACCTTTGCGGAATGGGGCATTCCCACAGCGGACTGCCTGGTTCAGGTGCGGGAAGTTGATGCCAAAATCCCGCTGATTGCCAGCGGCGGCATTCGCAATGGTGTTGATGTAGCCAAAGCGATCGCCCTCGGTGCAGACCTCGTCGGCCTTGCCCGTCCCTTCCTCCAAGCCGCCTGCGAATCGGAAGCCGCGCTGCAAGAGCAAACCGAACTGTTGCTAGCAGAACTAAAAACGGTCATGTTCTGCACCGACTCTGCCCAGCCCATCGATCTGCGTCGCAGTGGATTATTGGCCGGTTAGCGAAGGCATTTCTCCAGCTCCCATACCGCCAGCTACAGCCAATTCCCCACCATCACATAAGACGCCCAATAGAGTGGATGCCGATAAACGGGGTCTTTCAGCATTTCCAGCTGAGCCTGACGCAGCGCTTTCGCGCGCCCCATGCCTGGCTGAGAGAGCGCTGCGTAGAAGTTTTCCATCAACGCAGAAGTCCCCGCATCATTCACACTCCACAACGTCGCCAGAGTACTCCTAGCTCCAGCCTGAATTGCCAGCCCCGCCAAACCCAACATCGCCTGGCTATCCCCCGCCGCTGTTTCGCAAGCACTGAGCACCAGCAATTCAATCGCCTGCTCTTGGGAAATCGCACGGTCTTGCAGCAACTGGTCAATCTGTCTCACATTCACCGATTGATCCCAAGCCAAGAGAAAGGTGTCCTCAGGGCGAGAGCCAAACTGACCATGGGTCGCAATATGTACAATCGGCGCTTTCGTTTTGACAATGCGATCGCGCAACGCCGCCTGGGTAAAGTCCTCATCCACCAACGCAGTTGTGGATGCAATTTTTTGTTGGATATTACTAATCTCCTCTTCCACAAAAGGCAGCGCAGAGAAACCCTGACGCGCTTGGCTCAGCCCCGCTGCCAAGACAGAAATCTCGCGATTATCCAAAGGCTGAGGTTCAAATAAATCCAAACTCGGACTCAAAACAACTTGGTAGCGCTCAACCAAAAACTGCTCGCCATCATAGAGCGCTGCCATGGGCACCCCTTGAAACACCCCATCTGGTGAAAATACAAGGGTTTCAATCCCCTCTAGCTCCTGCTCTAAGGGGCGAATGATCCAGTCATAAAGCTTCTGGGACAGCGGCAAATAGCGACGACTACTGCGCACCACCAGGTAGTAACGCAACTGCTTCACCAAAGATTCCACTTCCTCTTGGGGCACAGGCATCGTGAAATGCCGCATGGATTGGTCCGGCAAGTTCAGCAGAATCTCCAGGCGATCCTTGAGAACGATGGGATAAATCACCGCAGCGGTAGGATCAATTTGTCCAATGGAAATCGACTGGCTGGAATCATCTGGCAAGCAATCAGCCCCCAGAAAATTCGTCATTTCCGAGAGGCGCAAACTGCGAGCGGCTCCCTGGGCCTGGGACAAGTAACTCTGGCTTACAGCCTGGACTTGCTGGAGTGTCTGCTGTTGATCTTGCTCCAACTGGCTGTCGACCTTGAGCAACATATCCACATAGCCCCGATAAATCGGTTCAATATCCTCACGGAAGGAAAACAGAACGTCTGGGTTGAGAGCGACTAAATCTCCCTGCAAATCCTGGAGAGTGGCTACGGCTTCGCCACAGTTGGCGATCGCCTCTTCCCCATGACCCTGCTGCATCTGAATTTGGCTCAGAGTCCACTGCCAGCGATAGATCATTTCCTTGGCCGAAAGTCCCTGGGCAATGAGGAGGGCTTGGCTCGCCTGCGCCTCTCCTTCCCCAAGACGATCTTGTTTGAGATAGGACTTGGCGAGATTGCCCCTCGCATAGGACTCCGCTTGGGGGTCACCCAGTGCCTGGGCCTCAGCCAAGGTCTTTTCCAACAATTCATCGACAACAGTCCAGTCCAAACTGTCACGGTCCAAGCCTTTAAGCGCCATCAGCTGAGTTGCCAACGCAATATGCTGATAGCTGGACTGGTGACTACTGGGAAGGCTGGCCAACTCAGCCTGGATTTGGGGCCACAATGGTTGAGCTGCAGCAATGTCCTTCTGCTGAACCAGTAAACTCAACTTCGCCAGCTGAATCGGGCTACGGTGCTGAGCCCCTAGCGGCAGAACAAGGGCACGATTGTAATAGGCCAAAGCCTGGTCTGGCTCTCGACTGGTTTGGGCCAAGGCCCCTAAATTCATCAACGCCTGAGCAGTCTCGCGGGTTTGGCCCAGGCGATCGCCTAACACCAATGCCGCTTCCAAACGCAGCTTGGCTTGATTTGTATCTCCTGCCAAGCGCAGCAGCTCACCCGCCTGGGTCAAGGCAGCAACCTTAAGCGGCGTCTCTGGCAAGCTCAGGAACCTAGGCTCCAATTGCTCCATTTGATCCAGCGCACGACGATAAAAACCCAAATTGCGTAGCGCCTGGATTTGATTCAGTTGGCTACGCACCAGGCCAGACTCATCGGAACTCTCGCCATAGGCCTTTTCAGCCAGTTGCCAGCTCTCTAGGGCCAATTTAGCCTGGCCCTGCGCGAGATGGAGCTGCCCCTGGGTGTTGAGCACTTGAGCCGCAATGGCAGGCGATTGGCTTGGGGCCAGCTGGAGGGCCTGGGCGATCGCATCCTCCGCCAACGTCCACTGACCTAAAGCTTGATAAGCCAAGGATAAATTACTCAAACTGCGGGCTTGGCCAGCCCCCTCAGATTGCTGTTCATAGCCCTGGGCCGCTTGTTGCCACAACTGGGCCGCCAGATCATAGGCCCCCGCTTGATAGGCAACATTACCCCGCTGTTCGGCCTCGACAGGATTGCGAACCATGGCAACCTCACCGAGCAGCCCTGGCTCTACCGCGCCCCCAGGCGACATTGCCACTGCATCCTTCAGCAGAAATAAATTGGGCAGAAAACCAAGACTGAAGCCCAGCAACAAACAACAGGCCATCCAGTGATGGCGATGCTTTAACCAGCGCTTGACCGCATCTGTTAACCCGGAAAGTTTCATAACTGAATCACATGAAAGCGCAAAAGGTATGGACTAGCACAGGCCTGATTTTCCGAACAACAATTGCCCTGGGAACGGATGGATGCGATAGAAACAAATTAGCCAGATCACTCCCAGGCCCAGGGCCTAGACATCATCATGACTTTCACCAGACCCAAGAGGCATGATGCGACAAGGCTTAACCGCTCCCATCGCAGAACCTTGACCGTCAGCCAGCAGCTGAACTGCTCCAGTAGCGGTCATCTGCCACACCGCCGCTTCTCGCAGTCTGGTTAAATCTCCCGCCTCTATAGGATTATTCCCAACTTAACTCTGCCAGTCCCCCCGTAAATTCCCCTCACCCCCCTGCACCGAGATAGCACCAGGGCAATCTAAATCTGCTAAAGATAGGCTTGAATTCATGCCTGGCAATTACCTCCATCAGCGAATTAATATCACCGCTACCAACATCCGTTTGCGTGACCAAACCACTGTTATTGAGCGTGAGTGATGCCCCTCTAAATTAGAACTCGCCTGCAGCGATTCCTTCCTGAGACTGCAGCAAAATATCACAGTCAGTTAACGTGACTTTCCATCTAATTCAACCAGACTTCTAGAGCTCGAAAGTCGCAGCCATACTGGGGAAATTACAACTTAGTCACCCACCCATTTCCATACTGCCCAGCTCTCAGAAACAAAAAACAGTTTCTACTCCAAATAAGTCTGCATGTGAAGCCTACAAGACTAGCCTTCTTTGACTAATTATTTCCGGACTCGCTCTTATCGAATTATCTCATATTTCAGCTATTCTGACCTGGCAAAAAATAATTTTATCTAATGAAAACTAAGTCGACCTAGAGCAGTAAGATTCTCTCAAAGTCATTCAAGAGATATTGTTTAAGAGTTTGGCCCAACCTTCAATTCATAACTGCCCTAGCAGGATCTAGAGTTTGATTGACGTAAATAATCCCCTGGCGAGATCAGACGTAACAGCTCAAAGTATTACTTAAACAACTTCTAAAGCTTGGCAGCCTAGCCCCTTCCACGATTAACCTCTCCGAGGTCTAGCCACGTAATCTATCTAGATGAATCAAGAATTGAGATATTTTCGCCCAACAAGACTAATACAGAGACTGACAAGCCTGGGCTTTGGCTTGAGCCGGAACCAAATTTGATTGGGCAACAAGCTCAATCTCTCCATGATAATTTTGCCGCCAAGCCTGGGCTTCACGCCAATTTGAGCTTGGAACAGGTGACTGAGTAAACAGCCCGGAAGAACCGCTGCTCCTAGAAGCTGACGCATCTCCTTCTGACTGCCCCAAGTCAGCAAGAGAAGTACTACCACCAGTGAGACTGGAAGGCATACGAGCGATCCCCCCACGACCACTCACCTTCCAATAACTGTTACCTACAACGGAGCAGCTCCAAGGCAAAGCTCTACGAGACGATGAGACTGAACCATAGAATGGCAAGATGCTCTCTAACGCGACAACGTTTTCGGCCTGGCTGTAGAGATACCGAAATGCAGAATAAGTTGGGGGAGCATTATCATCCGTATCGGGGGGAGTGGGGGTGCTCGTTGGGGTGTCCAAAGGTTCCACGATTGAATTATTGATCGGGGACTCAATTCCTGGAAGAGCTGGACTTTGTAGTTCTGATGGATTGGATGGCGTTATAGGCAATAGAGGAATCGGTAAAAACTCACTGTTAGCATTGCCAAGAACCACTTGAGTTGCAAATGGATCAAAACCGGTCACATCGGCCGGTAGTGATAAGTTCATCGACGTACCTTGCTCTAGCAGGACGTCATTATTTGCGCCAATACCATTGCTCCGGAAGGCACTGGCTAACACCGTGAAATTGCCACCCGTGCCAGATGAATTCATCAAAATAGAGCTGCCATCCTGCAACACAACTTCTCCCGGCGTTGTGAAATTAACATCACCGCCAGTGTTAGTCGCTTGACTGAGAATCTCCGTATCGATAAGCGAAATCCCGATGGGAGCAACGGTGGACTGAGCCGCTAAGTTGAGGTTGCCAGTATGACCTATTCCAGTTTTTGAACTTAGCTTAATTTCACTTTCGTCAAGTTGAATCGTATTATTCGCATTGATGTTAATATCTCCCCCTGGCTGGTCCGTATCAGTGAGGAGTAAGCCTTTCGCGATAGAGACCTGATCAGCAGAAATCGAAATGGTTCCTGCAGTACCCGTTGTCCCTGCGATTTGAGCAATGATCTGGCTTCCTTTAGGAGCATCTCCGACAATAGACAAGTCTCCGCTCAAGTCGAGCAATATATTACCTTTTTCACCCGCTGTTTCTGCCAGGATTTTACTATCACTATTGAGACTAAGATTTTGTGCTTCGAGTTCAATATTTCCTGCATCCCCCTGAAGGTTATCTCGTCCATTATCTGTTACGAAGACTCCTAGCTGGCTCCTATCATTAAGGGTCACGTCATTCTCAAAGTTGATAACGATATTTCCACCATCATTTGGTGTTCGATTCAAAATTCGGCTATTGCCATCCAGGTTCAGACTCTGTCCTGTTAGAGCCAGTTCTCCAGCCGAGTTAACAGCATCATCTGTCATCTCCACAAGAATAAAACTACTGGTATTCAGAGCCGCATTTCCAGTCAGCCTGATACTTAAGTCACCTCCATCATCGCGGGCTCGAGACAAAATAAAACTTTGATCACTGAGACTCAGGTTACTGGCTGTAATATCCAAATCACCCGCATCAGACATTCTGGAGTCTATCGTGATCTCACTGTTCCCACTCAGCGTCAAGCTATTTGCTAAATCAATGTCAATATTGCCAGCATCGAAGTAACTAGGATTGCTAGAGCCATTAACAATTTTTCCTGAATTACTCAAACTCAGTGAGTTCCCAATCACTTGAATGTTACTGGCATCATCTAATTGAGTGAGTGATCTCGAAAAAAGCCTAGCATTATTGATTTCAATATCATCAAAGGCAGTGACCGCATTGTAGTCAAATTCAATATCGGGACCTAAGAAAGTTAGCCCGACAGTTTGATCGCGACCAACTGATGAGAGATGAAGGCCTCCTGGCGTGGAAATCTCAACGTTATTGAAATTAACGGCTCCACCCACCACTGCAAACTGATGCTGAGTTTGAGGAATTGCAATACTGCCCCCTGCTGCACCATCAAAGGTGATGGTGCCTGGAGCACTGCCAAATCGCAGAGCACCGGGTAGGCTTTCAAAATTGGAGAGCGTTAGTAGCACAGTATCGCTCGTCGCATCAAAAAGTTCACCACCAAAGTCTAAACTTTCTGCGGTGCTAAACAAGAAGTTGCCTGGATAGTCCAACTGAGCATCTCGCCCAATACGAATTCCCTGGGGGCTGAGGAAAATGACATCAGGTGAATTGACAAACAACAGGTTATCAACCGTAAATCGACCGTCAATTTGAGCCGGCGCTGCTACGACACGAAGAAAGATACGTTCAACGCCACTGGCAGAGGACGGGATCGGCGTAGTCAGAAGAGCATTGCCATTGGGAGGAATATTGAATTCGCTAAAGCTGTGAAAGAGATTATTGCCCTGCTGACTACCGCCTGAAATGGTGCAGGGCAACGCGCCTAGGCAGCTTGGGAAAAAGATATTCCCAGGGGTGTTTCCATCTAGAACGATGTCAGCCAAGCTGGCTGATGTAGCACCAAAGAACGTCCCAAGCCCCACCAACGCCGAGACTCCCCGATTGAACCAATTAAGCCTGAGAGTCGTGCGAGCTCCCCTGTGACCCAATAATGCAATATGTGATTCTGAGACAGACATGGGGAGAATCGCTTAAATCTTTTATCTGTAACTGCGTATCCACCCTTAATGGGATGAATCACCCAAGCAGGACTTATCAAGCTGGCAAAGACTTAACTTCAATGATTCCCCAATCCGTATCTCTATGAACTGAGCGCATTAGCCGAGATATGATTTCAGACTCCTCTCAAAAATCCTCAATGTCCTAGGGAAACGCGATACACTCAAAACCGAATTTCGAAGCATTCCCAATCCATGACTACCCAACCTCCCGAAGCTACTGCTCCAAGCGATCAGCCGAAGTCCAAATCGGTGTCTACCCCTGACAGCACTGCCACTGAAACAGCGGAAGAAACTTCAACGGATGAGCCTTCCTTTGGCTGGAACGACTACGCTGAGCGCCTCAATGGCCGCTTTGCCATGCTGGGCTTTGCTGCAATCTTGATTACCCAGCTATTTACTCGCCAGGATTTTTGGTCTTGGATTGGTCTTTAGCCTCTATGGGCAGCAGCTATGGTGGCAGTCATGTTTGGGAGCAGTCATGTTTGGGAGCAGCCACGTTTGGAAGCAGCCACGTTTGGAAGCAGCCATGGTGTTCACGCAGTACCTTGGCATCCGCCTTTTCTGTATTGGAGCCAGAAGGCAGAAGCCCCTCTGTTTACTCCAGCAGGTTTGAGACTTCGAGCAGGTTGCCATCGGGGTCGCGAAAATAGATGGAGCAGATGGGACCCGTTGCGCCAGTTCGATGGACCGGCCCCTCAATAAGTTGAACCTTCGCCTGACTCAGTTGCACGATGAGCTCGCTCACTGGCTTGCTGCTGACAAAACAGAGATCCGCAGAGCCGGGCGTGGGTCGCTGGGCCTTGGGCTCAAATTCCTGGCCCGCTTGGTGCAAGTTGATTTTGCACTGACCCAAGTGCAGTGCCCAACGCTGTTCTCCTGGGGCAGAGACAAAGGCGCGGGCTTCCAGGCCCAAGACTTGCTGGTAAAAGGCAAGGGTTTTGGGAATATCTGTAACTGTAAGAACAAGGTGGTCTAAAGATGTGATGGCCATGGTCTGGAAGTGAGCTTTGATTGTTGTTGCGATCGCCCCCCGATGGATCCCTCTACCCTAGAAAAACAACCCGTCATCTCCGCTGCAACTGAAACTCAGGGGGAAGTCACAGACCCCGGAGTGTCGTTGCGCAGTGCCACCTGGGCCAGTTGGTTATTTCTAGCTGGCTCGCTGATTTTTGTTGTAGACGCAATTTTAGAGAATTTAGCCGCAGTCACCCTTGCCTCTTGTTTGCACCTCAGTGGCAGCTTACTGTTCGCCATGGGCTCCTGGTTATTGGTTCCTCGCCGCCCCCATTAAGCAGAACAATTGGATTGGGCAAAGGCTTGCTGGGCAAAGGCGATCGCCTCCGCCACCTCACTGGTCTGGGCCGGATAATCCACAGCAGGTCGCTGAATTAAGCAAAGCTGAACCCCTAGCTCCGCCGCGATCGCCCGCTTAATATTCTCCCCACCAGCCTTGCCTGAACATTTTGCAATCACCTTGGTAATGCCCCATTGCTGCCACAGCGATCGCTCCAGCTCCGGCGAAATAGGAGGGCGGAGTGCAATGAGGCGATCGCTGGTAAAGCCTGCTGCCAATGCGGCATCCAAAGCGGTTTGGGACGGCAGAATGCGGGCAAAGAGGGTGCTCTGATCTTGCCAGGGCTGAAAGTTGGGCAGCATCCGATAACCCAGAACCAACAGGACTCGCTGTCCCACCAGGTGCTCAGGCTTGAGCAGCGCCGCTAGGTTCGGGACCAAGGTGATGTTGCTCGTATGACGCTCTGGTCGCGCGGCTTCGTCTAATGCACAGGGTTGAACCGCAGCTCGCTCAAAGCGTAGATAGGGGAGCTGAGCTTGAATGGTGGCCGCGATCGCCCCAGCAGAAACCGCCGTGGCAAAGGGATGACTCGCATCAACCACACCAACAATGGCTTGGCTGCTCAGCCAACTTGCCATGCCATCTGAAGCAATGGGACCCACATGGACCTGAGCTTGGGAACAATGCTCCAAAGCCGAGGCATACATGGCACAGGCAGAAGCCGTCGTGACAGTAACCACAAAGGGAATCATCCGCCCTGCCAAAGCATTTGCCAGCAGCACACTCTCCTGAGTGCCGCCAATGAGCCAAACTTTAGGCGTCATATCGTGATGCAACTACTCCTCTTGCCTCAACTCCCCCTCCTGGGAGGGGTTAGGGGGTGGGTCCGCCTTGCTTCTTTCCCGCTCAAAGCCTAGCGACCACTTCTAGCATTCTGATTCCCTAAAACTTCACCTTAAACAACCTAAACAGGTCATTACTGCGCTGCTTCACCGTCTTTCCGCCCATGGCCTTAATCAGCGCATCCCAATCCGACAGCGGGTGATCAATCACCTCAGCCCCCATATAAGTCTCCAGAATTTGCCAATTCTCTGCCAGGGGAGCGTCGGGATCAATCGCATCAAAAACAAAAAAGCCATCGGGCTTAAGCAACGGCTTCACCGCCGTCATCACGCTCTTCCAATAGTCCAAGGAGTAGTAGCAACTCACCCCCGTGGCAATCACCAGATCAAACTGGACATCTTCATAGTCCAGCAGGTGAGCTGGCCCTTTTTTAATGCCATTGAACAGCTTGGAATTGAGCTGCGGCCCCCGGGCCTTCAACGCATCCACCGCCACGCTGCTGATGTCCTGGCCATAGAACCGAGCATTCCAATCTCGCCAGGGATAGACCAAAAAGCTCAGCCCGCAGCCCAGGTCCAAGCAGTGCTGATTTTTCTTCGGCTTGGCCACCTCCCAAAACGGCGAAGCCACCTTGGCCTGCAATGAGCCCGCAGCCCAATCCTGGAAGACCGGCATGGCTTCCACTTCCTCAGGCAAATCAAAGGGCTTGCCCTCGTACTCCTGGTTAAAGCGCTGGGCCACTGCCGAGAGCTGTTCGGGGAGGCGATCGGCTTCGCTAAATCCATCGGGCAAATTCCAGGCGGTCATGGCGATTTAACCCTTTAAGGCTTTTTGGAAATTTTGACGGTAGGAGCGGTTCGCAATGACCAATGCAGGCCACATGGCAGTCAAGATCAATCGATTGCTGGTGAAGTTCGTGCGGCGAAAGCCAGCCCAAAATTTAGATGCGCCCCATAGGTAAACACCGACACCAATAAATAAGGCTATGTATCCCATAATCTTTCTGTAGTAACGAACTGCAATTGCGAGGGCTCGCAATGGTGCTGCGGCTATATCCTAGCGCCTAGCGTTGATCCTGCCAGAGTGACAAAACGGATCCACAGCATTGCCATAGACATTAGACTGCTCAACCCAAATCAGTTTCTTGCAGCTTAGCCAGATATGACCTGGCTTTTGCGATTTGAATTTTACGATTTGTACAGGGTCTCTGGAGAGTTGTAACAGCTACGTGACATCCCAATACGCTGAGTCACGACAGCCTAAGCCTAGGTTAGGCTGAGGCAGGCGGTTACTGGACCGTTCCCGGTTTCCATCGCTTCAGGACCTAGTCGGTATGCGCGCAGTGTTAATGGCAGGAGGCTCTGGAACGCGTTTGCGTCCACTGACCTATGACTTGCCCAAGCCCATGGTGCCGATTCTGAACCGGCCCATCGCTCATCACATCATTGAGCTACTCAAGCGCCACAACATTACCGAGATCATTACAACGCTGCATTTCCTGCCGGGGGTGCTCCAGGAATATTTCCAAAATGGCCAAGACCTGGGGGTACAGATCACCTATGAGGTGGAAGATGAACATCCCCTGGGCACGGCGGGCTGCGTAAAGAACTGCGCGGAGCTGCTGACGGAGACCTTTGTGGTGATTAGCGGGGATAGCCTCACAGACTTTGACCTGAGTGCCGCGATCGCCTTCCATCGCGAAAAAAAGTCTAAAGCCACCCTCATCCTTACCCGCGTCCCAGACCCCACCGAATTCGGCGTCGTCATTACCGACGACGACCAACGCATCTACCGCTTTCTAGAAAAGCCCTCCACCAGCGAAGTCTTCTCCGACACTGCCAATACAGGTGTCTACATCCTGGAACCGGAGGTCTTGGACTACCTACCCGCAGGCAAAGAAAGCGACTTCTCCAATGATTTATTCCCTCGCCTCCTCGCCGAGGGAGAGCCCATCTATGGCTATGTCTCCGAGGGCTATTGGTGCGATGTGGGCAACTTGGAGTCCTATCGCCAGGCCCAGTACGACTGCCTGGCTGGCGCCATGGTCGCGGATGCGGGCTACGAGCAGCAACGGGCCGGGGTCTGGGTCGGCAAAGACACCTATATCGATGACACCGCGAGAATTGAAGCCCCTGTCCTGATCGGCAAAAACTGTCGCATCGGCCCCCGCGTGCAAGTCACCGCCCATAGCGTCATTGGCGATAACGTCACCGTGGGAGCCGATGCCCATTTGTCCCGACCCATTATTTGGAATGGGGTACGGGTGGGGGAAGAAGCCAGCCTGGAAGCCTGCATCGTTGCCAGGGGGGCTCACATCGAACGGCGGGCCCATGTGCTGGAAGGGGTCGTTGTCGGGTCGCTGTCCACGGTGGGCGAGGAAGCCCAGATTAGCCCCAATGTGCGGATTTGGCCCAGCAAGCAGGTGGAATCGGGGGCCACGCTCAATATCAATCTAATTTGGGGCCACACCGCCTATCGCAATCTCTTTAGCCAGCGCGGGGTGTCTGGCCTGGCCAACGTGGACATTACCCCGGAATTTGCCGTCAAGCTTGGGGCAGCCTACGGATCGACCTTGGCCCTAGGTTCCCAGGTGGCGGTGTCTCGAGATCAGCGCAGTATCTCGCGCATGTTGCTGCGATCGCTCATCGCAGGCCTAATGTCCGTAGGCATCAATATTCAAGATCTCGAATCCACAGCCATTCCCATTGCCCGAACCTTTGTCTCTCGCCTGGATGTTGAGGGTGGCATCCATGTGCGCATCCACCCAGACCGACCAGATCATCTGCT
Source organism: uncultured Pseudanabaenaceae cyanobacterium (assembly GCA_938002085.1). GTDB lineage: Bacteria > Cyanobacteriota > Cyanobacteriia > PCC-9006 > JAAUQQ01 > JAAUQQ01. The sequence continues at coordinate 54,266 of CALLAT010000023.1, forward strand.
AATCGAATTTTTTGATAGCCAGGGAATCAACCTCTCCAAGACTCGTGAGAAGAAAATTGAGGGGGCTTTCTTCAAAGAAGATTTGCGGCGGGTGCAGATTCACGAGATTGGCGACATTCTCTATCCCAGCCAGGTGATTGATACCTACAGTGCTTCCTTTGAATCCCATTTGAATACCAACGCGATCGCCAGTAGCCGCGCCAAGGTGGTGATTGACTATGCCTATTCGGTCTCGGGCGCGGTGCTGCCCTTGCTCCTGGGGGAATTTGGCGGGGATGCGGTGGTGCTCAACGCCAGCCTGCGGCAAACGGTGCTGTCAGAGCTAGAACGGGAAACCCTCCTAAGCCAGTTGGGCCATGTGGTGGAAGCCCTGCGAGCCAACTTTGGTGTCCAGGTCTCAGCCAACGGCGAACAGTTAATCCTGGTTGATGAATCCGGTGTGGCAATTCGCGGCGAACAGCTAACCGCCCTCATGGTCCACACCATTCTCACCGCCAGACCCCGAGGCACAGTGGTAGTGCCGGTCAACGCCTCCAGCGCCATTGAACAAATTGCCCGCCGCCACGACGGCCAGGTGATTCGCACCAAGGCCAACCCCACCGCCCTGATGGAAGCCTGCAACAGCCATCCCAACGTGGTCCTGGGGGGCAGTGGCGAAATGGGCTTTATTTTCCCCCAGCTCCATCCCGGCTTTGACTCCATGTTCTGCATTGCCAAGCTGATGGAAATGCTGACGATCCAGGAGCGTAACCTGGGCCAAATTCGCTCAGAACTGCCGACCATTTTCCATCGGCGTTACCCCCTGCGCTGCCCCTGGAATGCCAAGGGTCGCTTGATGCGCCACCTGATCGAAATTACGCCATCGGAAAAAGTAGAGCTGATCGATGGGGTCAAGATCGTTGACTATCCCAACGATCGCTGGGTGCTGATTTTGCCCGATGCCGGGGAGCCCCTAGTGCATATCTACGCCGACGGCGACGATCGCGACTGGGTGGATCGCAGCCTCCAGGATTACCGCAGCAAAATCCAAGCCTTTATTGACCTCAGCCAAGAGATTCGCTGAAAACCATTAACCCCTGTTAACCTCCCTTCACCGAAGTTCAACTATCGGTGAGACAATCCTGACCGGAACGGCCTCGCATTGTAAGATCACCTGTATTAGACAGATTCCACTGACCGCTTCCCTAGCGCTATGAACCAATGCATTTTGATGGCTGAAGTGGTTCAGCCTGCCCAAACTCGCTACACCCCCGATCAAACCGCGATCGCCGAGGCTGTCGTTCAATATCCTGGCCTACGCCCGGACGATCCGGCGGGCACCCTCAAGATTGTGGGTTGGGGCAATATGGCCCAGGAAGTGCAGGATCGCTGCCAGCCCGGACAGCGGTTTGTCTTCGAAGGTCGCCTGCGCATGAACACCTTCGAAAACCCAGCAGGCTTTAAGGAAAAGCTGGTTGAGCTAAACATCAGCAAGATCCATGCCATGGGTGCCGGTGCTGACATGGGTGCGCCCATGCAGGCTCCCCCTGCGGCGGCTCCTCGGGCGGCAGCGGCCCCCGCGCCGGTTCCCCAGCAGCGTTCTGCACCGCCTGCGGCTGCCCCAGCGCCTGAGCCAGATTACGATGACATTCCGTTCTAGTGAGATTCCGCTCTAAACGAGTTTTTGGCTGATAAATCTCAGCGCTACACAGTTTTGACGACAACAGCTCTACTGCTCCCAATGGAAGCGGTGGAGCTTTGTTTTTGGCCTATTCACCGATGGTTCCAGTAACCTGAGTTCGACGGCTCGCAAAAGCACTGGCGAAGCAAGCTAGGAATAAATTCCCAGCCCAAGAGCGCAAGCCCACTTTAGTGGGCTGTAACCCTCGCTGGTGGGCTGTTCAGTCCGTTTTAACGGACTTGAGCTTTGAG